>CAZXZR010000038.1:0-2092 GCA_964645545.1 uncultured Gammaproteobacteria bacterium | reverse complement strand
TCTATAAAGGGCGTAGGATTAGTGATAACCAGGGAAGTCGTCGTCGCCAAAGTGCCGCCTTGGCCGTCGCTGATCGTCAAGCCGATCAGGTAATTTCCGGGCGCGCCGGCCCGCTGGGCGTAAATCTTCTTCTGATTAGGGTCGTTGGTGGCCATTAAAACCGGAGCCTGGCCTTCGGCATCATTATTCTTCCAACCGGTCCAAGTGGTATCGGCGGTCTCTAAAACCCAGGTTAGGGGATTGCCTTCGGCGTCCGCGGCCTTGACGAAGCCGTTATACTCCTGACCGGCACTGCCCGTAAGCGACACGCCGCTTAAATACGGCGCCGTGTTGCCGCTCCCGCCGCCGGTGACCACGCCGCCGGTGGCACAATTGAAAGAAACGGGATTAAAAGACGAAAAATTATAATCTAAAGGGGGATAGCGGCTTTCCAAAACGGCGCATAAACTGTAATCGGAACCATTCGCGTCGGTATTGTAAACGAAGGCATAGCTGCCACCGGGTAAAACTATCCGGGGCGCGTCCGCCGGCAGGCTTGGCGGCTGCCAAAAACGCTTCGTGTCTTCGTTCCAGCAAGTCCCGGGGTCAAAATCCGGGCAAGGGCCGAGACGATTAATGGGATCGGAAAAAATCCGGGCCGCCGCTAAATTGGGCAAAAAGGTACCCAGCCAGCTCGGCCAGACCGACAAGGAATAGCCGGGAATATAGCTGCCCGAAGTTAAAAGGGGATAATGACCGTTAATGTTTTTAAAACCAAACAAAGCTTCTTTCAATTCTTCCAGCTGGCCCAGACGCTCCAAATCGCGGGTAATCTTGGCTTTGGAACTAGTGCAAAAAAAATTCACCGGGCAATCGCTGTCAAGCAGGCACTTTACCGGCGTCACCAACTGGCAGGTGCCGGCTGCCAAATCGTTCGCGGCGCAAACTTGGCCGGAAACGCAATCAGCGGCCGTCTGGCAGCGTGAAGACGAAATGTCGCAGGCGCCGATTTGGCCCAAATTGGTGTTGAATTGCCAATGGGCGATAATTTGTCCGAGAATATCCACCGTCTTCGGCTCCGGATTTTGGTTATAGGAAATCAAATAAATGTTGGAGTAAATCTTTTTGCCGGCCGTATCCACGTTGGCGGCGTTGACGTAAACCGTACGGCCGTCGCGAATGGCCTCATAGCCGTCCACGGTTAAAGATTGCGGCGAGCCGTTGAAGCCCTGGCTTTCATACCAGCGGCTGATGCTGTAATGGTTGGGGTTAGGGACGACGCGGACGGCGATGGCGTCGGCGGAAGGCGCCGGCGTTTCTTGCGCCGCCACGGGGCCGATAAGGCAAAAAACCGCCGCCAGCATAAGCAGAAACAGCCTGAGCAAAAATAAGCCGAGGCGGGAAGGCTCTGGAATTGGAACGAATTTATTTTTCCCCATAAACAAAGCTTAGGGAATACTGCCCGTATTTAGGGAAGATTAAATATAATTTCCGACTTGACGCTTTCGTTCCCGGCTGCGTCAATGGCGCTCAAGGCGAAATAATTAGCGCCGGCGGGAAATTGACTCAAGGCGATGGTCATTGAACCGGCGTTCTCAGCGGAATCGAAAGATTCGCCGTAATGGCCACTGCTTAAGCCATGATAGAGCCGGAAAACGACCGGCTCGCCGCCGATGCCGACGAGGTTGAACCAGGAAAAAGCCACGTTTGTTTCGTCAACCTCGGCCTGAAAATTCGTGGGTACAGGCGGTGGTGTGGCGTCGGTGGGCGTGGCCGTCTTCTCATTGGACAAAACGCTTTCCGTATGATTGACCGAGATGACCGAGACCTTAAAAATATAGGCCTGATTATTAACCAGGTTAGAAACGATCGCCTGACAGGCGTAATTGCCATTCGCCTGACTGCAAGCGTCCAAAGCGACATCTTTAGTGGACATACTCCCCTGCCCGGCCTTGAGATAATAGATTTTATAGCCTGCGACCTGATCAGCCTTAGAATGCCAGGTGACCTGGACTTTGCCGCCGGTACGGTCATCGACCGCGCTATCGATTTCTCCGGGCGGCAGGATAGTTTCCCGGAAGAAGTAAGATTCTTTCAAAACGTTCCAAATGCA
>CAZXZR010000037.1:0-2277 GCA_964645545.1 uncultured Gammaproteobacteria bacterium | reverse complement strand
CCAAAATCCCTAGAACACTTTACTATGAAACAAAAGTTAAATATACTTAATAAATTTATTATTACCTTAGCTTTAATTGGTCTTATTATTGTATTAGCTGAATTAGCCTATTGGCTCCCTAAAGTTGCGGAATCAACAAAAAGACTTAATGACGCCAAGTGCCTCGAAAGTTATTATAAGCAGGGCCAACCGCCTTTTGGCGCCTGCAGATTTGATTTCTAATAATTGGCTTACATACCCAAAACATCAAGTGCCAAAATAACTTAAAAACCCCGCAATGGTTTGGGGACATGAGTACTTAACACACTTGGCCCGCCGAAAAATATTTTATGACTCTGGAAAAAGTCATCACCCTGCCGCAAGAGAAATGGCGAGCCGCCGCCAGGTTCGCCCTGCTTTTGGGAGTCGCCGTGGCGGCGCCCTTCTGCCATAACCAGCTGATCACCGGCTCCCTGGTCAATGCCACCCTTTTTCTGGCCGCCAGCCTCCTGGGCGTCGAGGGGGCGATATTAATCGCCTGGCTGCCGAGCCTGGCCGCCCTGGCCGTCGGCACCTTGCCCTTGGTTTTGGCGCCGCTTATTCCCTTCATAATCCTAAGCAATATCCTCTTGATTCTGGTTTTCTCTTTTGGGAGCCGCGGCGATAACAGCCGTTATTGGTTTCGGGTTCTGGCCGCCGCCAGCCTGAAATTCATTTTCCTGATCAGCGTTAGCGCCCTGATCATCAATCTTTTGCACCAGAAAACTTTGGTCGGCTTGGCTTTGACCATGATGGGCTGGCCCCAGCTCGCCACGGCTTTAGCCGGCGGCGTCTTGGCCTATCTAATCTTGAAAGTCGGTCACTTTTCCCGCTAAATATTTCTTTTCGCTCGTAGAAGCAATAGTCTTGCCGGTCCCGGACCGGCATTTTTGTCGCTGGCGCCTATGACTAAAATACTCTTGGTTGACGAACAGGACAAACCTATAGGTTATGGTGATAAATTGGCCGTCCACGTGGCTGGCCTTCGCCACCGGGCTTTTTCCGTCTTCATTGTCAATTCCGCCGGCCAGTGCCTGCTCCAGAAAAGGGCGGCGGGCAAGTATCACAGCGGCGGCCTCTGGTCCAATGCCTGTTGCGGCCATTTTGAAACGCCCAAGGTATCTATCCGGGCCGTCCGGCGGCGCTTAGCCGAGGAAATGGGCCTTGACTGCGACTTGTGGCCGGCCGGCATTGTCGCCTACCGCGTTCCCGTCGGCCAGGGCTTGGTGGAAGACGAGATTAACCATATCTTCATTGGCCTAAGCGACCAAGAACCTCGCCCCGACCCCCAGGAAGCCGCCGCCTACCGCTACTTGTCCCCGGCCGAGCTGCGGCGCGACCTTAGTCTTAATCCCGATCGCTATAGTGAGTGGCTGAAAATCATTCTGGCGCGGATTGATTTTTAGGGAGGATTATTATAGAATTAGGGCAGCTTTAAAAGCGCCGAGGAGAGGTGCGAGAGCGGTTTAATCGGACAGTCTTGAAAACTGTTGACCATGCAAGTGGTCCGTGGGTTCGAATCCCACTCTCTCCGCCAGTTAGGAAATGAAGTCATTGGCTCGCCCGCTACGCGGGCTCGCCAGCCGTTTAACGCCCTAAATTCAAGCCGTTTTGAATTCAGCATAAAGTTCGAGCCGACATTTTTAAGAAATGCGCGGATTTGCGTTTTGTCGCCCTGCGACAAAAGAATTTTGGCTTGGCTACTCAATAAAATGACTTCTCGCATCGGTTCGAGCCAATTATTTCCCTTTTGTTCAAAATCTCTGATTTCTTGCTCAATATCGGCTTTCTCGTTCAAAAGTTTTACTTTCTTGGCCTGATATTCCTCTTGTAATAACCCGCCCTCAATGTAGATGTCGAGAAGCCGATCTATTTTCTGCTCAATTTCTTTTTTTCTTGCTTGCAGATTTTGAACAAAAGCAACGCCCTCGTTTTGGATACTCGCTTTCTCGCGGTCTAGTTCGGCAAGCATATTTTCCGCCCAATCATCGGGAATAGAAACTTTTTGAATGACGGATTTCATCTGTTCAACAAGTGTTTCCTCGCGCAAATACTTTTCATTACAAGTTTGCTTTTTCTTGGTGCAACGATAGTAAACGTGCCCTTTTTGAGTTTCAGCGGTAATGAGGCAACCACACTTTCCGCATTTCATAAAGCCCGAAAAAGCAAACTCATGTTTTCGCTTCCTCTTTTTCTTGCCACGGTTATTCATCACTTGTTGAACGTCATCAAAAAGTTTCTTGGAAATAATTGGCTCAT
>CAZXZR010000036.1:0-3658 GCA_964645545.1 uncultured Gammaproteobacteria bacterium | reverse complement strand
GAACAGCTGCTCAAGAAACTGGAAGAGCTCCGGGAACGCTTTCTGAAGGCGAAGGCGCTCTTGGATATCGACCGCCAGGCCGAGAAGGTTCGGGAACTGCGGCAAAAGATGGCGGCGCCGGATTTTTGGTCCGACCGCCCGGCCGCCGTCCAAATTGGCCGGCAGGCGGAGGAGCTAGAATCGGCCGTCCAGGTCTGGGAGAAGATGGAGAAGGAGATCCGGGAAACCGAGGAACTATTGGCCCTGGCCGAGCAGGAGCGGAATGGAGAACTGACCGTTGAGATAGAGGCGAAATACAACGAGCTGGAAAAAAGGTTCTCCGACTTGGAATTCCTCTCCCTGCTCAATGGGAAATATGACCGCGACGACGCCTTGCTTTCTATTCACGCCGGCACCGGCGGGGTCGACGCCCAGGATTGGGCGGAGATGCTGGAAAGGATGTACCTGCGCTTCGGCGAGCGCCAAGGCTGGCGGGTGGAAATCCTCGATCGCCTGGCCGGCAACGAGGCCGGCATCAAGAACGTCATCCTGCGCTTGGCCGGCCCCTATGCCTACGGCTACCTAAAAAGCGAGAACGGCGTCCATCGCCTGCTGCGCGTCTCGCCTTTCGACGCCGAAAGCCTGCGCCACACTTCCTTCGCCCTGGTGGAAGTTATCCCGGAACTGAAAGACGATGCCGCCCTGGTCATTAGGGAGGAAGACCTGCGCATCGATGTCTTCCGCTCCAGCGGGCCGGGCGGCCAGAGTGTCAATACCACCAATTCGGCCGTGCGCATCGTCCATTTGCCCACCGGCATCACGGTCAGCTGCCAGACGGAAAGGTCCCAGCACCAGAACAAAGAGAACGCCTTGAAGATTCTGAAAGCCAAGCTTTATCGCCTGGCTTTGGCAGAGAAAGAAAACGAAGAGAGGCGACTTAAAGGTGAGGTTCAGAAAGCCGAATGGGGCAAGCAGATTCGTTCCTATTTCCTTTATGGCAAGCGTTTGGTTAAAGACCATAGGAACGAGTATGAAACCGCCAATGTGGACGCAGTTTTGGACGGCGATTTAAGGCCCTTCGCCGAGGCCTATTTAAAGTGGTTGAAGAAGAGCTAAGCTTAGAGCGGCCGGAAAGCCAGGCGCAGCTGTTTATCTTTTTTTCATCTCTTTAAGCCTATAATACCGTTTGTTAACGGTATTTTTTTATGGCTTTTAAAAAAACGCGGCCGCGGTCCTTCGCTTCGCGGTTATTTTTTAGTCGTTTGACGCCGGCGCGCCTCTTTTTGTTCGCCAATTTGCTCTTTATTTTGGCGATATTTTTAATCGGCTGTAAACCCGGGGCTTTTGAAAAACAGATAAAAGCCGGGGATCTCGCCGCCCATAACGGCGAGAAAGTCAGTTTCGTCGGCCGCGTTTGCGAGGAGGCGGAGGTGGATATAAAAAGTCGGCGTTTGACCGTTTGCGCCGGTGGCAAAGTTTTGATCACGACCATTCTTTATCCTGCCTATAATTACGGGGATTTTCTAAAGATAAGCGGGGAACTGGAAGCGCCGCCGGTCTTGGAGGATTTTGATTACGAAAGCTATTTGGCCCGCTACGGCGTTTATTCGCTGCTGTATTATCCGAAGATAGAGGCGGCCGCGGGAGTTTTGAGCGGGCGGCAGAAGGCCTATCACACTTTGTTGCGCTTCAAGTGGCGCTTGAAAAATTTGTTGGATCGTAATTTGGCCGAGCCGGAAGCCGGTCTGGCCGGCGCCTTGCTTTTGGGCTATCGCCGGAGCGTAGAAAGAAGCGACTTGGATCTTTTCGCTCGCGTCGGCATTAGCCATTTGATCGCCATTTCCGGCACCCACATCACGATTTTAAGCGCTCTTATCATTAATTTTTTTCTGGCTTTGGGTTTGAGCCGACGCTGGGTCCTAAGAGTGGTTTTCGCTTTTTTAATTTTTTATCCCATTATTACCGGTCTGGCCGCCTCGGCCGTGCGCTCGGCTCTTATGGGCGGTCTGGCTCTTTTGGCCGTCTCTTACGGTCGCAAAGCCAACATGACTAACGCCTTGGTTTCTTCCGCGGCCTTAATGCTTTTATTCAATCCCAGGATTTTGCGCGCCGACGTCGGTTTCCAGCTCTCCTTCGCCGCCGTTTTGGCCATCATTTATTTATATCCTTTAGGGCAAAAAGTCATTCGCCGTTTGCTGGCGGGGAAGGGTCGGAGTTCGCGTTGGAAAAAAGCGCTTCAAGTCGCTTTGGAAACGCTTAATCTGACTTTGGTTTGCCAGATCGCGATTTTGCCCATTGCCCTAATTAATTTCAAACAGCTGTCTTTGATCGCGCCTTTGACCAATTTACTTCTACTTTGGTCCTTTCCTTTTATCTTGACTGCGCTTCTGGCCAGCCTGTGTTTGTCCGCTCTTATTCCGCCTTTAGGTCCATTTTTCTTTTTGCCCGCCTATTTGGGTTTGAAATTTATCTTCATCCTTTCCGATTTATTGGCCCGGCCGAGTTGGGCGGCGGTGCAAATTAGGGGTTTTAATTGGTGGTGGGGAGGATTATATTATTTATTTTTAACCGCCTTGATTTATCTTTTAAGAAGAAAAAAGAATGAGCTTGCTTATAGTTAGTTTTTATTTTTATTAAGTAAATCTAAAATGCGCCTTGCCTCTTCTATTTTTTTATGCTATTTTTTTATAAACGGATTTGACACTTTTTAATCCCCCGTTTCTCCAGCCGTCGGGGCAGGTGACGGTTATATTTCTTTAAAAATAAAAGCATCATGGCGACAAAAAAGTTATTAATCCCTAAAGTCCCTAATGACTTGCTTAAGGATGTTGATATTGAATTACTTAATGAGATAAGGGGAAAAATGGAGGAGATAGCTGCCAGAGTAAGGGCTCCGAACGCCCGCCGGCTTGACCCGCGAAAAGTTGGTGCGGCTTTAGACAAAATTCTTGCTGGCCGTTTCCCGCCCGCGGAAGAAGCGGAAGAAAAAGGGAGGCTTCTTAAGCTCTTGGCGATCGACAATGAACTTAACTTAACGAACGGTTCCCTGACTCTACTTCCCGAGGTGAGCGGTTTCACTATTGGCGCCTTAGAAGGGAAAAGGACTTTGCATAACTCCGTCCGCGTGTTTAAAGGCGGTATTGACGACGATTTTAAGAGATGGGATTTGAACAAGCCGGGACTGGCGACCGGGCCGACTGCAATTGCGGTCTATGAAATTGCCGCCAATGGCAATTTTCCGGAAATCTTTTCGGCTTTTAGAATCCCTTTAAAATCTTTGCGCTTTAGTCAGGATCAGATTGTGGAAATTTGCGACCTGTACGCGCTCAAGCTAGTCGGTGCTTATCGAGGGAATTTTTTTCTCTTTTCCAAAGATGCTTCCTACGCCGACACCAATCTTTTCGTGGCCGAAGCGGAAGGGCATCGCGATGGTTTGTTTGCTGGCGTTTTTCATTTAAACACCCCTAATTTGATTTGGCACGCTCAATGCCGTAATCGTCTCTTTATCCCCAAAGCGGCCTTGCCTTTGGCGCAAAAAATTTTTCCCGTAATTAAAGAAATCATTCCTTAAGCGGGCGCGCTTTTTAGGCGCCCGACATCAGAAAAACCGCTCTTGAGAGTGCAAAAGCGGTTTTTTTATTGCCGAAATAATTTTGCTTTAAATTCAGTCACGCCTCTT
>CAZXZR010000035.1:0-4300 GCA_964645545.1 uncultured Gammaproteobacteria bacterium | reverse complement strand
GGAATCAACTTTTTAATTGGTTTAAAACTGTATGGAATTTCTAGACCATTATAGATTTATATTTTGAGTGGGCGGAAAACTGGGGCGAGGAAAAAATATTGGCTAAAGCTCGTGAACTTTGGAATATAGATTTAAATGACTCCCACGCCGTTTTAGAAGCGGCTGAAAAAGCTGATGAACAAGACAAAATGAGATTGACTAATCTCCAGCAGGCTCTTAAAGCTAAAAAACATTCGGCCCAATTAGAAACGGCTGCCTAAAATTATCGTAAAAAGATTCTAAAATCGGGTCCCAAGCCCGATTTTTAGACTAATATTGACAGATTATAAAAATATTATAATATATAAATTCACTAAGTTCATTTAAAATAAACAAAATAAAATATAAGGATGAAAATTTTTACTGTCTTGCTTCTTTTTTTAGTTTTCCCGGCCCGGGGCCAGGTTGATGATCATAAAGATTGTCCGCCGGCGACGGAGGAAAAAAGAGATGATAAAGAAAAAAGTAGGTCAGCGATTTTTAATATCGCTGATTCCTCTCGTCTGCCCAAAGTGGACTGGAATTATTCGCGGGATTTTCTCCTGGCGAATAAAGATGAGAGGCTTTGGCAATGTATCGACGCCACTACCTTAAGGTTCACGCGCCGCTATCATTTTTTGCGGCCGACGGCCACAAACGTCTTCAACTACAAACGGGAGAAAATCAAAACCGATTCCATAAACGATTCGATTTCGGTTTACGTCTCCCGCTACGGCCTCGCCTTCTTTGATATCGAGACCGGCTACTTCATCGGCGATATTTTCATCTACGAAAGTAAAATAGACGAACCTTTCGCCCGTTTCACGGGCGGAAAAACTAAAATCTTGGTTTACGCCGGGGAAAAAAGCGCGACAATGGTTAGGAGAGAGGCGCACCGTGCCCTTTGGCGGGGAAAATTCTCCTCCAGGCGGATAGATAAAATCTTCCGTCTTTATTTGGTACAGGCTCTCTAAAAAACCGCTGTTTTATTTTAACAGCGGTTTTTTATAAACCCGGATTTAATGGTCAAAAATGTTAAAAACTCTAAAAATCCCCCCCCCCTTGTTGACGATAACGGTGACAAGGTTTTTCATGACTTGCTTTTTTGGTTATGGTTTCGATTTTTTTCGATTTTTAAGGTAATACTGGAGCGGGTAACGGGAGTCGAACCCGTATCTTCACCATGGCAAGGTGACATAATGGCCACTATACGATACCCGCAAATATTTCAAAGTGGTGGTCCAGGTGGGAATCGAACCCACATGCCTTTGGGGCACAACATTTTAAGTGTTGCGTGTATACCAGTTCCACCACTGGACCTCATGCTGGACCGAGATGATTGTTTTCCGATTGATAATGTGGAGATGATGGGAGTTGAACCCATGTCCAGCCGGCGTCTCCAAATGCCTGTACAAAATTAGTCCGATTTCTTGGTTTCGCTCCGACCATCGAAAACCGGACAAAAGCGATCGGAGCTACCTTTCTGTTGTTTCAACGCTTTCCGGAAAGATACGGTTAAGCGCCTATCCCCATGATTATGACACCGGCGCGGCGCTATGAGGACTGACGCCGGCCGATGGTTACGGCACGTTTGTTTTAGGCCATAACTGGAGCGAAACTCGGCACGCGCCAAGTGAACGCTCTCGCCATTTGTTTGGCACTTGTGTTTTTTAGCCGGTTTAGCGCGGCGGCTAAGCGCGTCTTGAGCATTTGGAGAAATTCCGACTGTCGATTCCTTTCATCCCCGTTTGTAAATTAACGTTTCTTGGCCAGGGCCCGCAGCCGCTTGTCCTCCTCCCTTTTCTTTATCGTTTCCCGCTTGTCATACTTCTTCTTTCCGCGGGCGGCAGCGAACTCCAGCTTCAGAAAACTATGTTTAGTATATATTTTGGTCGGGATCAGTGTCAAGCCCTCGCTCTTCTTTTTGCCCAATAAATGGCTGATTTCCCCGCGTTTCAAAAGCAGCTTGCGCTCCCGCGCCGGGTCATAGTCGGCCAGGCTTCCGGCATGCTTATACGGCGAGATGTGGCAGTTCACCAGGAACAGTTCCGGCCGGCCGTTAATGGTACGTATGGTGATGTAGCTGCCCTTCAGGCTGACTTGGCTTTGGCGCGCCGCCTTGACTTCGTGTCCAAATAAAACCAGGCCGGCTTCGTATTTGTCCAGCAGTTCATAATCGTAATTAGCTCTTTTGTTTGTCGCCAGTACGGGCATAATTCCATTCCTTAAGCTTGGCCAGCACTTTTTCGTTGGCTAAGATGTTGCGCAAATAATTGGCATAGCCGGGCTCGTCCAGCATTTTTAGGATGTCGCGATTATCGGCATACTGCTTTTTCAGTTCGGCGATCTTGTCAATAACTTCCTTATCTTCGACGGAAATCTTTTCCACGATGGCCACCTCGCGGATGACCAAGGACGACTTCACGCGCTTGACCGCGTTCGGCATCAGATCCAATTTCAATTCATCTTTGCTTTTCTTCAAATGCGCCAAGTAATCTTCAAATTTCCCGCCCTGGCGTAAGACCGACTGCTCCAATTCGGCCATGATGTTCTTGACTTCGTTCTCTATTAATACGTCCGGCAAGTCCCCGAATTTGGCCTCGCCGACTATCTTGTCAAGCATTTCTGCTTCGCTTTTCAAATCCGCTTCCCGTTTCTTTTCCGCCAAAAGGTTCTCCCGCAAATTCCCGGTCAATTGCGCCAAGTCTTTCAGGCGAAAAAGGGCGGCGAACTTGTCGTCCAAGGCCGGCTTTTCGCGGCTATATACCGATTTTATCTTGACTTTGAACTCCACCATCTTGCCGGCCAAATTTTTCTGGTGGTGATTTTCCGGATAGGGCAAGGAGAATTCGCGCTCTTCGCCGGCCTTGGCGCCCATTATCTTATCGTCAAAACCGGGTACGAAATAATTCTTGCCCATAATTAAAGCCAGATCTTTTTGGGCGCCGTTTTCCACCGGCACTTTGTCCAAGAACAGGCTGGCATCGGCGATGACTTTGTCGCCGGCTTCCAGGCTGCGTTCGGCCAAGCTCTCTTTGGCGTGCAACTCGCGCAATTCTTCCAGGACTCTGGCCACTTCCGCTTCTTCCACTTTCGCCTCTTCCCTCTTCAAGCCCAAATCCTTATAGCGGCCCAGGGCGACACTCGGCAAAAGCGCGAAAACAATCTTGTATTCCAAGGGGTTATTGGGCGCCAGCTTAGTTATATTCACGCTCGGCTGGCCGACGGCCGGCCGATCCATGGTATTTTGCCGCATGGCTTCGTCAATGGTCTTGTTTATAGCCAGACGGGCCGCCTCTTCCAATATGGTCATCTCGCCTATCTTCTGCTTGAGAATCTCGTAAGGCACCTTGCCCGGCCGGAAACCCTCTATCTCCATTTCCTGGGAAACTTTTTGCGCTCCTTTTTCTACGTACGGCAAGAATTCCGCGGCGCTAAGTTCCACGGTCAGTTCTATCTGCGACTTGTCCAAGTCTTTTTTGCTTACCTGCATATTAGAGTTATTATAAGCGGGTTTGCGGCCCGCTTTGGTATTAGAAAACGCCTTCATTGTAGCATTATTTAAATAAAAATCAAGATAAAAAAGAAGCTCGCCGTAATTAAGCGAGCTCCGATTTAATGTCTTCATGGGAATCCCAGGCTAATAAGCCAGCGGCCTATAGCTTATCCGGCGGTACCTGACAATCACCTGCCATAATAGGCCGGCGAAGTAAGGGACAATGAACGATAATACGAATGTCGGTAATAGGACAGTCCTTTGCCAATGATGTATCGATTCATGGCCAAGGCTGCGGACACTCATATAACTCGATAGAATGCCCATCTCTTCCCCTAGCGCGGTGAAACACTCGGCGCCAGTAAAACCGGCGCACAAGCAGATAAACGCAGTTAGGCCGAATATTTTCCAGGCTCTGCGGGTCCTGTTCTCATCATTATTCATCTGATCGACGAGAAAGCAATGGCTGCCGAAATTCGTAAAGCCGGCGCCGAAGATTATATAGGCAAAGAATGCCCACGCGGCCGTTAACAATGACCAGACCGCGATACAACCTATGGCATCGTAGACGAAAAAGCCAATGACAGCCATTATGGCAAACAATACGGCGTATGACGCCGTCATTAACTTCCAAAACTTTTCTCTATCCATTTAGTCCTCCTTTTTTGTGCCCTTGTCCGTTTGTTTTTAAGACTTGGGCGGGTTAAACAATAATATTTTTTAAAAAACTATAATAGTTCATTATATAACGAAAAATTTAATTTGTCAATAGTTAAGAATTAATTG
>CAZXZR010000034.1:0-4370 GCA_964645545.1 uncultured Gammaproteobacteria bacterium | reverse complement strand
ACCCCGGAATCAACTTTTTAATTGGTTTAAAACTGTATGGAATTTCTAGACCATTTTTAAGGTAGTATGGATTCTGCGATTATTGTAATAATATAGTTGCTGATAAATGGCTTCAATCAGATGTTCTTCCGTTTCAAATCTGTTAGTATCGCCAAGCTCTAATTTAAACTGTGAATAAAATGATTCTTGACAACCGTTTTCCCAAGGGCTGGATTTTTTACTCATCGAAACTATCACTCCGGATTTAGCCAAAAAATCGGCATGTTCTTCGCTCTGATATTCCGAGCCCTGATCAGTGTGAAAATATTGAGGTAGTAAGCCTCTTTTTTTGTTGGCATCAAGTGTAGCTTCTTTGACTAAAAATCTGTTGTGACGATGGCTAATGGCGACCCCGATTATTTCTTTGGTAAAAATATCCAAAACAGTGGCCAGATAAATAAAATAGTTTCGGTATTTGATATAGGTAAAATCGCCGCACCAAGCGATATTCGGAGCTAGAGGACAAATATTAATAATTTCATTCTTGTAAACGGTTTCGGGTAAATTTCGGTCTCCTTTTTTAACCCACTTTTTACCCCGGATTATCTGGGGTTTTAATTTAAATAACTTCATTATCCGTAATATCTTCTTTTTATTAATCTTTAATTCCAGCGCTACTCGTTTATGCCCATAAGCCTGGTTAGAATCCATTACTTCAATAATCAATTGTTTGGTCGCCTCATCTTTGATTTTTTTCTTTGATTTGTAATAGAGCGTTGATCTGGCTATGCCTAATTTTTGCGCCAATTTTCGGCGGCTTAAATTGGTGGTGGCGGTCATAATTCTGTCTCTGATCTTAGTGATTTTTTTTCCCTCTCTCCGAGTCGAGCATTAGCATCCCGATTATTTGCTTTAATTCATTATTTTCTCTTTTTAATTTAGCTAACTCCAGGGCTCCGGGCTCAACTTTGCCTTGAGAGCCGATCCAGCGGTATATAGCTTTGACACCGACCCCGAATTCCTGCGCAGCTTGAGCGACAGTATAGCCTTCATTTTTTATTTTATTAATAATTCGGTCCCTAATCTCCTGACTTATTATTCTTCTGGGCATATGGTTCTTTGATTTAATTAGTTTATTAATTATATCTTACACCAACTGCCGCTTGATATGGAATAGGGTGTCCAGTTTTTGGGGTACCTGCCACCCACCCCGCGAGTGGGGGCTACGAATAAAAATATTTTTTCTCTGCGAACAGGCCAGTTTAACCTGTTCGCTTTCTTTCCGAAACCATCAGGAGGAGAGCCTGGTGCTTTCAGAGAAGAAAAATATCAAGCCAAAAAATAAAAAGGGAAGCGATAGCTTCCAAATTAGTTTGACCCGTTTTTGTAAACCAATGACGGCGTTGCGAAACCCCGCCAACAATCCGCGGAGCGGAAAAGCGAAACGACATATTTAAATCTCTCTCCAAATATGTCTTGGCTTTTCGCTGCCCATTAAAGGGCGGCGCTCCTCGGATTATTGGCGGGGTTTTTATATGTATCTTGGCCCAACCTGTGATATAATGTATCCGTATGCCCAGAAAGAAAAAGTCAAATAATTGGAATTACGTCAACCTGCCCGATTTCGCCCTGGACGACCGGGCCAAGCGCAGCATTATTATTCTCGTCCTTCTGCTTTTGGGTCTGGTCAGCCTGCTCGGCCTGTTCAACGCGGCCGGGCATTTCGGCGTTTTCCTGACCAGATGGCTGACCCTCATTTTCGGCTTCGGTAAATGGCTGGTGCCGCTGATTTTTCTCTATTGGGCTCTGATTATCATTCGCCGCTTGAAAAAGCCTTTGAAATTCAGCGATTATCTCGGCCTGTTTCTGCTTTTTCTTTCCTACCAGGCCCTCTTCCATTTTTTCATCAAGCCGGCCAATTGGCTTATAGCCGTTAAAGCCGGTCATGGCGGCGGCTACGTCGGCCTGTATTTGAGCAAATTTTTCGTGTATGTCTTCGGTTTCTGGGGCGGCACGGTGGTCCTAATCGTCCTTTTGCTTATTTCTTTGGTTCTAGTTTTCAATACTTCCTTGTCCCGCCTCATCGGCCGGGAAAGCCTTTGGGCAAGGATTTTCCGGCCCTTCGGCATCTTTTTCCGGAACCTGTTTACTGGCGCCGAAGACGGCGAGGGCGAAGCGGAACGCGGGCGCGAATTCGCCGCGGAAGCGCGCGAGGAGATTTTGGATCGCTGGCAGAAGCGCGATTTGGACTTGGCGGAAGCGGAGATGGAAGCGGAAGAGAAAATCATTGCCAAAGGCAAGCGGCCGAAAGTGCAGGAAAAGATCGTCTGGCCCAAGCGCCTGGTCAAGATCGACCTGCCCTTGGAACTTTTAAACAATAAATTCAGCCAGGCGGTAGGCGGGGATACGGAAGCCAACGCCCAAAAGATCAAGAACACTCTGGAGAAATTTGGCATTGAAGTAGAAATGGGCGAAACCAGAGTCGGGCCGACCGTGACCCAGTACACCTTCCGACCGGCCGAAGGCGTGAAATTGTCGCGCATCACCACTTTGAATAATGATTTGTCTTTAGCCTTAGCCGCCCATCCGATCAGGATCGAGGCTCCCATTCCGGGCAAGTCCCTGGTCGGCGTGGAAGTGCCCAATAAAACTAAAGCCATTGTTGGTTTGCGGGAAATTTTGACGGATCCGGCTTTCAAGGCGCGCAAAAACAATCTCTTTATCGCTTTAGGCAAAGACGTTTCCGGCACGGTTTGGCTCTATGATTTAAACCGTATGCCGCATTTGCTTGTCGCTGGCGCCACCAATTCCGGCAAGTCGGTCTGTCTAAACGCCATTATCGTCAGCCTCCTTTATCAGAACAGCCCCGACGATCTGCGCTTTGTTATGATTGATCCCAAGCGCGTGGAATTGCCGGTCTATAACGGCATTCCGCATTTATTGACGCCGGTCATAACCGACGTTAACAAAACCATTAACGCCCTGAAATGGTGTTTGAACGAAATGGACCGGCGCTACGATGTTTTGAACAAATCGGGCAAGAAAAATATCCAGTCATATAATGCCTCCAGTAGGGGAAAGATGCCTTATATCGTTTTCATCATTGATGAACTGGCCGATTTTATGATGACCAGCGGCAAGGAGATGGAGGCGGCCGTTATTCGTCTAGCGCAAATGTCGCGCGCCATTGGCATCCATCTCATTTTAGCCACGCAAAGGCCGAGCGTGGACGTCATCACCGGCCTTATTAAGGCCAACATCCCTACACGCATCGCTTTTTCCGTGGCTTCTTTAGTGGATTCCAAGACGATTTTAGACATGAGCGGGGCGGAAAAATTATTGGGCCAGGGCGATATGCTTTTCATGACCCCGGAATTGTCTAAGCCGAAACGGATTCAGGGCGCCTTTTTGAGCGAAACGGAAATTAACGACATCGTTAACTACATCAAGGAGAAATCGGGCGGGGCCGAATATTTAGAGGGCGTCACCGACCGGCAGAAGGTTTCCGGCAATGCCGGCGTCGGCCTGGACGGCACCCACGGCGACGAAGACGAATTGTTCGAAGAAGCCAAAGACATCATCATCCGGGCCGGCAAAGCCTCCACTTCCATGCTCCAGCGCCGCCTGTCCATCGGCTACGGCCGGGCGGCTAAGATACTGGACATGCTGGAAGAAGCCGGCATCATCGGTCCGGTTAACGGCGCCCGGCCGCGCGAGGTCCTGATCAGCCGCGAGCAGTACGAAGCCGAAGCCAGCGGAGTCAGCGGCCAGCCACTCCATAGCCGCCGCGACAGTCGGCCGCCGGAAAGCTACTTCGGGGATGAAGATGAGGAAGAAGAGGCCGAAGAAGGCGACGACGGCATTCTTGATTTTAGTGCCCGCGAAGAGGAGAACGGTGACGAAGGCGGAGACGGGAACGAAGAAGGCGAAGAAAGAGAGGAAGAAGGGGAAGGAGAAAAATCGGCCGACGAAAAAGTCGAAGAAGAATTAGGCTTGAGTCCGGAAGAAGAAAATGAGGCGATTGAGGACGAGGATGAGATTTTGGAGGAAATTCGGGATGAGAAAGAGGCCGATGATTTTCCAGCCGGCCGCAGGGAAGATGATAAAAGGAGAGATGATAAGAAGAAGGCAGCCCCGACGAAAAGCTCCGCTTCCGATCGCCACCCAGCCGCCTTTGTTGACGACGACGAGATGTTTTTCTCTAAATAGCAGGCTAACCTAGCCCGCTACATCTTAGACAATTAAAGCCAAGTTAATATAATTCTGGATAACTCCAGAATTTTTGTTTTTATATTAGAGAAAAATTAGTAAAAATCTAAATTTCATAACTTTTTTATTGACAAATATATTTAAATATTCTATAATTATCCGTTAAACCAAAAAACCAAGAT
>CAZXZR010000033.1:0-4471 GCA_964645545.1 uncultured Gammaproteobacteria bacterium | reverse complement strand
CGCGAAGGAATGTTTTTCGCCGTAAAAGGCGAGAAAACCGGAATTTTTTCGCGCCGCAAGACCTTGTCGGTCAAAAAGACGTCCTTGACGTCGCTGCCGGAAACCCGCCAGCCCGAGGCGGCCAAAAACTGGGCCAGCATGGTCATGCCCACGCCCTTGATACCGATGAAATAGGCGCTTTTCTTGGCGGCCGGCAGGCGGCGGCGATCTTTTCGGCCGGCCGTTCTACGGCCGGCGCGTGTCTGTCTAGTCATGTTCGTTTGTCATTATTTTCCAGGCCAAAGCGGCGATCTTTTCGGCCGCCCCCGGCGCCATGACTTTCCCGGCCGCGGTCCCGAGTTTCTCCCGCAAATCATTATCGGCCAAAACCCGCTTTATCTCTTGGCTTAATTTCACCGGCGTCAATTCCCTCTGCTCTAAAACCACGGCCGCGCCGGCATTAGCGAAAACGCGGGCATTGTCTTCTTGATGCGAGTCGGGTATAGGAATTATGATCATGGGTTTTTTCAAAACGGCTAATTCGGTCAAAACGCCCAAGCCGGCCC
This sequence comes from uncultured Gammaproteobacteria bacterium, assembly GCA_964645545.1. GTDB lineage: Bacteria > Patescibacteriota > Patescibacteriia > Patescibacteriales > UBA12465 > UBA12465. Next base: position 3,926 of record CAZXZR010000033.1, on the reverse strand, counting down.
GAGAAACGACCAAATCGGCCGCGGCCATAAGATGTAAAACTTCCTCGTTAGCTAAAAATTCCCGCGTCTGATAACCAGCGCAAACAGGCGGATTATTAGTGCCCTTACCCTTGCCGAGCAGATGCACGATCTCGGCGGCTTTACCCAGCTCTTCGGCAACGGCGAAGACTAATTCATTAACCGCTTGCGCCCCGGTGCCGCCGCCGATAATTAAAATCAAGGGTCGATCAATCGCCAAGCCGTAGCGGTCTTTGGTCAAAGCTCTTTCTTTTTTATAGGGTCCTAAATCCCTGACCGGATTGCCGGTTAAAACCGCCTTGGCGCCGTAAGCGGCCAAGGACTGGCTAAAAGTGACGGTGACAAAACGCGCGAAAGGCGCCATTAAGCGATTGGCCAAACCCGGCCGCACGTCTTCCTGATGCACCAGGCTCGGGATTCTTTTAAAGGCGGCGGCCCAAAGCAAAGGCACGCTGATGAAACTGCCGGCGGTAATAATTAAATCCGGAGCTTCACGCTTTAAAATTTTTAAAGCCCGAAAAAAAGCGCCGAAAGTGACGAAAAGATCAAAAAAATTAGCCAGGGAAAAATAGCGGCGCCATTTGCCGCTTTTCAAAGCGATGAATTTCATGGGCGCACCGGAAAAAGCTTGGACCAGTTCTCTTTCCGGCCCCTCGGGCGTGCCGACAAAAACCAGCGCCGGCATATTTAACCCTTCCGACTGCTCGCTTTCACCGACCTCGCCTTTTTCTCTTAATCTACTTTGGGTCAAACCTTCGGCCACGGCTAAAAGCGGAATTACCGAACCGCCGGTGCCGCCGCCGGAAAACATGATTTTTACTAATTTTTTTTCATCTTTTTTGGCCATGGCGTTTTTAATTATTTAACGGCTACGGTGTTTCAATTTACGCGGCGTTTTCGTCTGCCGGCTGATGTTAACCAAGATGCCAATGGCGAAGAGGCCGGCAAAAATCGCCGAGCCGCCGGCGGAAATGAAAGGTAGAGGCACGCCGGTTATAGGAATGAGATTGATCATGCCGCCGATGTTTAAAAATGTTTGCAGCGCCAACCAAATAACGATGCCGGCCGCCAAAACGCGGCCGTAAATATCAGGCGCGTCACGCGCGATTAAAAGACCGCGATAGAAGATGAATAAATATAAAAAAATTAATAAGGAGCTGACGATGAAACCGGTTTCTTCGGCAATGACCGGAAAAATGGAATCACCCCAGACTTCCGGCAGATAAAAATATTTCTGGCGGCTGGCGCCCAAACCGCGCCCAAACCAGCCGCCCGAACCGACGGCGATGAGCGCCTGATTGACTTGATAACATTTGCCGCTGGCGTTAGCGCTTGGATTCTCCAAACACTGGAAGCGCTCGCTCGGGTAAGAGGGCTTGAGAGTAAAGAGTAAAAATAGGCCCAAAGAGACGGCCAAGACCACTAAAAAAATGTGGCTGAATTTACCGCCACCGATGAAAAATACGGCCAAAGCGGTCACGCCAATAATGAATAAAGTGCCCCAGTCCGGCTGGGCGATCATTAATAAACTAATAATGGCCAAAATGACGAAAAAAGGAAGACTGCCGCTGGCGAAACTGTGTAATTTATCCTTCTTCGCCTCCAGCCAAGTGGCCAAATAGATCAGGAAAAAAATTTTAACGAATTCCGCCGGCTGGAAGGAATGGCCGAACAAGGAAATCCAACTATAAGCCGAGCCGTAACTGACGCGCAGGCCGGGGATAAAAACTAGACTTAAAAGGATAACGGAGGCGAATAAAAGCGGCAGGGCGAATTTCCGCCACCAACGGTAAGAGACGCGTGCGCCGATAAAAAAAGCGACTAAGCCAACGGCCAAATTTATAAATTGCGCCGAGAGAAAATGATAGGTATTGCCGTAGCGAGCGTAAGAAACGGCCGAGGAGGCGCTAAAGAGCATAACCAGACCGAAAACTATTAAAACGAAAACCGCTGTCACCAGACTCCGGTCCGGCTCATGCTCGCCGCTAATGGAAGAAGGTAAGGCCCGCTTACTAAACCAAAGCCTTTTCATAATTAAAATTTCTTATCCAGTAAAAAAATTATCAAACCGACGGCGGCGCCAATGGCGGCAATCACCCAAAAACGCATGACCACTTTCGCTTCCGGCCAACCTAAGGCCTGAAAATGATGGTGTATAGGCGAGGATAAAAAAATTTTGCGGCGGCGAATTTTTTTGGAAAAGGTCTGAATCAGGACGGAAACGGATTCCACTAGAAAAATCAAACCAATAAAAATCAACAAGAGAGCGTTATTGGTCAGCATAGCGATAATGCCCAAGGTGACGCCCAAACTCATGGCGCCGGTGTCGCCCAAATAGAAGCGGGCCGGCGGGATGTTAAACCATAAAAAAGCTAAGAGAGCGCCAATAATCACTCCGCAAAAAGTGGCCAAGTCATAGCGCCCCAAAGAGAAAGCGATGACGCCAAAGGCGGCGAAAGCGATTAAAAGCGTACCGCCGGCCAAACCGTCCAGGCCGTCGCTTTCGTTGACGGAAAACGAAGTGGCCACGATGATGAAAACGAAAATCGGAATGTACCAGGCGCCGATTTCAAAATTGCCCAAAAAGGGCAAATGAAAAACCGTCCAGTCTAATTTGAAATAAAACCAAAGGGCGCCGGCTAAAGCGATAAGCGTGTAAATTAACAAGCGATGCCTGATGTTTAAGCCGCCGCCGCCGAAAACACCCTTGCCACGCACGTCTAGCCAATCGTCAAATAAACCGATCAAAGCGGAAAAAACCAAAGCGCCCAAAGGTAAAAGCGTTTCCGAGCGGGAAAGAAAATTCAAACGGGAAAAAATCGTGCCCGGAAACAACTGGGCCAAAAGCGAAAAAATGAGAATAAAAATTAAGACCGTGCCCCAAACTAAAATGCCGCCCATGGTCGGCGTCCCGGCTTTATGGGCGTGTAAACCGGAAAAAATCGGCGTCTCTCCGTTATCTCGGATTTTTTTGCCCCATTTGTATTTATAAAGAAAATAAGTTAAAAACGGCGCCGTTAAAATGGCAAAAATAAAAGCCAGGGTGGAAAAAAACAAAACCTTAACGACGTAAAATTCAGTCATAGTTAAAAATTAAAAAAAGTTTATCAAATAAATTGACCAGAGAACTAAAACCAAGAAAAAGCCGAAAACCACGGCGCCGCCCAACAATACGTGGGTCAGAACTTTAAAATCCTTATGGCGGTGAAAAAGGGCCGCCAGCAAAAAATTAAAAACTAATATTATCAAGCCGAAGAGAGGCAGAAAAAAAATATGAGCCGGATCGCCGACTCTGTCCACGCCGAAATCAACTTTATAATGTAAAACTAAAAGCTTGCCTGTCAAGTGACGATAAATGTAAAAGGCTTGCAACCAGGCCAGAATTTGCCAAACAACAGCCGCCAATAAATAAAAACGGCTGGGGCGGAAACGGAAAAGGGCGGCCAAAGAAAGGCTGGCGCAGCGGCGGGCGGCGTGAAAACGTCTAAAAACGCGAAAAAAGGACATAGCTTAAAAAGGGTTCGACCCGCTACTTTTACAAAAAAGTCAAGGCCTAACCGATAAATTATATTAATATTTTAGCATATTTTTAAAGTAATTGCAACCCCGTTAAGAATGGTTTTAATAGCCCCTTCCCTAGCTAAAAGCAAAAAAATCGGGCCACAGACATTTGCCTGCGGCCCTTTTTAATATATTGTTAGGAAAGATCGAAGTTGGATTTAACGGTCATCCGGCCTTTCTCTCTTGTTCCGCTGAGACACGCCCAGCAATTTGCAAAGCGTCATCTCATCGAGAACAATGCCCAGCTTCTTTGCGAAGCGTTGCAATTGAGGGAGCTTCGTTTTTGAGGCTATCCCTCCACCGTCATGGTGAATTACTCCGAGGCGAATTGCCTCTTCAATAATAGT
>CAZXZR010000032.1:0-4501 GCA_964645545.1 uncultured Gammaproteobacteria bacterium | reverse complement strand
AACAATGCTATAATGAGGGTATTATGAGTAAAAAAATTATCGCCAAGCTTTTCCGTTTGGCCAGTGACCAGGAAGCGCGCGAATTAGTCATAGAAAGCTGGCCGGAAAAATTGGCTTTAGACTATTGTTGGCCGGACGGCCGGCGACAAAGTTTAACTTTACCCAAAAAACTGGAGAGTGACCTGATGCTTAATTTACGCCAGCTTTTAAAAATGGCGCCGGACGAATTGACTTGGAAAAAATACGCTAAAATCAGCGATAAAAATGGCGTCAACACTTTCTATATCACCATTCTCCCCGGCAAATACGGGGAAAAAATCGTCATTAGTTTGGTGCGTAAAGAGCCTCGGTCTTTATCCTTAAAACAATTGGGCTGGCAAAGCGAAGACAGGCGACTGGTGGAAAAAGCCTTAAAATCAAAGGCCGGCCTGATTTTAATCAGCGGTCCGATTTTAAGCGGCAAAAGCACCACCCTCTATTCCCTGCTCCGTACTCTTAATTCGCCGCGCCTTAACATTTATCTTTTGGAAAAAGAAAGGGAAGAAGAAATTCCGGGCGTCAATTCTTTGCTGAAAAAAGCGGCTAATTGGGAAAAAGTCTTAAGCCACGATTCGGAAATCATTGCCGCCGAGCTTGAGGATCGGGTTGATTTTTTAAACGCCGTCCGCACCGCCAATAGCGGCCGTCTGGTTATCGGCGTCTTGACGGCCAACAGCGCCATTGAAGCCTTGGCCGCTTTTTTAGCCTTGCCCTTGCCTTTAAAATTAAAGCTGGATAATCTGAAACTTATTACTAACCAAAGGCTGGCACCGTTGAAACGACCGCTAAAGACGCGGACGAAAAACCAGCGCCGCCAAATCGCCGTCTTTGAAATTTTAACTTTGTCGCCCGGACTAAAAAAATTTTTAAGCCAAAAATTCCCGGACGATCCGGCAGCGGTGCCGGCTTCCTTTTGGCCCAAACTGGAAGCGAAGGCGATTAAAGAAGGTTTTCGCCCCTTAGCCGTGGATCTAAAAAGAAAAATAAAAGATGGTCTCTTGGCGACTTAGACGCCGACTAATTCCCTTTTTATGTTTATTGTCTGCCTTATTCCCGCCTATAACGAAGCCCGCCATATCAGCGGCGTCGTCAAGAGCGTTCGGTCTTTCGTTAATGAAGTCGTGGTCATTGACGACGGCTCTACGGACGAAACGGCGACGCGGGCGAAAGAGGCGGGCGCGACCTTGTTAAAACACGTCGTCAACCGCGGCCAAGGCGCGGCCTTAAGAACCGGCAGTAAATACGCCTTAGCGCGCGGCGCCGACATTATCGTTCATTTTGACGCCGACGACCAATTCCAAGCCGAAGAAATTCCCGCCTTAACCGCACCTTTAATCGCCGGCCAAGCGGCCGCGGTCTTGGGCTCACGTTTTTTGGCCAAAAAATCGGCCCTGCCTTGGCAAAAAAGACTCGTCGTCTGGCCCTTAGCCCGCCTCGTCAACCGCTGGCTTTTTAAAATTCGCTTAAGCGACCCGCAAAGCGGCTTCCGCGCTTTTAGCCGAGAGACGGCGGAAAAAATTCAAATTGAGAGCGACGGCATGGCCCACTGCAGCGAAATCCTCTACCAGCTTTTTAAATATAAAATCCCCCTTCTGGAAGTGCCTATCACCGTCCGCTACCATGATTACGGCCAAGGTTTTGGCGGCGGCTTAAAAATCATCGGCGAACTAATCATACGAAAAATAATTAAATAATATGTGGCAACAATTACTCGCGCTTGTGGTTATAATTTTTTTCCTCTCTCGTCTCTTTCGGCAAAAAAGGCAAAAACATTTAAGTTATAATGAATTTTTGCTTTGGCTGATTTTCTGGCTTTTAGCTTTAGCGGCGATTATCTTTCTTAAACCTTTGGATCAATTCGTAAAATGGCTGGGCTTTTCCGGCTCCGGCATCAATCTCTTGCTCTATCTGGTCGTTTTAGCCTTGATTTATTTGGTTTTCCGCCTGCGCCTGCAGTTGGCTAAATTAGACCGAAACCTTAGCGCCTTAAACGAGGAAATCAGTTTGAAAAAGGGGCCGGAAAAAGGGGAAACAGAAAAATAAAGGGAGCGAAAAAGCGACCATAAATTATGAAAATCGCCCAAGTGGTCTGCGCCTGGCCGCCTTACGCCGGCGGCATTAGCCGTAGCGCCAACCAAATTGAACGCCTGTTGGCGGCTAGTCATGAAATTAAAACTTTCAGTCCCGCCAATTTAAAACCGTGGCTCAAATACGGCCACGGCGCTTTTTTACCCCAGCTTTTATGGAAGCTCCGGGGCTACGATTATATTTACCTGCATTTTCCTTTCTTCGGCGCGGCCGAAGTCGTCTGGCTGTTAAAACGCTTGCGGCCGCAAACAAAACTTATTCTCCATTACCACATGGATGTCAAAAACCGAAGCTTGGCCGCGAAAATCTTGAGTCTGCCCAGCGGCTTAATACGCGCTTCTCTGTTTAAACGGGCGGAAATCGTCGTCACGGCCAGTTTGGATTACGTCAAAAACAGCCGCATTAAAAAAATCTACGACAGCTGGCCGGAAAAATTTCGGGAAATCACCTTCGGTTTGGATTTAAATAAATTCCAACCCAAATTAGCCAACTGGCCGACGAAAAATCGCGCTGTCGCCCAAGCCAAAGAGATAATCAATTACATCAACGATCGTTTCATTAAAAGAGACTGCCGTCAATTTATTTTTGTCGGCGGCTTAGACCGAGCCCATTATTTCAAAGGGGTGGACCTTTTGTTACGGGCTTTGGTTTTGGTCAATCCTCGCTCTTGGCGTTTGACTATTGTCGGCGCAGGCGATTTAAGATCCAGCTACGAAGCCTTGGCGGCTAAATTAAAAATAAATCGGCAAGTGGAATTCAAGGGAAAATTGAACGACGCGGAATTAATTCGCGTTCTGCAGAATTCCGATCTTCTCATCTTGCCTTCCTTGAACCGCAACGAAGCCTTCGGCCTGGTTTTAGTTGAGGCTTTAGCCTGCGGCGTGCCGGTCGTGGCCAGCAACTTGCCGGGCGTGAGAACGGTTTTTAACGACCATGAACAAGGGCTTTTGGTCACTCCCGGCGACGAGGAAGATTTAAAGAAAAAATTGGAATTCATCTTAAACAACGAGGGCTTGAGGCGGGTCATGGCTTTGGCGGCCCGGCGTCTGGCCGAGGAAAAATATGACGAAAAGAAAATGCGAGCGCGCTTGGAAGAGCTATTCGTTTAAAAAAAATCGGCGGCAAAAATTATTTATGAAAATCGGCCTCTATGAAAGTCGGCCTCTTAAACAATCTTTATTTCCCTTATAACCGCGGCGGCGCCGAAACCATCGTTAGTGAAAGCGCGAAGAAATTTCTCGCCCACGGCGACGAGCTTTTTATCATTTCCACCCGGCCGCGAAGAAAACGCAACCAAGCCGGCGAAAAAGAAGCGGCCGCAATAAAGACAAGGGGCTACTCCTTTAAACTCTATTACCTCCCTTCCCGTTTTCGGGATTTGGCCTGTCTAAGCTATGGCCATCGTTTCTTTTGGCATCTCATTGATATTTTTAATTTTAAAAAACGCTGGCAAATTAAAAAAATCCTGCGCCAAGAAAAGCCGGATTTGATAATAACGCACAATCTTACCGGTCTTGGTTTTCTCCTGCCCAAACTTTTAAAAAAAATGGAGGTAAAGCACGAACATTTTTTGCACGACCTCCAGCTTCTCCATCCTTCCGGCTTGATGATTTACGGGCAAGAAAAAAAATTCAAGTCCAGCGCCGCCAAACTTTACCAAGCTTTAACCCGCCGGCTTTTCGCTTCGCCTGATAAAGTCATCTCGCCCTCGCGCTGGCTGATGCAAGAACATGAGGACCGCGGCTTCTTTATAAAATCTCTCCGAGAAATCACGCCCTTCAAAGCCCTAAGCGAACCACATTCGGAAACAGTTGAGGGAAAAAAGCCGGGGAATAAAAATCCGGTTTTCCTTTTCGTCGGCCAAATGGAAAAACACAAAGGCATTTTTCTTCTCCTGGAAGCTTTCGAGAAACTGCCTAATCCCGAAGCCAGCTTGCTTATGGTCGGGGTTGGCAAACAATTGGCGGCGGCGGAAAATATGGCGGCCAAAGATGAGCGCGTTAAATTTTTAGGCCGGCAGGACGGCGCGGACTTGAAAAGTTTAATCGCCAAAAGCCGCTATCTAATCGTGCCTTCTTTATGCTATGAAAACTCGCCGACCATAATCCGCCGGGCGCACGCCCAAAACCGACCGGTCATCGCCAGTAATCTCGGCGGCATTCCGGAAATCGTCCGAACCGGTGACCTTTTATTCCGACCGGGCGATGAAGCCGATCTCTTGGAAAAATTGAAAATGGCCAGTCAAACGATCGGGGTTTAAAAGTTAAAAAAAATAATCAGGCCTCTGTCGCCGTCCGAGGTGATGCTCCTGATGTTTAGGCCGGCCTTCTTCAGGAGCTCCAGGCCCAGCCGGAAATCGAGATAGTTCTCATCT
>CAZXZR010000031.1:0-5099 GCA_964645545.1 uncultured Gammaproteobacteria bacterium | reverse complement strand
GGTGGTTTCGTCCAAAGTCGCCAATTTCTGGCCGGCCTTGACTTTGTCGCCGACTTTGACGTTGACGCTGGTAATGACGGCGCTGGCAGGTGGATTAATATCAATTTGGTTGACGGCCGAAACTTGGCCGCTGCCGGAAACCGTGGTCGTCAACGTCCCTTTACGGACTGTGGTTAAGGAATATTCCGGCACGGCTTTAGCTGCTTTAAGAAAAAAATGATAAACCAAAAAAGCAGCCACCAAGACCAAAAAAATGAGGAAATATTTGTTCCTGATAATCCTTTTCCAACCTCTCCTTTTTATTTTCGGTTTCAAACCGGGCTTTTCCAAAGCGTTAAAAGAATCCAGGGGCATAAAAATTTAAAAATGCGGCGGCGCTAAAACAGGCGCGGCCGCCTAAATATTATTGGCTTAAATTGATTATGGCTTTAAAAGTCGGATTGGGCGTGGGCCATAAGGGGCGTTTAGGAAAAATTGGCGCCGGCAAGAAATTCCGGGGCGCGCCTTGGAGAATTATCGGCACCGCGTTCGGACCGGGACGTTCATCCCGTTCCCAGCCGCGGATTTCTTGAGCCGAAAAAACGCTCGGACCAATTTCCTGGCCGATAATTTTTACTTCTTCGCCCACGACCAACTCCAACTCATCCTCTAATTTCGTTTGACTGTTCATAGTCACGTCCCAATCCTGGCGCCGAAAATCGCGCAAGGAAAAACCATCGTCAAGGCCGGCCGTAATTTGTCCGGCCAAAAAGCCAGCTTGCGGCCGTTCCCAAGCATTAACTCGGGCGTCAAAAATGGTCTGATAAAAAGGCATGCTGTTGACAAATAAGGTATGCAAACGGCGATGCAAACCCAAGCCGGCGGCCACACTGCCGAAAAGCACGACGGTAACGCAAGCGGTAATGATAACCAAATAGGCCGGGTACTTATAGCCTTTTTTGAATTGGCGGAAATTAAAATAAATGACGGCCAAAAAGAGCAGAAAAAAAACGATCCAGGCGTAAGGCAAGGATAGCAAGAGCCAACTCAAGAAATGATGACCGGCGGTCGGACGCAAATTCCAATCCTGATTAGTGAGTAAATACAAAATCAGGGAGAAAGCCAGGCTACCCAAAACTAAAGAGACCACGGCCACCGTCCAAACGGAATAACGTCGAGCGACAAACCACCAACGCGGTTTAGGCGTTACCTTTCCTTCTTCAATTTTTTTTAAAACCTTTTCACTGGCGCTTGGCATAAAAGCTTTAAGTTCATAAATTTAAATTCGCTTTTCCGGCCATTTACTCTTAAATTCCTGCTTCGCCGCCCTAATCATAGTGGCGACGGTACCGGTCGGCTTTTTTAAAATGTCGGAAATTTCCTCGTAAGTTTTCTCTTCAAAAAATTTCAAAACCAGAATTTCGCGGTGGGCCGGCTTGAGTTGGGCCAAGACTTTTTTTATCTCTTCGGCTAAATAATTATTATTAACCTCCTTTTCCAAGTCAAACTCCGACCTTATTCGTTTAATAATCTCTTCATTTATCGCCACCAGCCGGGGCCGAGCCTGCTTATAGCGATGCCGACTAATCATCTGGTTATGGGTAATACGATAGATCCAAGACGAGAATTTAAGGTCGGGATCAAAGCCGTTCAAATTTTTATAAACTTTCAAAAAAACCTCCTGCAGAATATCCTCGGCTTCTTCCAAATTAACATTGGACAGGCGGAAGATATAGCGCTTCAGGCGTTCTTCGTAACGCTCCAAAATGCAACGAAAATAATTCTTGTCCTTAAGGGACAAAGTCACTAATTCATTGTCACTTTTGTCCAAACAATTGGGGAGGGAGAACATGAGTTTGGGCTTATTATACTAATTATTACACCGGCATTGATTTTTTCTTTTATTTAAGGCAAAAAGATTAAAAAAAGCACCGGTTTGAAGCCTAAACTCCAGTTTACCACAGATTTAACTAATTTCAATCATTTTTAAAAAACCGCCCGCTTCAAAGCTTAAAAACGGCCTGGAGGCGAACGGTTTTTCTCTCTCTTAAATTATGGCGGCTTTTATTGGTTAACATTGGGGGTCGTCGTGTTTTTCGGACCGAAGCCAAAATGGCCTAAACCCAAACCTACCTTGTTCAGACCCAAAGCCTGTCTTTGCGCTTGCACTTGCTGTTCCAGATTATAGAGGGCGACGTACTGGGCAAAATTGTCCGCGGTTATTTTCTGGGCCAAGGGGCTATTGGCGCCAACGGCCTGCACCCAAGCATTATAATCGTTGGCCGCGATAGCGTCTTTTATCGCCTGCTCTTTGGCGGCGCGTTGGGCTTGAGCCGCGGCCAGCTTTGCCTGTAAAGCGGCTTGCTGGTCGGCGGTCAAATTTTTCCAATTTCCGCCCCAAGCCGCTTGTCTGGCCAAGCCGAAAGCATGACCACCGGTCGTGTTGTTAGAAGTGGCGGCACGGACGTAAATTGGCACCGCCACGGCTAGGGTTAAAGCGCCTAAAACCCCGGCGATCAGGAAAAACTTCCCTTTTTTCTTCATAAGCTGTTTGTCTTAATGCGAGCAGCCGGCTAGCCAGCCGCTCGCATTAAATTAATTTTTAACTTGAGAGGCCACTCAAACAATAATACGCCCCCGACCGAGTTTTCTTTGTCTTAGAAGCGGCGGCAAGTCGGCCACCGCTTTACCCCAAGAGAGCCAAATTCCCAATACCACTAGTCTTTACCCGCCCCTAAGCGACGCTTTGAGCCGGGTAACGAAAAAGCCTTTTGGCTTAAAAGTTTCGCCAAACAATTTGGGTTACGTGCAAAAGGAAAGCGAACTAAACGCTTGGCTGGACGCGACCAAGTTTATGCAATAAAAAAGGCCGGACGCGTTGTCAGGCCTCTTCGCCTTCCCCGGTATTTACCGGGCTTTTAACGTTGGGGTAAGCTAAAATTCAGGGGAAAATAGTTTCTTTATTCTAACGCTTTTAATTTCTATTAACGTCTATAAGTACCGACCAAGTCCGCCTCTTCCAGAATATGCCCTTGCATGCCCCCTAAAAGAGCCGCTTTATCGCTACCGGCCGGTAAGTTTAAAAGCGTGTCCAAGGCGTAAAGCCGGAAATGGTAATGATGGGTGCCGGAAGGCGGACAGGGGCCCTCATATTTCTGCTTGCCGGCCGTGCCAGCGCCGGCGCTGGCGCCGGTAGGCGAGCTGTCCGCCGCGATGGCCGTGGTCTGGGGCGGAATGTTAAAGACAAGCCAATGTACCCAATCGCCGCTGGGCGCGTCCGGATCGTCCATAATCAGGGCCAGACTCTTGGCACTAAGCGGCACATCGGCGATAACTAAAGGCGGATTAATATTATCGCCGTCACAGGTATAAAGGGCTGGTATGGTTTGATTGTCGCTGAAAGCGGAACTGGCAATAGTCATATTTTTAGAATTTTCTTGGGGAGTGCTTGGTTGGGTTATTGGCGTCGAAGCGCTCTCCGGACTAAGGGTCGGAGCCGCCGGCTTTCCAGCCACCGGCGTTTCTTTAGCCGAGCGCGGCTTTAAAAAGCAAACGGCGACCAGGACCAAGGCAATCGCCAAAAAAATTATTAAGATTAAAATATTTCTTCGCCTTTTATTCATAGGCATTTTTATAATCAATGTTTAATTTCATAGCCGCTGAACTCTTCCTGCCTGATGTCGTCCGGACTGACGCTGGACGCGGACTTAATTCCGGCCACCTTTAAACATGTCGCCGTGTCCGGGAATTATCCAGTCGGCCGCCGCCAAGACTCGTTGTCGGCTCTCGGCTAATTGTTTTTCATTAGTGGCGTAGGAATCCTTGACCGGATAATTTTCTTTCCAAAAAACGTCGCCGCAAACGGCGACTATGCCTCGCGGCGTCTTGACGAGGAGCGTCAGGCTGTCGTCGCTATGGCCGGGCGTTTTGATGATTTGAATATCGGGCGTAAGCTGCGGTTGCCAGTCCACGACCTTATTCCCTTCCCATAAACCCCAGTACTCCAGGGTTTTCGCCCGCGAGAAAAGGCCGAGATTGCGGTAATGGTCAAGGTGGGAATGGCTTATGAAGACGACATCGACGTCGTCGGGAGTCAAGCCCTCTTCCTCCAAGCGGTCAAGCAGTATTTTTTGCTCGCTTAAAACGCCGGGATCGGCGACTATGACCAAATCATGGTCGCGGATGAGGCTGATGGTCGCGACCGTGCTTTCTTCGTCCGCCCCCTTGCCGTCGGCAGTCGTGTGGCCGACGATGAGAATTTTTACTTCCGCCATAACTTTTAGGCTTAACTATTATTAATACGCTTAAAAGGACTCTTTAGATATAATAACACGGAAGTTTTCCTCTTGGCCAGATTATTCTTCCTTCGCCAAGCGGCTTCATCCAATTTGACAAAATCAAAATAAAGTTATGTGTTCTTTTCACCGTCACTTGAACCGCATCCTTGCTTAAAGAAAAAAAAATTAAAACAATAAAAATGGGCAAATTTTCTGCCCATTTTTTATTTATTCTCGTTTTCCGGCTCATAACTAAGCTGCAACCATTCGTAAAAGGTCCGCGGATCGCCGTTGATAGAAAAAACGACGCGACTAACTTCTGGGAATTGCTTTAAAGTCGTTTCCATTTCCGCCAGAAGTTCGGCACTGCCACAGCTGGAGCTGGCATTGGGGATAAGACCGCGAATGTCTATTAAATCAACGTGGGCCGTATCACCATCGAGCCGGACACTTTTCAAGATACTGGCGGTCGCGGAGGAAAACCAGGAAACGTAGCCGGCGTCTTTTTCCGCGTCCGTCGGGCCCCGGAAAAGTTCGTTCAAGGCCGCCGCCAATTTATCGGCCGCCGTCAATCCGCCGCCCGGAACCGGAACCAGGCGTTCCCGAGGATAAACCAGGGCGCAATCTTTCAAATTCGGGTTCAGCAAACCGTTATTGAAATAGACTTTTACGCTGGCGGCGGCCGGCGCGCTAAGGGCGGGCGCGTTTTCAAGGTTTTCCGGAATCTCCGGCCGCGGCCAGAAAATCGCCACGCCCAAGGCGACCGCGATAATGGCGGTCCAGACGATGATTAGAATCCCGGGCGAAATCCGGCCCGATTTTTGTTTGTTCATACATATAGGT
>CAZXZR010000030.1:0-6072 GCA_964645545.1 uncultured Gammaproteobacteria bacterium | reverse complement strand
CGGCCATTAAAAAAATCTTTCTTGTGTCAAGTTGGTAGCAATATTAGTATAGCATAAAATTCTTTTTTGGGCAAAGCAAATAACGAGACAGAATTTCAAAATCGCACAGGAGGCGAACCTGCGCCTCGCGGCAAGAAAAGTGTTTTGGGAAAAATTAAAAAACAGCGATAATTCGCCGCAAACACAATGGGCGGCCGTTCAGGCCGCCCATCAAATGGCTTCTCAAAAACCGGAAAGTTTTTTACTGGTGCGCCCAACAGGATTCGAACCTGCGACCTTCTCCTTAAAAGGGAGCTGCTCTACCAGCTGAGCTATGGGCGCTTAAAATAAAACGGCTTCTTAGGCCAGGTTTTATTACGTTTTGATGATAACAAAAGATTTTGTTTTTGACAAGCCGGGGCGGACTAATTATAATAGAAATAATTAAAAAAGCGCTTAAACAAAGATATAGCCGCTCTCGGTTTTCAAATTTATTCCTTGGGTTGCAAGGTCAACCAGTATGACGGCGCGCTTTTGCGCCGCCTTTTGTTTAAGCGTGGCTTTAGAGAGACCAAGGACCCGGAGCTGGTGGTTGTCAATACCTGCGCCGTGACCAAGAAAGCCATAATTAAGGACCGGCAATTGCTCGCCCGCCTGCGCCGCCGCTATCCCCGGAGCCGTTTCGTGGTCATGGGTTGTTGGCCGCAAACCGAGCCGGAAATCGCCGCCGCTTTTAAGAATAAAGGGATTGTTTTTTGGGGCGTGGGCGATGCAGAAGGCTTGCTGAAGAAGATAGAGAGTATGTTTTCGCTGGCCGAAAGCGTGAAGGAGAGGCGAGCGCCGGCAAAAGGAGAGGGGCTTCTGGCCGCCACCAACCGTTCCCGCTATTTTTTGAAAGTCTCGGACGGTTGTAACCAATTCTGCGCCTATTGCCTTATTCCTTACGCCCGCGGCCGCTTGAAAAGCCGGCCGAGCGCGGCAATAAGCAAAGAAGCTAAGGCGGCGACCGAAGCCGGCTATCGGGAAATCGTTCTCTGCGGCATTCATTTGGGACTTTACGGCGCCGACGGGAAAGGCAAGGAAAAAAATTTAAGCGCGCTTATCGGGACGCTTTTAAAGATAAAAAATTTGGGCCGCCTGCGCTTGAGTTCGCTAGAAGTTACGGAAGTGACGCCGGCTCTGATAAAATTACTGGCCCGTGAGTCTCGCCTTTGCCGGCATTTGCATATTTCTTTGCAGTCTGGAAGCGACAAGATTTTAAAATTGATGAAGCGGCCCTATACGGCGGGCGTTTTCGCCCGCGTTGTCGCCGCCCTAAGGCAAGCCGTGCCGAATATCGCCTTAACGACCGACGTCATCGTCGGTTTTCCCGGGGAAACGGCGGCCGATTTCCGGGCGAGCTATGCGTTCGCCGAGAAAATGGCATTCAGCAGGATCCATGTCTTCCCGTTTTCAGCCCACGAACAGACGGCCGCGTTCAAATTGCCCGGGCGGGTCAGCGCGGCCGCGCTCAAGGAACGGGCGACGCGCCTCCGGCGGCTCTCGGCCCGCCTAGAGGAGGATTATCGGCAGAAAATCCTGGCCGTATGCCGGCGCAGCGGCTTAAAATTGGTTCGGGAGCAAGGCGCGGCCGGCCGCGAACGCCTGAAAACGGAATTCGGCTTTGACCTTTGGCTGGATAAAAAAGACCTGACTAAAAACGCCCTGGTTTGAACCAAAGCGTTTTTAGAAGCGCAAAGAGCTTATCCTTTTGCCCGTTTTTTTGGCGTGTTTCTTGCGGGCGACGCGTTTCTTTTTGTACATAAACGTTTGGAAAAAGGAGCCTTACCATTATAAAGAGGGGCCTTATCATTATAGCGGAAAAGGGCGAAGCGGCAAAATTTAAAAAGAGGGCGCTGAATCAAGGCGAAGCGGCCAAGCTTAGACGAAAATATCGGTCTCCCCGGAAACGATCAGCGCCGCGATCTTTTTCGCCACTTTTTCCGGCGGGTTGATGATCAGGCCGGGGGCGCGATTTTTTATTCTCTCGCGCACCCATTCCGGCCGGGCGCCGACGGCGTGCCGGCCGGAATGGGTGTCGGTCATTTTCGGGTAAAAGGTGCTGACGACGATATTGTCCCGGGCCAATTCCTGGCGGGCGGTATAGCTTATGGCGCTTGCCAGCTCCCCGGCAGTAGTCCCTACGGGAATCGAACCCGTATTGCCTGGCTGAGAACCAGGCGTCCTAACCGTTAGACGAAGGGACCTTTCTCGGTTTTCGCCGCCGCCCTTTGCGGGCGGCGTTTAGATTTTATAGCCGCTTATGAACTCTTTCGCCGTCATGATTTTTTTGCCGGCCGGCTGCAGGCGGGAAATGACCAAAGCGTCGGCACCGCATTGGACGGCCAGTTTTCCTCGGGCCAAAAACATTTCGCCGGCCTTAGGCGCTCCGGGCTCGCTGATCTTAGGCGCGCCGGGTGCGTTGTTTCCGGACTCTTTCGTCCCTGAACCGGTTTTTAGGATTTTCGGCTCCACTTCCATTATTTTAATAATTTTTCCCCGGCTTGTAAAATAAGCGCCGGGCCAGGGGTTATAGGCGCGCACCATTCTCTCGATCGCCGCCGCCGGTTTCCGCCAATCGATTAGGCCGTCTTCTTTCTTCAGCATTTTCACGTAGCTGGCTTTGGTATTATCTTGTGCCCGCGGCTCTATTTCGCCGGCGACGTAAGCGCGTATGGTCGGGACGAGTATTTCCGCGCTTAATTTCGCCAACCGGTCGTGAAGACTCGTTAAAGTCTCGCGGCCGTCTAATTTCATTTCCGCTTGCCTTAAGATCGGGCCGGTGTCAAGGCCGGCGTCCATTTTCATTATAGTTATACCAGTCTTGTCGTCGCCGTTTAATATAGGTGCGTTCAGGCAGGCGGCGCCGCGGTAGCGGGGGAGAAGCGAGCCGTGGACATTCAAACAGCCGTAGGTCGGCAAGGAGAGGATGTCGGGCGGAATAATGTGGCCGTAAGCGATGACGACGATAAGATCCGGTGCCAAAGTCCTGATCGTTTCCGTTTCCGGGCGGATTTTTTCCGGCTGGAAAATTTTCAAACCCGCCCTTTGGGCCGCGATTTTCACGGCCGAGGGGGTCGGGATTTGCCGCCGCCCGACCGGCTTGTCCGGCGCCGTGAAAACGCCGACGACTTCAAACTCCGGCGCGGCTAGAAGCGCCTTGAGGCCGGGAAGGGCGAATTCGGGCGTACCCATGAAAACCAGGCGCCGGGGCTTTGCCGGATCACCCCCTTGGGCCTTTTGGGAATCAGCCTCGGTTTTTCCGGTGGACAGGGACATAAAATTGCTTTATATTTAGAGTATGTTAAGCGCGTTGACGGCCGCAATCTTAAACTTGACGCGGGGGCTGGGTTATCTCGGCGTCGGTTTTTTAATGGCCGTAGAAAGTTCTTTTTTGCCCTTGCCCTCGGAAATCATCATTCCGCCAGCCGCCTATTTGGCCGGCCGCGGGGAGTTTAGTCTTTTTCTGGTCATTTTGGTCGGTGTCTTGGGCAGTGTCATCGGCGCCAGCGTCAATTATATTTTATCGCTTTGGCTCGGACGCTTAGTCGTCTATAAGTTGGCCGGCCGGAAATGGGCGCGTTTTTTTTCCATTACGCCGGAAAAACTCGCCCGAGCGGAAAAGAATTTTTTGAAAAATGCCGACGCGGCCACCTTTTTCGGGCGCCTCGTACCGGTCTTAAGGCATTTGATTTCCATCCCGGCCGGTTTCTGCAAAATGCCTTACGGCCGCTTCGTTTTTTTCACGGCCTTGGGGGCGACCCTTTGGGTCGGTTTTCTCGCCGCCCTAGGCTATTTCTTCGGGGCCAACCAGGCCTTATTGCACCGCTATTATAGAGAGATATATTGGTCGCTCCTGCTTCTAGCCGGCTTCTGGCTGGCCTGGCTCATCGTTCGGAAAATCAAAAAAGTCCGTCGTCGCCGGCCCTAAAAATTTTTTTCCGGCCTAGCCTCAAAGCGGTTTCGTCTTTTTCTTTTCCAGCCGGTCGATGAATAAAATTCCGTCCAGGTGGTCGATTTCATGTTGAATGATGCGCGCCAGGATTTTTTCGGCGCGGATTTTTTGTTTTTGGCCCTTTTCATCCCAATAGACGCAGGTGATCCTTTTCGTCCGCGCCAAGGGCGCGTAGATTATTTCGCCCTTGCCGTCCAAGACCGAGAGACAGCCTTCCTCGGCCGTTTCCTGGCGCCAGGATTTCTTGGTTATCCGCGGATTAATGAGCACGAGGAGCCGCTTTTCGGCGGTGACCAAGGCCAGGCGCAGGCTTCGGCCGATCTGCGGGGCGGCCAGGCCGGCGCCGTCCTTTTGCCGCATCGTTTCTTCCATGTCGACCAAGAGGGCCTGGAAATCCGGCTCGTTTATCGTTTCCAAGGTGACGGGCGCGGCTTTTTCCCTTAAGCGCGGGTCGGGATGGATGAGAATGGGTAATAATTTTGGCATAGGCGGGAAGATGTTTTTTATTTTTGGTCGATTATTTTGAAAAAATATTTCCATTTGGCACCGCCCTTGGCCAGCTCCTTGGCGTCGTTTAAGGCGATGGCAATGGCCGCGGCCGATTTTTCCTTGCAAACCTTGAAGACGGCCGATTTTTTGTAGGTCGGCACACCCAATTCCTTTATTAGGCGCAAAGCTAGGTCCTGCCAGGGATAGGCCGGCGGCTTGACGCGCTTCCGCCCCTTCATGATGTCGGCGAAGGATTGGAACTTGTCGTTGTTTTTATCGCAGTCGGCGGCCATAGGCCTAAAATTTAGAGAATGAAGTCAACGCTCAAATAGCCGATGCCGAAATCCGTTTGGTAGGCGAGAATTTCCGTTTGCCAGTTTTTTTCGGCCATTATCCCCAAAAGGACGACGAGCGGTTTTAAACCGCATTCACCCGCCGCCGCGATTAATTTCGGGTTCATTTTTAAAATATTGTCTTTGGCGCTAGTTGGCTCGCTTAAATATTCAATCAGTTTGTTATCAAATTTCGCCCCCTTGGGCGAATAGCCGCCCGGCGACTTCCTTTTCAAGCGGTGCGACAGGTCGCCCGAGGCGATGACGGCGAGGTTTTTTCCGCTTGTTCCGATTACCTCCCCGAGTTTTTGGCCGAAACGCCAATGATCCTCCAAACTTAATACGCCGGCCGGAAACAGGCTGATGGCCTTGAACTCGCCGGCGATTTTTTTCAGGAGATAGAGGGGCAGGGCGCTGCCGTAATCCAAATTCGCTTCCGAAATGAGGTTAAGGGGAAAATCGGGCCGGGCGGCGTTTTTGATCTTTTCCGCCAAGAGAGCGTCGCCGGCCAGGGCGATTTTGGGCGGGATGAAACCGAAATCCTGGAAACTCAAATTCATTTCCGGCGCCACGTTAAGGCCGAAGGCGTCCTTCGGCGCGGCGCCGTGGGGGCTAATGACTATCACCGTGCTGACGCCGGCCGCCTTTAATTTTTGGCCCAGGCCTTCGTAGGCGGCCGCGGTTCTGGCCAGGAAATTATAGTTGGCCCGCCCGATTTCCGGAATCAATAACGGCGAATGGGGCAGGAGGGCGCCGATGCTTAAAGCCATATTTTTCTTATTTTGAGTATTTTCAGTATAATATTATTTGTTTATTTAGGGAAGTTGACATAAATAATCGTTCGTGATTTAATATTATAATGCCCAAAAAGGCATAAACCCCAAATCCGCCGGGAAGCGCGGAAGAATCATTAACAATCTGTAAAAAATGGAGGCTACAAAATGGCTGCAGAACAACAGATTCCCGTATTAATGGGGAGATTAGTGGAGTATCAGAATCATTTTTCTGATATGCCCACCGAAGTCGCGCAATGGGTGATAAATCACACCGAAGAAGCAATCGGAGTTTGTTCCCAGGCGCTTACCGACCATGTTAAAAAAGTTAAAGAAGCGGCAACGGCTGCCATTAAAATTCTGAGCGGCGTCCTCTCGACGACCATTATCCCGGCCACCACCGAAAAATTCGTAGCCAAAGATAAGTTCGTGGTAGACACATCAGAAAAGGCCAAGGTAAAAATCTCCTGGCTCGGCGACAATTTCCGGGCACATTTCCTCGGCA
>CAZXZR010000029.1:0-6845 GCA_964645545.1 uncultured Gammaproteobacteria bacterium | reverse complement strand
CTAGTAATCGTGGATCAGCTATGCCACGGTGAATACGTTCTCGGGTCTTGTACTCAAAAATAAAGGCGCCTGGCAGCCATTAAATCTAAGTTGTTAAAATCAACTCCTCCAATAATCTATGGAGCGTAGCGAACGGGTAGGTCTAATCTCGCGAGAGACAGACTGAAGGATCCTAGTAGCGAAAGACAGCCTGATCATCCGCCGGCCGGCGGGAAGAGAGCTAGCGACCTATGCGGTGAGTCATGGGGAAGCGGCAAACAAAGATCTCGATTAGGATGCCCGGAAAAGAATTAATGGTGACCCAGGGAGATCTCATAATATAATGGGTATATAAAAAATATTATGAGAAGTCAGCTGCGTCATAGTAGTCTTGGCAACTTGCCAAGACGAAGGACAAAACCGAAAGTTTCTGCTGATTACGCCGTCGGGATAACCGACGGTGAAGACAAAAATGAACTTTCGGACTCGCGTAGTGCGGGAAAGCCGCACGCTACGTGGGAACACGAAGTAACCCAACTATCGTAATCCGCCCGTCACGTCAAGGGAGTTGGTAGTGCCCGAAGGCTCGCATTAGCGGGACGAAGGCAAGACCGATGACAGGGACGAAGTCGTAACAAGGCATCCGTAGCGGAAGCTGTGGATGGATCACCTCCTTTCTAGGGAGAACGATTCTTCTTTCCACGTGGAAGAAGAATCAGTCGCCTCCGGTATAGCGCCGGAGTGGCCGGCTCGCTTCGGCGGGCTGGCAACCGAATCGATGCCGATTAGACTCGAAATTCATTATTATGATAATACAAAAAACCGCTTATATTAGCGGTTTTTTGTTCAAATAATCAATATTTATCTCACCCCAATCGCCTGCCGGACTTTAGCCATCTTTTCGCTGGCCATCTTTTCCGCCTGCTGCCGGCCGGCTTCCAGGACGGCGGCGGCCTCGCGGTCGGAAATCGCCTTATACTTCTTCTGGAAATCCGCCAAGAACTTGGCTACCACTCCGGCCAGGTCTTTCTTGAACTCGCCGTAACCCTGGCCTTGGTAATCTTTCTCCAGGCGCTTGACCTGCCGGCCGGCCAGCTGGGCGTAGATGGTCAGCAGGTTGGAAATCCCGGGACGTTTCTCCGGGTCATAGGCTACGTCCGTGCCGGAATCGGTGACGGCTCGCATGATTTTTTTCTTGGCCGCCTCGATATCGTCCAAGAGGGCGACATAGGCATTCGGGTTATCGTCGCTCTTGCTCATCTTCCTGGCCGGTTCGGTTAAAGACATGACTCGCGCCCCCTCTTTCCTGACCAGGGCCTGCGGCTCCCGGAAAATATTCCCGAATTCATTATTGAAACGCCGGGCGATGACCCGGGCTAGCTCGACATGCTGGCGCTGGTCCTCGCCCACCGGCACGACGTCGGTGTCATACAATAGTATATCGGCGGCCATGAGCACCGGATAGGCGAACAAGCCGGCGCTGATCGATTCCTGGTTCTGGCCGGCCTTGTCCTTGAACTGGGTCATCTTCTTCAGGTCGGCGACGCGGGCGCCATAGCAATTGAATATCCAGGCCAGTTCGGTATGCGCCGGCACGGCCGATTGCTGGAAAATGATCGATTTTTTCGGGTCGATGCCGCTGGCCAGATAGATCTTGGTGACTTCCAGGATCTTCCGTCTCAATTCGGTCGGATCCTGTTTGACGGTGATGGCGTGGTAATCAACCACGGAAAAGACGCAGTCATACTGCGTCTTTATTTCCAACCACTGCGAAATCGCCCCGATATAGTTGCCTATGGTCAGGCGGCCGCTGGGCTGAATGCCGGAAAAAATCCGGATTGGTTTTTTTCCTGCCATAAATGATTAAAAAATCTCGGGCTGCTCCGCGCCCGGAGCCTGGCTTTTGCGCCGAGAAGCGTATTGCTCCTTCAGTTTGGCCAGCTCCTCGGCCGACACGTCCTTAAAGATTTCCGGCGGCAGTTCTTCATCGGCCTGCCCTTGATAGAATTTGTCCAGCCACTCCGCCGGCGTGAACGGACGATTCTCCCCGCCTTTCCCCGGATTTTTTTCATTCTCCTCCTTAACCAAATTATCAAAATGATTTCGCACGGGATCGGTTTTACGGTCCGAAGAGGCGAGCGCGCCCCAGGCATTTTCAGGCTTGTTCATAATAATAGTTTAAATTAATTTTAACGAAACACTATCATTTTACTAAAAATATCGCCAAAAAGCAATTTTTGGTCTTCGCGAGGGCTGGGGGGTGGCGGCCAAACCGCCTAAAAAACGAAGGGAATCACCCTTGAAAAATTAGGATTCTGTGTTAATATAGATACAGGTTTAATAAACCTTTTTTTGTTAACTCGGGCTGTAGTATAATGGTAGTACGCGTGCATGGGGTGCATGTAGCCCCGGTTCGATTCCGGGCAGCCCGACTGATTTCGGTCCCGAGGGCCTTTCCTTTCTTCGGACAACGATCGGGCTTGTAGCTCATCTGGTAGAGCGCCGCATTCGCATTGCGGAGGTAAGGGGTTCGAGTCCCCTCAAGTCCACCGACGGGCTGTGGTATAAAGGCTATTATACACGCTTCGGGTGCGTGTGATCCCAGTTCAATTCTGGGCAGCCCGACAATTATGATAGACTTCAAGAAAAGATTGGAAGAGCTGGAAAATGATGATCGGCGGGGATCCGGCGATTGGGAAGAAGAGGAGATCCTAGCTAAACACAAGAAAAAGAAACGGGTCATCACCTATCTGGCCGCCATCGCCATTATCGCCGTCATTTTTTCCGGACGCGTTTTAATATCCAGCCAAAGCGCCACTGGCGGCCGGACTGGCAACGGCTTCTTCGACGTCTTGCGGCGGCTGATCCCAGGCGCCGACAAGCAATTGGCCGGCGAGAGTGATGACCGCGTCAACATCCTGCTCTTGGGCATGGGCGGAGAAAACCACGACGGCCCTTATCTGACCGATACCATCATGCTCGCCAGCCTCCAGCCCTCCACCGGCCAAGTAGCTATGATTTCTTTCCCCCGCGATTTGATCACCCCGGTTTCCGGCTGGCAGAAAATCAACAGCATTAACGCCTATGCCGAAGAGAAGCAGCCGGGTTCGGGCGGCCAAGTCACGGCTGCGGCCTTGAGCCAGCTCTTGCAGATCCCAATCCAATATTACATCCGAGTCGATTTCAGCGGCTTCACCAGAGTCATCGACGAACTGGGCGGGGTGACGGTAAACGTGGAAAATGCCATCGATGACTATGCCTATCCCATCGGCGGCCAAGAAGACAACCCTGATTACTATGCCCGTTTCGAGCACCTGCATATCGACAAGGGAGCGGTGACTATGGACGGCGACCTGGCTCTAAAATACGTGCGCAGCCGCCACGCGGCCGGCAGCGAAGGCTCTGATTTCGCCCGCGCTCGGCGCCAGCAGCTCCTGATGGCAGCGATAAAGGACAAGGTCTTGTCCCGCCAGACCCTCCTCAACCCGGTCATGATCGCTAAATTGATTGGCGAATTTAAGGCTAATATAAGCACTAATTTAAACGACTGGGAAGCTCTTAGGCTCTGGAATTTAGTCAAAAATGTCAGCCCCGGCCAAGTCAATAACAAGGTCTTAAGCGACGCTCCCGGCGGTTTGCTCATCGCCGGCCGGGGAGAAGACGGCGCTTACGTGCTCACGCCCAGCGCCGGAAATTTTTCCCAAATCAGAAGTTTGGTGCAAAATATTTTCGGCCCCGAAGCCGCGGCCGCGCCGCAATCGGCCATCATCGTGGAAAAGGCGACCGACAATCCCCTTCTAGCCATCGCCAACGGCACCTGGATCACCGGCCTGGCCAGTAAGACGGCGGTGGAGTTAGAAAAACATGATTTCAACGTCGTTAAAATCAGCAACGCGCCTTTACGGGACTACACGCAAACGACTGTCTATGATTTGAGCTACGGCCATAAAAATGAATCCTTGGCGCTTTTGAAAAAATTGACCGGCGCGAAACAAGCTTTTGACTCGCCAAGTTGGTTGGATAATCACCGCTTAAGTGCTGCGGCTACAAGCGCTACCGCTACTTTGGCTACCGCTAGCCCGGATATTTTAGCAACCGGAAATGAAAACAACGATCAATTCATTTCGGACTTCCTCTTAATTCTGGGCACCGATGCCAATAGTAGCGATTGATCCTTATGAAAGAAAGAATGGAAAAATTACCATTAGTTGTTATCGCCGGCCGAACCAACGTCGGCAAGTCTGCGCTTTTTAATTGTCTTTTGGAAAAAAATCAGGCTTTAGTCTCGGAGACAGCCGGCACGACGCGCGACAGTAATTTGGGCGCGATCTCTTGGCGAAATCAGGCTTTCACGCTCGTGGACACGGCCGGGCTTTTGGGGGAAAGTTATCTTAATAAGCCAAAAATCATTGGCGCTGATTTAGATAGCCAAACGCAAAGACAGGCTCGCTCTTACTTGGAGCGAGCCGATTTAATCTTATTTTTGGTGGACACGAAAAGCGGCTTGATAAAAACCGATCGGGATTTGGCCACGGCCTTAAAAAGACGAGCTTCTTACCGCGCTAAAATTATCTTGGTCGCCAATAAAACAGACAGTTTGAAGCTAGCCGGAGAAACGGCGGAATTTAATCGCCTCGGTTTAGGCGAACCGGCCTTAGTTTCAGCGGCGAACGGTTTGGGTACCGGCGACCTTTTAGACCTGATGATGAAGCGTCTAAAAAAATTGGGCCGCGACACAAAAGACGAAGGACAAACGCCGGCTGATGAAGGGGAAAGCATCAACGTTTGTATTATCGGCAAGCCTAATGTCGGCAAGTCTTCTCTCTTAAACGCCATTTTGGGCTATGAACGCGTTCTCGTCAGCCCCATGCCGCACACGACGCGCGAACCGCAAAACACGACCATTGTTTATCAAGGACAAAGGCTGAATTTGATTGATACGGCCGGCATTTCCAGACAAGGCAAGAAATCGCGCGGCCTGGAAAAACCTGGTATTTTAAAATCTTTAAAATCTTTGGACAAAGCTGATATCGCCCTCTTGGTTTTGGACATTAGCGAAGGTTTGACGCATCAGGATGCTAAACTGGTGGAAGAAGTGGCCGACCGGCGCAAAAGTCTAATCCTAATTGCCAATAAATGGGATTTAGTTAAGGACCGGCAGACGAAAAAATGGACCGATAATTTATATGACAAACTGCCTTTCGCGACCTGGGCGCCCTTGCAATTTATTTCCGCCAGGACCGGTGAAAAAGTCAATAAAATTTTAGATCTGGTTTTGGCTATCGCCGAACAAAGACGTTTAACTTTAAGCGCTTCACAAACGGCAAAATTTTTAAGCTATGCCGTTAAAATCCATAAACCGGCCAAAGGCAAAGGCTTAAAAGCGCCGCGCATCTACGAATTCCGCCAATTACAAAGCAATCCACCCCTTTTTATTTTACGTATCGGCCCCCATGACGATCTCCACTTTTCTTACCTGCGCTTTTGGGAAAATCGCTTGCGGGAAAAATATGGTTTTCTCGGCACGCCGCTTACCATTCGGGTGACTAAAGACAAAAAATCGCCTAGGACTTATAATAAAGGAGAGTTTTAAGGCTGGAAAAATAAAAAATTATGAAAATTATCGTCGGCCTAGGCAACCCGGGCGAACAATACCAAAATACGAGGCATAACGCCGGTTGGCTAGCCTTGGATGTTTTTTTGGGCGCGGTCAAGTGGCAAAAAGAAAAAAAATTCGCGGCCACTATTTATAAAGACGGGGAATTTCTTTTCGTCAAAGCCCTGACTTTTATGAACAATTCTGGTCTGGCCGTACAAAAAATTCTCAATTACTATAAATTACTGCCCAAAACCCTAGGCATTCTCAAAAAAAGAGACGCTGACTTAAGCGCCATTTTGACCGTTATCCACGACGACGTTGATCTTAATCTCGGCGATTACCGACTGTCGGTTAACGCTGCCAGCGCCGGCCATCGCGGTGTGCAATCAATTATTAATCATTTGAAAACCAAAAATTTCACCCGCCTGCGGCTCGGCACTCGCAATGAATTGTTTAAAACTCATATTCCCCCTGATGAATTTGTCCTCCAAGCCTTCCGGCGCGAGGAAAAAGAAAAAATAAAAGCTATGTTGGCCGGTCTCAATCTGAAAAATCTAAAATAACCTTAAAATCCCCCTAAAAAATTTAGGGGGATTTTATTTCCTAAGCATATTATTTATGTTTAATTCCAAACAAACTTTAAGCACCGCGCGGGTAAGGGAAAACCGCCCCTATCACTTGGCTTTTAACTATTTTCAAAAAATCGGACCGGTTAAATTGCGTCGTTTGCAGGGCTTTTTCCCTGATTTGAAAACGGCTTTTCATGCCCCGACGTATTATTTGGCAAGAGCCGGCCTGGCCGCGCCTTTGGTCGACGAATTTGTCCGCTGGCGAAAAACAGAGGCCTGGCAAAAAGCGACTGCGGAACTGGCACGGGAAAAAATTGACTTTATTACTTGGGATGAAAATGTCTATCCGCCTCTCCTTTTGGAATTGCCAGCACCGCCACCCCTCATTTATTACCGCGGCCTTTGGCCGAAAGAACCCAAAACGAAAACCTGGCGGCTAGCCGTGGTCGGTTCGCGCCGCCACAGCGCTTACGCGGATAAAATCATTGATGAATTATTGCCGCCGGTCGTCAAGGCCGGCCTGGAAATCATCAGCGGTCTGGCTTCGGGCGTGGATGCTTTAGCTCATCAAGCCGCCTTAAGGGCCGAAGGAAAAACTTTGGCCGTGCTCGGTTCCGGTTTGGCCGCCAATAAAATTTATCCCCGCCAAAACCAAGGGCTGGCGGAAGAAATCATCGTCAAGGGCGGCCTTCTCCTTT
>CAZXZR010000028.1:0-7504 GCA_964645545.1 uncultured Gammaproteobacteria bacterium | reverse complement strand
CATATAGGTAAGGTTTTAGAGTGATTTTTAAACAAAATAATTTATTTTTATAATAACATAAAAAGGGGGAAATAAAAAATTTTGGCGAGTAATAAAAACCGCCAACTTTACATCGGCGGCCTTTTATTTTTAAGCCGTTTCCATCTCCGCGCTCCGGAGCGTAAAATTCGCCCGACCAAAACCCAGTGTGCTCTCATCGGCGTCTAAACCGCTGATCTCGCAAATAAAACACAGCAACAGTCTGGCGCCGTCAAGATTGACGGCGTAGCCGTAAACAAAGGTTTTGTCGTCCCTCTCGCGAGCGAATATGAGCCGCGAATTATTCCTTGATACCGACAAAACCAGGGCCTCCATGTCCGGATGGGCGAAGCTTATGGTAACGATATCGCCCGCCCGGAGGCCGGTAATCCGCGGTCGGGCGTTCGCTTCCCGCAAGTCCGTAAATAACATCAGGAACTCCTTTCTTTTTTAACTCTTAAAGAACCAAGTTAACTTCCGGAACGAAAAATATAACTAAAATCCCGGACAAAAATATAGTCAAAATCTTTATTGATTTATAACCAGCGACTGCCGGATAAGGTCAAACTGGTCCAATAGGGCCTGGCGGTTGAAGGGCGTCACGACGCCCGGGGGATAATTGCCTATATTGGTGGAATGGATGAAGTAGCGGACGGCGACGCAAGGGTCGGTGTCGGGCAAGGCCCAGACCTCTTCTTCGTAGAAATTGCCGGCACCGGCGCCCGAAGTCGTCGCCACGGAATAGGTCACGCCGTTATCGCTTAGCGACCGCGCGGTATTGGGCGGATAGATAAAAATATTGGCGGCGCAGGCGGGTGCGGCCGGAATCTCTTCCACGGAAACGCCGGTGTCAAAACTGGACAGGTTGGTGCCAGTGGCGAAAGAGGCGGGAATGACGAATTTCACGCCTTTTATATCTTTGCTCGGACCCAGTTCGGTATAGACATAATCGGAATTGACGGTATAACCGCTGGGGTAACGGATGGAAAAGCCTGCCGAACTGCTGGCGTAATAATTGGTCAGGCCGCCGCTTATCGGCGCCAAAACGAGGCAACCCGAATAGGTCTCGGCGTTATTTTCCTGGAGGAAGGCGCCGTTGCCGCGGCTCCAGAAAATCACGGATTCGCCGCTGTTGGCGTAGCGCAGGCCGTCGGCGGCAATCGTCTGCGGCAAATCAAGCTGGCGGCCGTCGCTTAAAGACAGGGCGACGCGGCCGTTCGGCACCGGCGGCTGGCCGGCCGGGACCAGCTCGATCGGTCCTTGGTAAAAGGCGGCGGCGATGGTCCGGTTGTTATCGCAGGCGTAAGTCACCTGGCTCACCAGAACCTGGCCGCCGTTGGCTTGGGGAGCGCCCGGCTCCAAGCGGCGCAAAAGCCAATAGGTGCCGGCGACGACGACCAGGATGATGATAATAACGAGGATGACCTTTTTCATATATTTGAGATTAAAATAAGCTTAGCCATTATAGCATTTGGCGGAAGAAATACAAGGTATGGGGTATCTAAGCCTAAATACGCCGACCAGGCTTGGAATAAAAAACGGGCTCCTGAGGGAACCCGCTAAAATTTGATAAAGCTGTCTTATACGCCGACCAAGGCCTTGTAAGCCGGGAGCATGCGCGCCCTGGCGTAATGCATCCGCCCTAAGGCGGTGTTGAGGGGAGTCCCGAGGACTTGCGCGATCTGGAGGAATTTCAACTCCTTTTCAATCCGCAAAAACACTACTTCCGCTTCATTGGGAGGCAACTTTTTCATAAGGGCGATAAAAATATCGCCGCTCTCTTTCCCGATCAGCCTTTCTTCGGGATCAGGTTCCGAGTCGGGAATAAAACACATCTGGAAATCATTTCCTTCCGGGGCGTCGGTCGGGGCGATGAATATGCCCGCGTCTCTCAACCGGGCTCTCTGATAATCAATCGCCAAATTCTTGGCGATGGTAATTATCCAGCTCCTGAAATTTCTCTCCCTATAATATCCTCTGCGTATGGCCTCCAGCGATATAGCCAAATACCAGCTTAGAGGCCGATAGAAGCCGGCGACGAGGATATAAAGAAAGGCCGCGGCGAAAAAAGTTATGGCTCCGGCTAAGCCATGCTTCCAGAAAATTATGATTAGCGCCAAGAGGACGAGCACGGGCAGGAGATGGAGGAATAAGGCCAATAAAACTGCCCAGCCGCTAACCGCGGAGAAGACATCAAAGGAAAACAGGGATAAAAAAAGGACGAAAGCCAGGCTTAATATCCTTGGTAGCCAATAAATGGTTTTCATAATGCTAAAGTTGAAATTATTAATTCTTGGCCTGCTCGAAACAGGCGGTTTAGCAATCTTCCAGTGATTTTACATCCTGCCTTTGGCTGTTTTAATTATACGGGAATTTACCCGTTTTTTCAATATTTTATTGGCTAAAATCAGTTTGGGCAATAAAAAAGGCCTTGCCGACGGTTGTCAGCAAAGCCTTGAGAGAATGCGACTGCTATTCTGCAGCCGCCCGTTTAGCTTCCAGGAACTCCTTGCCCTTACCCACCCTGGTGTCTATCGTCACCTCGTCCCGGCAGAGTGGGCAGTCGGCCGCGTCCCAGGCCTCCATTTTCACGTTGGTCAGGGCGAAAATTTCTTCCAGGCCGAGGTATAGACCGCGTCTTTGTTGACGTAGGCCGAGCCGTGCTTGCCCGAGGTATAGACGAAATGGCTGCCGGTAATGACGGCCCCGGTTATGGCCATCAAATTTAGGGCCCAATCTTCCCTCTCCTTCTTAGTCAGGTCCACGATTCTCCGGATCGTCCGAATTTACTATCCCTTCATTCAGCTTGTATTCCGCCAGGCTGTGCCGGGTGGCGAAAAATTCGTCGCGCCCCTGCCTTTGTTGAGCATTTCCTTGGTTTTTTTCAAAGCTATTGGGCATATGTTTACTGGCTTATTATCTTTCTCCTTTTAGCAATCTCTCAAATGCTTCTAGGTTGCCCATGGCATCATTAACTGGGTTATGATCATGGGCCGTAACGCGCAGTTTCTTCCACGAGCTGGCGTCGGTGAAGTCGCCAACAAGGCCGGCATAAAAGTCGCCTATTCTTCGCGCAGAATGGCCGAATGGATTTTTGCCGAGAAACAGGTGGAAATAGTAATTGATGAATTGCCAATCGTAGGCTGGATTGTCACTGACAAATAGAGGCCTGGCCCCCTTCTCAATCACGGACAAAATCCAGCTATTGAAGTTTTTGAACGTCTCTTCGGTCGCGCCTGTTCCATGGAATGTTTGCCTGGAAGGATAAGCGACTGCGCCAAACTCAAACAATGTCGGATCGTTCAATGTCGGCGCCGGTCCGTGTCCTTCGCAATCCACGAATATCAAGTTTTTAACGGCGATTTCCGACATACAAACTTAAGGTTTAGAGCTCTCAAGAAGCCATTTCCACAATGGTTCGAACTTTATAGTTTTTTCATCTTTTTCAACTTCTCGTTCATCATCCCAGGTGAGAATGGTAAGCTTGGAAACTTTTAATTCTTCTCCGGCTTCGGTTAGGGCTTTTATTTCCCGCTGTTCAACGTCGGGATTCCTTAAATCGTAGCAGACTTGAATAAGCTCGGATGCCACGTGTCCATTGCGAATCGCAAAATCAACCTCTTTGCCATTGCGGGTTTTATAATAGAACAGCTCACGATTCGGCTCAAAACCTTTCTTTACCAACTCGGTAAAAACCAGATTCTCCATAAGTTTTCCGTTGTCGGGAGAATGCTGGACGGCTTTGGAGGCAACGAAACCGTTATCAACCGCGTAAATCTTTTTAGGCGAGCGCAGGCGCTCGCCGGCTTTGGCGGAAAAACCGGAGAGAGAAAATATCACATAAGCTTCCTCAAGGTACTTCAGATACCTTTCTAGGGTTACGTCGCTTTTGAATTTCAAAACGTTCGCCAGCTTCCGGGAGCTGTATTGGTTGGAGACGTTGTTTATCAAATACGAACCAAGCTGGTCTATTTGATCCGAAAAACGAACTTTATGGCGCTTGACAACATCCTTGAAAAGCAAGGCATCAAAAAGCACGTCCAAATAACCTCGCGGATGCTGATTTTTTATAACCACTTCAGGGAAACCGCCAAACGACATATACTGTTCCAGTAATTTCAGGAGTTCCGGCTTCCGATCAGGCTCCGAGAAATTTTTTGCCTTTAAAAATTCTTGAAAATTAAACGGCAGTATTTCTATCGGCAGATGCCGGCCGGTCAAATGCGTGGCCAGTTCCATTGATAAAAGATTGGCGTTTGAGCCGGTCAAAACGAGATTGTATCCTTGGCGGTGGAGGCGGTTGGCAAATAGTTCCCAGCCTTTAAGGTTCTGTATTTCATCAAACAAAACGAATTTAGTGTCTCCGTAGAATTTATGCAATTCGTCGACAAGCTCATATAAATCAAGTTTTTCTCCCACCAATGCCGGATCGTCAAAATTAAAATAAAGAAAAGGCTTACCTCTAAGTAGCATGAGGGAAAATACTGATTTGCCGGCCCGACGCGGTCCGAGCACAACCTTAATCAGGGGCGAGGACATCCATTCGGGGCCTTGAACCGCTTTTGTTCTCTCCACGTACTCCAAACGCGACAGGGCCTCTTTTTCCTGATTCTGTTTTGTTATTACCTCTTTTATTAAGCTTTTTTGCATAGTATTTTAGGTGTATTAAGCATTATTTGCCTTTTTTGCATATTACAATTATTATAGTATGCATAAGAAGAAAATACAAGAGGATATGGAAATAGCTCAAAAATTAGTGAATTTAAACAGTTAATATTGGCTTACATTATTTGAAATTAAAAAAAACGGGTCCCGGAGGGCCCGTCTTAGTCATTTTGATAAGGTAAAATCGCTAAGATTTTGGAGCTTAGTAGATAACCTGCCGGGTCTTGACGTCGAAGACGTCGAAGATCATCCTGTTCCCTTCCTTATAGATCAAGACCAGCAGCCTGCCCTCTTTATACTTTCCCTTGAAAGCGCGGCTGAGGCTCTCGTAGCCCGGAGCGTCATAATAGATCATTTGTTCGTAAACCATTATACCATCAGGAAGATAATCCCCCTTTTCCCGGAATTGGGAAACGACCAGGCACCACTTATCGTCAGCCTGACCTTTGACATAGAAGCCGGGGGGCGAAGCTTGGTCATAGATAGCGGGACATACGGCCAGGAAGGTCAAGTCTCCGATTTTGGTGACGTCGGGGATCTCGGCCGCCCTTCCCAGCAGTTCGTCTGCGGAAAGGCAGACCGGTTGCGCTAAGGCCGGAGCGACAGCCAGCGCCGCTCAGACCAAGAAAAAAATACATCTGGTTCTTCTCATTTCTTAAATTATTAAAGGGTTATTTAACGCTAAGCGTTTTAGCAAAGATCAATAGGACTTAAGAATATACTACTATAATATATCTTTGTCAATAGCACAAGAAAGACTAAATAGAGCTGTTATATTATTATAAAAACGGGCCAAAAGGCTCGTTTTCTAAAAGACTCACTGAGCGGGGCCACCTGCAAACTCCGTTATTCATGTCACCAGCACAAACTGACGTCTTCGCCTATCTTTTCTTTCAGGTAGTCCTCGACCTCGGCCATGCCCCCTAGCCTGTCTATCAAGCCGTTTTCTAGGGCCAATTGGCCGGGCATGGATGATCCGTCGGCTAGCAGCCTGACCTTTTCTATGGGCAAATTACGGTTCTGGGAAACCGCCTCGATAAAAAGGTTGTATATTATATTCAAATCCCTGGTTAACAGTTCCCTTTCTGCGACGGTCAGAGGCTTATCCGGGTCGACATAGTCCTTGAATTTGCCGGCGCTTAGGGAGTTATAGGTCAAACCTTCCTTTTCGTTCTTCTTGGCGCTATCCAGATAGGACATGGAAACTCCGATGCCCCCGATATCGGATAAGGCCGAGGCGAAAATGGTGTCGGCCCCGCTGGCGGCGAAATAAGCGGCCGAGACGGCGGCGCTGCGCACCAGGGCCACGGTCGGCTTAGCCGCCCTTCTGAGGGCTTCACTGATCTCTTCGGCCGCTACCGGCATGCCGCCGTAGGAATCGACCTCCAGCATAATGGCCTTAATGTCTTCATCGTCTTCGGCCTGGTCGATCAGATAAGTTATCTCTTCCGAAGCGGCTTCATCGACGATAGTATTGCCGTCATCATCTTCCCCGTAGGGGGCGACATAGGTGACCACGTCGCCATGGAGCTCTATACCCAGGACATTGCAGTCCTCCTCCTCTTCGCCGTCCTCGCTTACCTCTCCTTCTAAGTCATAGGAAGAGTAGCTGGTTTGGTAATAGTATTCGTCCCTGAGAATAATGAGGGCGGCCAGAAAAATGACCAAGAAGGCCAAACCTTTGATTATCTTCTTAAAAGACGGCCTGGGCCAATTCCTGGGGTTTAACCTCTTATAATTGATCTCCGCCTTGCAGATTTTAAATAGGAGGATTTTTTTAAATAGACTGGGCATATTAGCTATGCTTAATTTTAAATAGCGGGTCAATTCATTTATTACTATTATTTCTTGATATAGCCCCCCATAGAAAAACTACTACCAGTATAACCTGTACAAATGCGCCGTGTCTTTTATTGAAATTAAAAATTGCAAGCCTACGCAAAAATCCTAAAATCATCTCATAGCGTCAACTTTAGCTTTATCTTCCGGTGAAAGTTTATTATACTCTTCATCTAATTCTTTCATTATTTCTTTTAGACGCTCCCTTGCCTCTTTAGTAAGTGGGTCAAAATCTGTACCGATAAATTTTTTATCAAATGGCCATTCGTTTTTAAAACCGGGGCATTTCTTCCATTCCTTTACGAATTTAATTAATTTCTTGATAGCTATATCACCCCTAAATTCTTCTCGTTTTTTTTCAATCGTGTCTACAAAATCTTTACCAAAAACTTTTTCTAGAAGCGACATAATTGGTGGCCCTGGAAACGAACCGTCTAAAACCATCATTAAACCTATGATTGTTTCTAATTTTTCTTGGGGGGTCAAAGTTTCTGATTTATCAATCTTTTCGTATAAATTTTTTCCATCCTCTTCGGAAATTTTGAGACGAATTGGTTCAAAAATGATATCGCCTGATTTATATTCTTCAAACAATGGCGTAAACTTATCCCAGTCAACTAAATTTTTATATTTTTCAAAATATTCCAATTCAAAATTTGACCTTTTTCTTAATTTCCTTTTCAATAACAGGTTTTCCAAAAATTGAAACATATTAGTTAATTTAGTGAAAGGTTTTCCTAGTTTTTCTTTTCATAATGCATCGGCCATTCTTGATATAAAATATAATTAACCATCCTCAAACCTTAAATAACAAATGTCTGCTTTTTCGTGGGGCCTATATTTTTTGTGATATTTGATTACTTCTTTTCTAATTGTGTTATATCCATCAATATCACTCTCTAAAGCGCATTCTCTTCCATCTAGCCATATATCAGGGGCATTTTCAATTCGTCGAGCCATTCTTTTAATATAAATATAAATA
>CAZXZR010000027.1:0-7989 GCA_964645545.1 uncultured Gammaproteobacteria bacterium | reverse complement strand
GTCAAGAAGAAGTTCGCCATTGATTTGGAAGAGGAAGTTAATGTAATATAGAAAGTTATGGTTCCCGAGAGAAACAATTACGCTTTTATTGATAGTCAGAACCTAAATCTGGGCATTAAGGAATTGTGTTGGAAGCTCGATTTCAGGAAATTCAGGATATATTTGAAAGAGAAATATAAAATTTCCCATGCTTTTCTATTCATCGGATTTTTGCCAGACAACCAGGATTTGTATGCTTCCCTTCAGAAAGCCGGGTATATTTTGATTTTTAAGCCGACTATTTTAGATGGAGAGAAAAAGCCGAAGGGCAATGTTGACGCTGATTTAGTTTTGCAAGCCATGATTGAATACAATAATTATCAACAAGCGGTAATCGTGACCAGTGATGGCGATTTTTATTGCTTGGTAAAATACCTGTACGAGAGACAAAAATTAGCCGCCGTTATCAGTCCGTATATAAGGAAATGTTCTAAATTATTGAAAAAGACGGCTAAGGAGAAGATTTTCTTCATGGATAATTTAAGGAATAAACTTGAATATAGGCCAAAAAGAAAAAGCACCGTTTAAGGACGAAACCCTAAAAAGTGCTTTTTCATGGAAATTCTATAATCATAATAGCACGGAGCAATAATAAAAGCAATATCTATGACCGCCGCTGAACTGCGCCAAAAATACCTGGATTTCTTTAAGAAGAAGGGCCATGAGGTCATCCCCAGCGCTTCTTTGCTGCCGGAAAACGACCCCACGGTCCTGTTCACCACCGCCGGCATGCACCCCCTCGTCCCCTATCTCCTGGGCACCAGCCATCCGGCCGGCCGGCGGCTGGCCAGCGTCCAGAAATGCCTGCGCACCGACGACATCGACGAAGTCGGCGACGCCAAGCACCATACCTTTTTCGAGATGCTGGGCAACTGGTCCTTGGGCGACTATTTCAAATCCGAGGCTGTCAAATGGAGCTGGGAATTCCTGACCTCATCCCGTTGGCTGGGGCTGAAGCCGGAACTGCTGGCCGTTTCCGTCTTCGCCGGCGATAAGGACGCGCCCTTTGATCAGGAATCATATGACCTCTGGCGGTCCCTGGACATCGCCGAGGCCCGCCTCGCCCGCCTGCCGAAAAAGAGCAACTGGTGGGAGCCGGCCGGTCAAAGCGGACCCTGCGGCCCGGACACCGAGATCTTCTATTGGGCTGGCGACCCTAAAGCAGCCCCGGCGGCTTTTAATGACGACAACGAGCTCTGGATAGAGATCTGGAACAACGTCTTTATGGAATATAACCAGACGGCGGCGGGGAAATATGAGCCACTGCGGCAGAGGAACGTGGACACGGGCATGGGCTTGGAGCGGACCGTCGCCGTCATCAACGGTCTGGATGATGACTACCGGACAGAACTGTTCGTTAACTTAATCAAGGAGATAGAAAAGCTGAGCGGCCAAAAATATGGCGCCAACCCGGAAACGACCCGGGCCATGCGCATCATCGCCGACCACATCAAGGCCGCGACCTTCTTAATGGCCGACGACCGCGGCCTGACCCCGTCCAACACCGACCAGGGCTATGTTATCCGGAGGCTAATCCGCCGGGCCGTCAGGTACGGCCGACAACTGGTCATCAAGGAAAAATTATGGACTAAGGAGATCGCCGCCGCCGTGACGGCTGATTACGACCGGGTCTATCCGGAATTGGAGAAGAACCAAAAGTTCGTGGCCGAGAATTTGGATAAGGAGGAAGAGAAGTTTGGCCGCACCCTGGAAATGGGCTTGCAGGAATTCAATCGCTTGGCCGGCGGCAAGATCAGTGGCCGCGACGCCTTTGATCTCTACCAAAGCTACGGCTTTCCCCTGGAAATGACCGTCGAGCTGGCTAAAGAGAAAGGGGTAGCGGTTGACAGCGCCGGCTTCGCCGCCGAGCTGAAGCAGCACCAGGACCTCTCCCGGACGGCCGCGGCCGGCAAATTTAAGGGCGGGCTGGCCGACGCCTCCGAAGCCACGACCAAGCTGCACACCGCCGCCCACCTGCTCCTGGCGGCCCTGCGGCGGGTTTTGGGCGACCACGTGGTCCAGAAGGGCAGTAATATCACGCCGGAGAGGTTACGCCTGGATTTCTCCCATCCCGAGAAGATGACGGCGGCGCAACTGCGGCAGGTGGAAGACATGGTCAATGGGGAAATAGAGAAAGACTGGCCCGTGACCTTCGCGGAAATGACCGTGGCCGAAGCCAAGACCCAGGGAGCCATGGGCGTGTTCGCCTCCAAGTACGGGGAAAAGGTGAAGGTATATACCATTGATGATTTTTCCAAGGAAATCTGCGGCGGCCCCCATGTCGCTCGCACCGGCGCCTTGGGCCGTTTCCGGATCCAGAAGGAAGAGGCTTCCAGCGCCGGAGTGAGGAGGATTAAAGCTATATTAGAGTAAAATTAGATAAATAATAAGGGGAAAAATCCCCTTGTTTTTTAAATTCTTAGTTTGACTTTTGGTCTTAGAAATCGTAAAATTAAGTAAAAGGCATGACTTTTAAAAGATTTTTACCCTCCGTTTATCCACATATGTCTAAAATAAAAAAAGCGAAAAAGACAGCTAAAAACAAGAAAATGCTAGCCCCCTATTTCAAGGACAAAAATTTTGAATTATATAAGGCTGATAGTCTGGAATTTTTGAATACGTTGCCAGAGAATTCCGTCGACATGGTTTTTGCTGATCCCCCCTATCTTCTTTCCAACGGCGGTTTTACGGTTCATGCCGGCCGCATGGTGAGTGTTAATAAAGGGCAATGGGATGTTAGTAACGGCTTGAAGAAAGATTTTGAATTTCATTTAGCCTGGATTAAAGCCTGTCATAGAATTTTAAAGCCCGGCGGCACCATGTGGATTAGCGGTACCTATCATTCTATTTATCAATGCGGGTTCGCTCTTCAGGTCAATAAATTCCATATCTTGAATGATATTGCCTGGTTCAAACCGAATGCTTCTCCCAACTTAAGCTGTCGCTTTTTTACGGCCAGCCATGAAACTTTAGTTTGGGCGCGGAAAGATAAAAAAGGGAAGCATAAATTTAATTACAACTTAATGAAGAATGGCAATTGGCCGGAAGATTTTCTCAAAAAACCGAACATGCAAATGAGAAGTGTTTGGGCAGTCGGGACACCCAAGCCGGCCGAGAAGAGGTTCGGTAAGCACCCGACGCAAAAACCCATTGATTTGTTAGTCCGTATAGTTTTAGCCAGTACTGACAAGGGGGATTTGGTCGTCGATCCTTTTACCGGCTCCTCCACCACAGGTTTAGCCTGTGCCCTTAATGGCCGGAAATTTATTGGTATTGACTTGGAGAAAAAATATTTAGATCTATCGATTAAGAGGTACAGGGATTTAATAAAATAATAAAAAAACTATGATACAGGGCGGCATCGGCGGAGCTAATACGAAAACCGGGCTTCATTTTGAAAGGAAGTCTGATTTTTTAGGGTTACTTAAAAAACAAAAAAGAAAATCTTACCTGACGATGCTATTTTTGTGATAGTTAATAATACATTATTTATTATTGAAATTAAATTTCAAAATGTAGCCGGTTCAACTGATGAAAAATTACAAACCTGCGATTTTAAAATAAAGCAATATCGCAAATTATTATCTCAGCTAAACGTTGAAGTCCAGTATGTTTATGTTTTAAATAAATGGTTCGAAAAACCGGAGTACAAAGATGTTTTAGATTACATAATTTCAATAAACGGTTGTTCATATTATTTCGAATACTTACCATTACAGAAACTGGGACTGCCAGTGCCCAGGGTCTAAACCCCACCCTTGACAAGTCCCTTACATATCCCTATAATATTTTTATCAAGAATATTATTATAAAAACGTAAATATTCGTTAAAGAAATTTTGATAAGGCGGCCCCACGCACTTTATCAAATTTTTTTGTGTTAATGTCAAACCAGAACCATAAAAACGCCGGTGATAGCGACAGCACCCTCAATGCTAAGGATTTTATCGAGATGCAGGGCGAGGTCGTGGAACTGATGCCGGCCGCCAGCTTCAGGGTCGCCCTGGAGACTGGCCATGAGATCCTGGCCCATTTGTCCGGCAAGATGCGGCTTAACAAGATCCGGCTCTTGCCCGGGGACAAGGTCAAGCTCCAAATAAGCCCCTACGACCTGACCAAGGGCCGGATAATCTATCGCCTGTAATTAATCTTTTAATCGGAAACTATGAAAGTCAGAGCCAGTGCCAAGCCAATCTGCAAGGATTGCAGAGTTGTTCGCCGCCACGGTCGTGTTTATGTCATTTGCAAGAACCCTAAGCACAAACAGAGACAGGGTTAATTTTATATTTATGGCTTTAAGAATTGCGGGTGTTAATTTGCCCAACGATAAAAGAATAGAAATCGCCTTAACCTATATCTACGGCCTCGGCCACAGCCGGGCGAATGAGATTTTGACTGCGGCCAAAGTCTCGCCCGACACGCGCGTTAAAAACATGAAAGAGGAGGACGCCAATCGTTTGCGCGAAATCGTGGAGAAAAAATACGTGGTGGAAGGCGATTTAAGGCGCGAAGTCCAGAGTAATATTAAGCGTTTACGGGAAATCGCTTGCTATCGCGGCCTGCGTCATATTAAACATTTGCCAGTGAGAGGACAGAGAACAAAAACCAATAGCCGGACGGTACGCGGCAACAAGCGCGTTACCATGGGCAGCGGCAAGAGCAAGGCCGGCCTGCAGAAGACCTAAAAATTAATCAGCGGGATTATTATGTCCGAGGAAAAGAAAAATAAAGAAGTGAAAAAGAAAGAAACAGGCGGGATGTCCGTGACGGCCCCCGTCCCGACTCTAAGCGCCAAAGAAATGAAAGTCTCTAAGGAAGAGAGGGAAGAGCGTGAGGCGGATTTTTCTTTTAATTCCTCCGGCGAAGAGTTGCCGGAAGAAATCAAACAGAAATTGGAAAAGAA
Source organism: uncultured Gammaproteobacteria bacterium (assembly GCA_964645545.1). Classification (GTDB taxonomy): domain Bacteria; phylum Patescibacteriota; class Patescibacteriia; order Patescibacteriales; family UBA12465; genus UBA12465. The sequence goes on along the minus strand of CAZXZR010000027.1, from coordinate 3,048 downwards.
CAAGGCCGCCCGCGCCAAGAAAAAACTGGTTAAAAAGAAAAAAAAGAAAACGGCCAGAGTGGTGAAAGTCGGCCGCGCCTACATCCAGGCCACCTATAACAACACCATGGTCACTTTAACCGACAATCGCGGCGATGCCCTCGCCTGGGCAAGCGCCGGTTTGGCCGGTTTTAGGGGAGCTAAAAAAGCCACGCCTTACGCCGCTCAGATTATCACCAAAATCGCCGTTCAGAAAGCGCGCGAAGAATACGGCTTGGAAGAGGTCAGCGTTTTCGTTTCTGGCGTTGGCACCGGCCGAGAGGCGGCCATTCGCGCTTTAAACGCCAATGGTTTGGACATCACCGCCATTAAGGATAAGACGCCGGTACCGCATAACGGCTGCCGGCCGAAAAAGCCGCGTCGCGTCTAAGGAGCGGAAAAATCATTTAGAAATAAAGAACTGCGATTAAGAACAATATGGGCAGAAACATAGACAACAAATGCAAACAGTGCCGACGCGCCGGCGAAAAATTATTCCTGAAAGGCGAACGCTGTCTGTTGCCGAAATGCGCCATCGTCAAGCGCAATTACGCCCCGGGCTTCCACGGCCCCAAGGGTCATAAGCGCTTGAGTGATTACGGGCTGCAATTGGCGGAAAAGCAGAAAGTCAAGAAATTTTATGGTTTATTAGAAAAACAGTTCCGCCTGACTTTTCTTAGAGCCGCGCAAAAATCAGGCGACGCCGGCAAGAATTTCCTGCGCCTTTTGGAAAAGCGTTTGGACAACGTCGTTTTTCGCCTAAACTGGGCGAGCTCGCGCGCCCAGGCGCGGCAATTGGTTAGCCATGGCTTTTTCACGGTCAACGACAAAAAGGCGGCCATCCCTTCCTTTATCGTTAAAGTCGGCCAAAGCGTTAAAATCAAAAAGAACAAGCAAAACAGCCGTCATTTTAAAAATTTGAGCGATAAGTTGAAAAGGGCGACTTTGCCGAGCTGGCTGAATTTTGACGCCGGCACTTTAAGTGCCAAAGTTTTACACGAACCGGTCGAAGCCGACCTACCGCAGAATTTTAATATCACCATGATCATTGAGTATTACTCCAAATAAAAATTGCGTATTATTTAAAACAAAAATATGCAAAAGATCGCTTTAGCTAAAAAAATTGATTTTCAGCCCGGCGTCAGCCCCCAGGAAGGCACAATTACGATTGAACCTCTATTCCCGGGTTACGGCATGACGCTCGGCAATTCCTTGCGCCGCGTTCTCTTGTCGTCTTTATCGGGCGCGGCTGTGGTCGGCGCGAAAATCAAGGGCGCCAGCCATGAATTTATGGCTTTGCCTTATATTAAAGAAGATGTTTTGGAAATCATTTTAAATTTAAAGCAACTGCGCCTGAAAATTTTTAGCGAGGAAGAAGTGCGTCTGGAATTGAAAGCCAAGGGTAAGAAAACCGTGACCGCCGGCGACATTAGTAAAAATTCACAGACGGAAATCAAGAATCCGAATTTGGTTTTGGCGCACGTTACCGACGAGGCCGGCGGTTTGGAAATGGAAATTTTCGTGCGCGAAGGCCGCGGCTATAAGTTGTCCGAAGGCACGAAGAAAGAAAATCGCGAAATCGGCTACATTGACATTGATTCCGTCTTCTCACCGGTATTGCTGGCGAGCATTAACGTGGAAAACACCCGCGTCGGCAAAATGACCAATTGGGACAAATTGATTTTAAACGTCAAAACCGACGGCACTTTGACGCCGAAAGAGGCTTTTGACGCCGCCGTGGACATTTTAGTGGATCAGTTTAACGCCCTATTGCCTTCGGCTAAAACAGAAGAAGAGGCGCCGGCGGCGCAAACATTAGAGCCGGAGGCTGTTTTAGGGGGAAACGCACCGGCCGTAAAAGCCAAAGAAGCTAAAGAAGCCAAAAAGGAAGAGAAAAAGGAGAAAGAAGAGAAAGCGGGGAAGAAGGAGAAAAATGAAAAGTTAAAGAGAGAAAAGAAGATCAAAAAATAATCTAGTCGCGATTATTTATGCGCCATAAGAATAAAAATAAGATTTTGGACCGCCAGAAAGGGCCGCGCGAACTAATGCTGCGCAATTTGGCCGCCAGTTTGTTATTGTATGAAAAAATTAAGACTACCAAAGCCAAGGCGCAAGCCGTTCGGCCTTTAGTGGAGAGATTGATTACGGCCGCGAAACGGGGCGATTTGGCCGCGCGCCGCGGTCTAATTAAGACTTTATTAACGAAAAATGCCGTTCGTAAAGCCATGGAAGTTTTAGGCGAACGTTACCAAAGTCGTGCCGGCGGCTATACGCGTATTGTCAAGTTGGGCCCGCGTTCAGGCGACGGCGCCGAGATGGTGCAAATTGAACTCGTTTAATTTTATGACTAAGGCAAGCAGTATGAATCAAGCCGGCAGTATGAATCAGGCCGGCCGGGAAAAGTCTCCGGTCAAAGCCGCTCGGCCGCGGCACCGCTTGGACGCCGCCGGCCAGAGCGTCGGCCGCTTGGCGACTGAAATCGCCGTCTTGTTGCGCGGCAAGGACAGGGCGGACTTCAGTCCGCATCTAGATAAGGGCGGCGTGGTGGAAGTCGTTAATTGCGACCAATTAAAATTCACCGGCAAGAAATTGGAGCAGAAAGAATATTTTCATTTTTCCGGCTACATCGGCGGCTTAAAGAGAAAAAAAATGGCGGAGGTTTACGCCCAAAATCCGGCCGCGGTTTTATGCCGGGCCGTAAAACAGATGTTGCCGCCGACCAAATGGCGCCCGGCCCAGTTGAAAAGATTAATCATTAAATAAATATGGCGGAAAGGAAAGCGAAAACTGAAGATACGGTCAAAAAAGCGGAAATTAAAGCGGTGGCGAAGAAAGCGGCCAAGGCAACAGCTAAGCCGAAAGCCCCGGTCAAAGCGAAAACACCGGCTAAGCCGAAAGCCCCGCCGAAAACCCCGGCTAAAGCCAAGATTTCGGCGCCGGGAAAAGTCGCTCCGGAAACCAAGGAAACGGCCGGCGGCAAAGAGGCGGAATGGGGCGGCCGCTATTTCAAAGCGGTCGGCCGCCGCAAGC
>CAZXZR010000026.1:0-8276 GCA_964645545.1 uncultured Gammaproteobacteria bacterium | reverse complement strand
ATTATAAGCATTAAACCCATCCTGTGTTTATATATTCTTCTTTTTTGTAAATACGATTATTTGATTATCGCAAACAATAACTTGGTATTATAGAGTTTGAATAAAATAAATGCGAATATAAAAAACTCAACCATCAATAATAAACAATCTGGTCGAATTTTTATGTGGACCATAAGGGACTTGAACCCTTGACCTCTTCCATGCCATGGAAGCGCTCTAGCCAACTGAGCTAATGGCCCGGATAATTTGTTCTTTGGGGAACAACTTTATTTTTTAACCAGAGTAAATTAAAAATTATACTAATATAATAGCTTAAATAATATAAAAGTCAAGGGTTTATTTGTTATAACATTTTTATATTTCTGTCAAATACTTGACAATAACTAAAATTTATTTCTATTAAAACTAGGTGTCCCCACCAGGAATCGAACCTGGATCTAGAACTTAGGAGATTCTCGTTCTATCCGTTGAACTATGGGGACAAAAAAACGGGACCATTATAGCCAATTAACTTTAGCTCTCAAAACTGCTTTTAAGTTTATAATACTTCCCTATTTTTTTCAATTTTAAAACCTCTAAGCCTCTTTGACAAAGCGGCGATATTAACCTAAAATAATAGCATAATCAGCTCCCTTTCTGGATTTTATTTAAAAATAATCATATGTTTAGCAAAGGCAACAATTTGGAAAAATTCAAGGACGCGGAAACCGTTATCGGCGCTTCCATAAAAGTAAAAGGCAATTTCCAGGGACAGGGAAGTATTATTATTCAAGGCGCCCTGGAAGGCTCTCTAAAAACCGATGCCAATATCCTCATCGGCGATCGCGCCAGAGTTGTCGCCAACATTGAATCCAAAGACGCGGTTATTAATGGCGAAGTCCGCGGCAATGTTAAGGCGAAAAATTATTTGGCGGTTGGCGGCACGGCCAAAATTTTCGGCGACGTCCAATACGGAGAGATTTCTATCGCCAAAGGCGCTTCCGTCAACGGTCAATTATTGATGCTGGCCGAAGAACATAAGCGCGGCGAAAAAGTGAAAGGAGAAGAAACGGCGACGGAAACGAGTAAATAAAGGCGAAGAGAAAAATGGCCAAGGGTCAGAAACTTTATGCACGTCTATATTTACGACGACTATTTAAATAAGAGTAAATATAATAAAATCGTCAATCGGGTGGAAATTAGACTGACCGATTTGGGTTTGAACGGCAAAATAATCCGTTTAAGCGGAATAAAAAACATCAAGGGTAGTATTCAAGGAGAAATAAAATTGGGCGCAAAAACCATTGTCGCCGTCGGCAATAATCAAACGGTTAATAAAATCATCGGCGCCATAATTGATACCGACGTTTACGGAGATTTTCAAAAAAAGACCATATTAGGCCTTATTCCTATTGGTGAAGACAATTCCATCGCCACTTCTTTTGGCATTAAAGAAGCCGAAGAGGCTTGCAATATCCTCTTGGCCAGACGGGTAGAAAAAATTGACATCGGCTTAGCCGGCAACCACCACTTTTTAAACCAAGCGACTATTTCCGCCTTAAATACGAGTTTGGAAATTGACGATTTCTCTTTAGAAATAAAAGCGCGGGGGGAGGTAAAGATCGTCAATCTCTTAAGCGATCCGCGCGAGGCCTTTAAATCCAATCCTCATGACGGTCGCTTGGATATTTTCATCCGCGCCAAAAGAAATGAAGAAAGTTTTTTAAGCGCCAAGAAATTCAAAATCATTAACCCTCAAGCTCAACTTCTCGTTGACGGCGTGATCAATTTAAACACGCCGATAGAGCTTTCTGTTTTAAAAGATAAGCTTAATGTTATTGTCGGTAAAGAGAGATTATTTGAATAGACTAATTGAAATAAAATGAAAGTTCTAAAATAATCGCGGACGCAAAAAGACCGGCTTAAACGGGTAGGCAAGAAAATTTCTTCTAGGCACTTTCTAGCCTGGGCCAGAAAAATCCTAGCAAGAAAATCCCCATGCTTGTCGTGCCTGACCCGTTTAAGCCGGCCTTTTTATGAAAAAGTCAATTTTTAAATGACCTGTTATCTTACCATAAGATTTACTCGTTGTCAATAGTTTTATCCACAACTTAAACACAAACGAAAAAGCTCTTATCATAAGAGCTTTTTTTATTTAATTTTAAACAAAAATTAAACTTTTATCACTACCGGCAAAACCATGGGCCGGCGCTTAGTCTGATTGAAGAGGAATTGGCCAATGTCGTTTCTGATCTTATTCTTAATGTAATCGTCATCAGTCGGCGTCATCGGATTTTTGTCCTTCACTATTTTTTTCACCTTCATTCTCGTCTTCTCTATGAGCTCGCGGCTTTCCTTCATATAGATGAAGCCTCGGGAAATGATGTCGGGATTGCCGATAATCGCTCCCGTCTTGGCGTCAATGGTGGCGATAATGACGATCATGCCGTCTTCGGCCATCATACGCCTGTCCCTTAGGACGATTTCGGAAACGTCGCCGACGCCTAGGCCATCAACCATAACATAATCCGTTGGCACTTTTTCTTTGCCTAAAGACGCCACCGTCCGGCCATTGGCCTCTTTTTTTATTTCTACCACCTGACCGTTATCAGCCACAAAAATTTTGTCCTTAGCCACACCGGCCGCTTGCGCCAAGTCGGCGTGGGCTTGCAACATATAATGATTGGCTTCTATGGGCATGAAGTATTCCGGTTTCAAAAGCCGAATCATTAATTTCAAGTCTTCCTGCTTGGCGTGGCCGCCGGCGTGAATGTCCAGCATGCGGTAATTGATAACTTTCGCGCCTTGACGAACAATCATATCAGTCAAATTGGCGATACTGCGTTCATTACCAGGAATAACCGAAGAAGAAAAAAGGACGGTATCACCGGGTTTTAGACTGACGCTCCGGTGTTCGCCGTTGACGACTCGTTTTAAGAAAGCCCGATCCTCGCCTTGCGCGCCCGTGCCGATGATAAGGATTTTATTATCCGGCAAATGGTTCATTTCCTGATCCGTCACCAAGATACGGGGATTAAATTTCAAGTAACCGATCTGATGGGCCACGGCGACGTTATCATTCATACTCCGGCCTTGAAGATTGACGCGGCGATTATATTTTTCCGCCAAGTCAAAAATCTTCTGGATGCGGCTTAACTGCGAGGCGAAGGTACCGATAATAATGCGCCCGACAATCTTGTCAAATAATTTATCAATCTCATCGCCAATCGCCGATTCGGAAAGTTGGTAACCGGGGTGGGTGGCGTCGGTGGAATCGGCCATAAGAAAAAAGACGCCTTGGCCGCCTATTTGGGCGATACGATTTAGGTCGGCCGGCTTATCGTTGACCGGGGAAAAATCAATCTTAAAATCACCGGTGTGAACGATAGTACCCAAATCGGTTTTAATAATGACGGAAAAGCAATCGGGAATGGAATGATTAACGCGTAAAAACTCCACTTGGAAAGAGGCGCCTAATTTTAGTTGGCTGTTTTCGTCTATCTCTTTAATCTTCAAGGGCGGCGCGGTTTTGAATTCCTGCTGGCGTTTCCTCACTAAACCGGCCGTCATTTTGCCCATAAACATGGGCGGGTTGCTGATTTTACCCATGATGTAGGGAATGCCGCCGATATGATCGTAATGGCCATGGGTGATAATAACGCCCTTTATCCAATCTTTTTTATCGGCCAAATAAGCGATGTTGGGAATAATGAAATCAATACCGGGCATATCTTCCTCGGGGAACTGCAAGCCCATGTCAATGATAATTATCTCCCGATTATATTCAATTAGAGTCATATTGCGGCCGACTTCTTCTAGGCCGCCTAAAACAATAATCCGTAAGGGCTTGGCGGCCGAGCCAAATTCTTTTTTAAGCGTCCGGAAGGCGGGGCGGCGGCGAACAGGAAAAGACATCCGCGCCGGCGCGGCCGGGGAAGCTAAACTGTGTTTAACAAACATAAGGTTAACGGTTAATTATTAAGTTTTATGAGTTAATCAGCCTGATAGCGTGGTTTAAGAGCTCGTCTTACCAGGCTAATTTTTTATAAGTTTTTATATACCAAAAAGAGACGCCGGCAAAACGGTCGGCCGGGCTAACGGCTACCGTGCCGGAAAAACCTTGCACCTCCTTGGTCTGAACATAAGTATAGGTGGGGGAATAGAGAAAAATCGCCGGCAAATCGGTCGTGATAATTTCTTGCAGTTTTTTATAAGCCGCCAAGCGTTCGTCTAAATCCGCGCTTAAACGGCCGGTCGTTAAAAGTTTGTCCGCCTCGCTGTTGGCGTAGCCGGCCAAATTCAAACCGTTAGCGCCGGTTTGCGTAGAATGCCAAAAAGCGTAAATATCGGGGTCGCCGCCGACAGTTTCCCCGTAGAACAAAACTTCAAAATCCCGATTCTTAATGATACTGGCCGCCTGATCGCTGGGGATAATTTTTAAATCAACTTTAACGCCGCTATCTTCCCAATAAGTTTTTATGGCCTGGGCCACGGCCACATTACTGCCGCTATCTATGACCGTTAAAGCTAAACTTAAGGGTTTATTTTTAAAAGTATCCACAGCGGCGCCGGGATCGTAACTATATTTGGTCAAAGCGTCGTTATAGGCGAAACTAGACGAGGGTAAGGGGCCGTCAGCAGACACGTAAACGCCGGCGAAAGCCTCCTTAATAAGCTGATCTTTATTTAAAGCTTCGGCCAAGCCGACCCGGACCGCCTTGTCGGCCAAGCTTTTGTTTTTATTTTGGTTGAAAAAAACGGCCACGATTTGCGGACGAACCAATTCATGCAAGAATAGAGAATTTTGCGCCAAGAGACTGGAACGCAATTCAAAGGGCAAATAGCCTAAACCATCCAGCTGATTATCATTAAAGGCTTTTATGGCCTCGGGATAGCTGGGGAAAAACTTGAAAATAATATTAGTGAGGTAAGGTTTAGCGCCGTAATAAGTGAGATTAACGGTTAAATGGTATTCCTTTAAATCGCCGGCTGAATCCTTAATAAGAGAAACGAACTTATAGGGGCCGGAACCGACCGGTTTTAAATTTAAAGCGTTTAAAGCGGCCGCCTCGGGACTGATATTTTGCCAAAGGTTTTTCGGCAAAATACCAAAAGTCAGCAACTCCAAAAAAGGCCCATAAGCTTGGCCGAGGCTGAATTTTATCGTCTCATCATCGATTTTCTCGGCATTGATATTAGTTAATTCCGGAACGAGAGGCGAACGATAGGCCGGGTTTTTGATGAGCTCAAAAGTAAAAATAACGTCGTCGGCCGTCAAACGATCGCCATTATGCCAAAAAACGTTATCTTTAAGTTTCACGGTATATTCTTTGCCTTCGGCGCCGATGCTATAACTATCGGCCAGGTCGTTAGCTAAGCGACCGTCAGCGTCATAAACGAAAAGACTGGAATAGATTAAACGGCTTAAATCGGCGTCCACGTCGCGATTGGTGGCATAAAGAGGATTAATGGTTTTGGGATAGCCGACCAGGCCTTCCGTATAAGTACCGCCGGCCTTGGGAAAATATTCCAAATGACGATTAATGAAAATAATGCCCAAATAAACTAAATTAACAATAATCAACAATAAGCAAATCTTAACGGCCAAATATTCTTTCGGTTTTAAAAATTTGGGCAGATGCCGGAATTGGCGACCGGAGGGAATTTTGCGCGGCGATAAGGAATAAACCAATTTTTTATCAATATCGTCTTGAGCTGGCACGGGAAAAGCGCGGCCGCGTCGCGTGATCGCCTGTTTTAAGTTCCGGAAGTAAAAAAAGATTTTAGATTTAGATAAGTTCACAACAATTTAGGCTTTCGCGAAGAAAACGCCTAAAGATAAAAGTATGAAGATAACGGCTAAAACTATAGTCGCGATAAAAAGTTTTTTTTCCAAACCGCGTTTGGTAAGATAAACGCCGCCGCCGCCGCCGAAAACACCCCCTAAACCGGTGCCGCGGTTCTGTAAAAGAATCGCCAACATCAATAAAACGGCGATAACTATTTGTCCAATTTTAACCCAAAATAACATAAGTTATTTTTTTATTTTAGCGATAATACCCTTTAGAACCACCGGAGCATTGACCGCCAAATCAGCCAATATCTTTCGGTCAATAATGATCTGGTTGGCTTTTAAAGCACCCATAAAACGCGAATAAGACCAGCCTTCTCGGCGGAGAAAAGCGTTGAGGCGCATCTGCCAAAGCCCGCGCATGGTTCTTTTTTTCTGGCGCCGGCCTCTATAGGCGTGCGCGCCGGCCTTGGTGCGGGCGGTTTTCGCCAATCTTATTAAATTCTTCCGACCCCATTTATAGCCTTTGACTGCTTTCAACAATTTTCGTCTCTTCTTGGCGTGACCGAGGCCGCGTTTCACTCTGGGCATAAAAGCAAAGGGAAATAAAATTAATTATAAGGCGTCAGCATTTTAATGGTTTTTTGCAAAGTCTTGGTGGTATTAATATCGCGACGCTTTTGGCGCTTGGTTTTACCGGCTTCGCGGGCATTAAAATGGTCTTGGCCGCCCTTTCTTTGTTTTAATTTTTTCTTGGCGGTTTTGCGAAAACGCTTGGCGGTGGCTTGGTGGGTCTTTATCTTGGACATATTTTGAAAATTTAAAAAACCAGGCCGGTACCTGATTGAGCACTCTTTATTTTTTTATTGATCAATATAATAGTAAATCTTCCGCCCTGATTTGTCAAGACTTGCTCCTCTTCCAAGTTCAAATTAGTTTCACTTTTCAGTTTATCCACGAAATTGTTAATGAGGGCCGCCGCTTTCTGCGGATACTGCCTTTCTCGGCCGCGCAAAATCAGTTCAATCTTTATTTTATTATCTTTGGCCAGAAATTTAAGGGCTTGCGCCAAGCGCAAACTAAGGTCATGTTCACTAATACGAAAAGACAGGCGAATATTTTTGGTTTCCACTTTTTTCTGCTGCATCTTCTGCCGATGCGCCTGTTTTTCCCGTTCATATTTCAGTTGACCCAAATTAACGATTTTCACCACTGGCGGATTGGCTTTAGGATTAACCTCCACTAAATCCAAATCGGCCTCACGGGCGCGGCGTAGGGCTTCGGCAGTCGGCACGCGGCCGATCGCCTCATTATTTTCGTCAATCAAAAAAACTTCCGGCACCCGGATTTGCTCATTAGCCCGGAAAAGCTGGGTTTCTTTGCGTTCAACGCGATGGAATTTTATGCGCATGGCCTTAAATATGGTTAAGGCGCCCTCAAGCCTTTCAGGGGGCGAGGCGCTTGCCTTATCTCTTCACTTTTTTTAGGGGCAAAGGCGCTTTCCCGGCCGTTTCTCCTTTCGCTGCCGCCGGGTGTCTTTCTATCTTGATGTGCGGCTGGCCACCGCGATCATAGGAAATCTTCTGGCCGCGAGTGGCGCCGGGGCGCACCTGTTTTATTAAGGTTTTCGGTACGATCTCACTCTTAATCCCTTTCTCGTCAGCCGAATAGATAACATCGCCGACCACTTGGCGAAAAGCCTTATAGGCCAACTCTTTCTCTTTGCCTGCCGGCAATTTTTCTCTTAGGATGTCGTCATAATCCTCCCAGAATTTTTCCGTCCTCTCAAAAAGGTTTTTTAATTCTTCCGTTTTTTCTTTTTGACCGCTTTTTTCTCTCACGATACTGTCCACTAATTTTTGCACCAAAGCCTGAAAATCATAGGGGTCCTTGTCCCTCGCGCCTTTGAGTTTTTCCGCCTCCGCCTCCGCCTCCAGCCTGTCGCTTAAAGCGTCAACAAAACTTTGTTCATCCTCGCCGGAGGGGATATCCTCTCCAAATTTGCCGGTGCCGCCGGATCGAGCGCGCTTTTCAAAATCATAGGGATTGCCCTGATCGCCCAAAGGTTTTTCGGAAAATTTCATACATTTAAAATTTAAATGGTAAATTGAATTATAGGTTAAACATAGCTGAAAACCTATAAAAAGTCAAGAAAAACAAGCCTTCAAAATAATAGCCCCCCTTGACAAGCGTTTCTCTCCTGTTATAAAATGAGCTTATAAAAATTAAAACCGAAGAATTAGCTGGAAAAACAAGATAATTCTTTATCTCTGTTTTTTTCTGTCTTTGGCGAAAAAGGAAAGCCCTTTAAAAACCAAATAAGAACAATCATGGTGATGGTTAAATTTTGATGCTAATCGGCATCAATTCGGAAAAACAAATTTTTATCCGTTTTAAAAAACGGAAACTTATATCCCGGGAAATTATTTTTCTCGGGAGCCAAACAAACTTTTTCAGAGAGTTTGATCCTGGCTCAGGATGAACGCTGGCGGCGTGTCTAAGGCAT
>CAZXZR010000025.1:0-8446 GCA_964645545.1 uncultured Gammaproteobacteria bacterium | reverse complement strand
ACGTTCGGACACTGGCCAGGCGTCACCCCCTATACATCCTCTTACGAGTTAGCAGAGAGCTGTGTTTTTGATAAACAGTCCCTTGGGCTCTTTAGCTGCGGCCCCATTGCTGGGGCAGGCCTTATCTCGAAATTACGGCCGCTGTTTTGCCGAGTTCCTTAACGAAGGTTCTCTCGTACACCTGAGGCTCCTCGCCTCACCTACCTGTGTCGGTTTGCGGTACGGATACTATCGTCTTAACCCTAGAGGTTTTTCTGGTCAGCTCCTCCCCTGGAATTGATTCCACCTTGCGGCTTCATCTTCTCCCAATTCCTTGAAACTATTGGCCCGGATTTGCCTGGGCCGTCTCTTAGAACCAGGAACGCTCATACCATAGAGCGCTCTAAGCTTGAAACTGCGTCACCCCGTTGGAAAACGACAGTAGTGCCGGAATATTAACCGGCTCTTCCATCGGCGACGCCCGCACGACACGGGCTTGGCCTTAGGATCGACTAACCCTGGGTCGATTTGCGTTGCCCAGGAAACCTGAGGTTTTCGGTGGGCGGGGTTTTCGCCCGCCTTTTTGCTACTCATGCCAACATTCTCCCTTCCTGCCGCTCCAGCGGGCCTCGCGGCACGTCTTCAACGCCGGCAGGAATGCTCCTCTACCGCCGTCCGCCTAAAGGCGGACGACCCACATCTTCGGTACCAGACTTGAGCCCCGATAAATTTTCGGCGCGAAACAACTTGATTAGTGAGCTATTACGCTTTCTTTAAAGGATGGCTGCTTCTAAGCCAACCTCCTAACTGTCGTAGTTCTAACACCACCTTTGACACTTAGTCTGGATTTAGGGACCTTAGATTGTGATTAGGGCTGTTTCCCTTTTGACTAACGGACCTTAGCGCTCGTAGTCTGACTCCCGGATTCTACCCCCAAGTATTCGGAGTTTGATTGAAGACGGCATCTTGCGACCCGCCCTCAGCCAGTGCTCTACCCCCTGGGGTCAACATCCGAGGCTAGCCCAAAAGCTATTTCGAGGAGAACCAGCTATTGCCGAGTTCGATTGCAATTTCTGCGCTAACCACGACTCATCCCATAGTGTTGCACGACTAACGGGTTCGGACCTCCCTCCAGCTTTCGCTGAAGTTCATCCTGGCCATGGTTAGATCACCCGGCTTCGGGTTTTGTCCAGGCGACAAATGCTACGCTTCCGGCCCCTTAGTAAACTAAAAGAGACGGAAGCGAAGCACAAACGGGCGGTTAACCCTCGCTTTCACTATACATGCTCTCCGAATGGAAATTATGTCAGCCACCTAGAACAAACTCGTTGGCTCATTCTTCAATAGGCACGCCGTCACCCGGTTGCCCGAGCTCCGGCTCCTTGTAAGTATATGGTTTCAGGGACTATTTCACCTCCCTCAACGGGATGCTTTTCACCTTTCCCTCACGGTACTTGTTCACTATCGATCATAAGAAGTATTTAGTCTTAGGCCATAGTCGACCTGGCTTCAGACGGGATTTCACGAGTCCCGCCCTACTTAAGAAATCCGACCGCGAAGAGACAATCCTTTTCGTTTACCGGGCTGTCACCGTCTCTGGCGGAGCTTTCCAACTCCTTCAACTAAAGACTGTCTTTTTTGACTTCGCCCCGTTGGTCTGGCAACGGGCATCGGTTTCTTGCAACCCCGGAAAAACATGTGGCCCCAGAGCCTTCAGTCGCCGCCTTGGCGAACCAAGGCGACGACGCGGTTATTTCCGGTTTAGACTCCTCCCCTTTCGCTCGCCACTACTCGGGGAATGATTGTTATTTTATTTTCCTCCGGCTACTAAGATGTTTCAGTTCGCCGGGTCTTCCCCCGACCACAAGGGTCGGGCGCCGTCTCTTCCAGACGGCGGGTTTCCCCATTCGGAGATCCGCGGGTCAAAGGTTGCTTGCCACCTCACCGCGGCTTATCGCAGGCTGCTACGTCCTTCCTCGTCTTCTTATGTCCAGGCATTCACCATATACTCTTAACGAGATTTTCCCACGCTTTTATCTTTAAGCGTGTTTAGCGTCTTAATACAGCGCGGGAACGGACAGTTCCCGTTTAAGACGCCTTGTTTTTATCTAATGTCTTTACTCTAACTTAAATTGTTAAAGGGCGCTCGGGCGCAAAAAAACCGCTGTTAAGCGGTTCTAAGTAATCGCAAAATAGCTAATTATTTAGAATCGCTTTTTTCGTTTAAATATTAACTGTTTTTGCATATTATTTTAGGTTTTTCGCCCCTATTAAAACTGATAACAATTATAGCTTTTTAAAAAAATCTGTCAAGGCCGCTAAACTGACCGCAAACAAGTTTATATTTATAGCTAATTAATTCTCTAATATTCGCGGATCTTCCACGGCTCTTTGCGCTTCCGCTTGGCTGATGACTCCGGCTTTATAAAGCTCCTTAATGTGTCTGCCTAACCTAATCATACCCAGGGAGGCTCCGGTCTCTATGGCGCTGTTAATTTGGCCGATTTTGCCTTCCCTGATTAAGTTGGCCACGGCCGAATTGTTGATGAGGATTTCCCTGGCCGCCACCCGGCCGCCCTCACGGCGCAACAAGAGGCGCTGGGAAATAACGGCCGTCAAAACGTAGGATAGCTGGGACTTGATCTGATTTTGCTGGTAGGGCGGAAAAATATCAATGATACGGTCAATGGTTTGGGCGGCGCTATAGGTATGAAGGGTGGCCAAAACCAAGTGCCCGGTTTCAGCAATGGTCACGGCCGTGGAAATGGTTTCTAAATCGCGCATTTCCCCGACCATAATAACGTTGGGGTCTTGGCGCAAGACGTGCTTTAAGCCGCTGGCGAAAGAGAGCATGTCCGTACCTAACTGGCGTTGAGCGATTAAACTTTTATTAGGCGTGAAAATAAATTCAATCGGGTCTTCTAAGGTGACGATGTTGACGCTTCTAGTGTCATTGATGTAATTGACCATGGCCGCCAAAGTCGTAGACTTGCCGCAACCGGTCGGGCCGGTAATCAAAATGAAACCCTGGGGCAAAGACAGTAATTCCTTAACCACCGGCGGCATGCCGATTTCTTCCAAAGACGGTTTTTGTTTCTCAATCACTCTCGCGACGATACTGATATTATTCTTTTCAAAAGAAAAATTGACGCGGAAGCGGTAAGGGCCTAATTGGTAACCGTAATCCAAATCGCGCTTATTAAAAAATCGCGCTTTCCCCTCACGGCTTAATAAAGCGTTAACAAAAGTTTCTAAATCCGCCGCCGTTAGGACGTTAAATTTCTCCCCTTTAGCGGCTTTATTGAGGTCAATTAACTGCCCGTCGCGGCGCAAAATCGGCGGCTGGCCGAAAAGTAAATGAATATCCGAGGCTTTGTTTTCCGCCGCCAAGCGAAAAAGATGATTGATCTCCATAAGTTTATAATTACTCGCCGGCCTTACCAAGCCATTTTTTTTAAACCTTTTTTGGCGGCCGCTTCCTGCGCTTCCTGTTTGGACGAGCCGGAGCCGGTGGCGATTAAATCTTCGCCTAAATATAAACCAACTTTGAAAATCTTGGCGTGATCCGGACCGGTGGAGGAAATAATCTGGTAATGCGGGGTCAGGCCGCGCACTTCTTGAGCCTTCTCCTGAAAGTTTGATTTCGGGTCCAAATAGGCCTGGCTTTTTAAAATTTCCGGCAATTTGGCGATGATATTTTTAGCGATGAATTTCTTGGCGGCAAGCAAACCTTGGTCAAGATAAATAGCCCCGATAATAGCTTCAACGGCGTTGGCGAGAATGAATTGCCGCGATTTCTTGTTTTTGTCCTTGGCTTCACCTTTAGACAAATAGAGCGAGGCCTCCACTCCCAAAACATCAGCCACTTGGAAAAGACTTTTGGCGTTAACTAAAGCCGCCCGCCAATTCGTCAGTTCCCCTTCTGGCGTGCGAGTAAAATTAAGGTAGAGAAATTCGGTAACGACGATTTCCAAAACGGCGTCGCCTAAAAATTCCAGACGTTCGTTATGACCGATTTTAAAGTCGGGATGTTCGTTCAAATAGGAACGGTGCACCAGGGCTTGGCGCAATAAAGCCTCGTTTTTAAACTTAAGGCCCAATCTTTTTTGTAATTTAGCTAGGTTGTCAATCGCCATATAAATTTAGACCGCGGCCTCAGTCGGCGGCGGACTATTTTTCTCCGCCTCTTTCTTGGCCGCTTCCACTTCTTCCTTATTGTCGCGCTTCTGCACTTCTAGTTCGTCGTTATAAATAGCGCCTAAAACGCCGTTAATAAATTTACCCGAAGAATCGCCCCCGAAACTTTTGGCGATCTCAATGGCTTCGTTAATGACGACGCGCGGCGGAATGGCCGTGTATAATAATTCGTAAATTCCCAAACGCAAAATATTGCGATCAACGGTAGTGATTTGGTCCAAGGGCCATTCGGTCGCGTACTTAACGATGTATTGGTCAATGGTCTGGAAATGTTCTTTGACGCCAAAAACCAAATCTTTAACAAAACCGCCGTCGTCAAAGTTGGGAGCGAAATTGGCGAAATTATCTTGAATAAGCAAGTCTAAATTTTCGTCTTTTTTACCGTTAAAATCCCAGGCAAACAAAGTTTGCAGGGCAATGGTGCGAGCTAAATGCCGATTAGACATATTTATTCTTTCTTCTTTTTGTTTTTTTTGGTGCTTTTAATCTTAACGACCTCTCGCCCGCGGTAATAGCCGCAGAAAGGGCAGGCGCGATGTGGCCGTAAAGCACGACCACATTTCGGACATTTATTCAAAACTAGTTTTTCCAAAGCGGCGTGAGAACGGGTTTTGGCGCTAGCGCCGTGCGTCCGTCTTTTTTTAGGATTAGCCATAAAACACATTAATCATTATATTTTCAGTATAGCCAATAAGATTGATTAGTCAAATTTCAAGCCGCGCTCGCTCCGGCGACGGCGGCCAAAGGCTTCGGACCGACAATGTCCTCAAATTCTTTCTTTTCTATCGTCTCTTTTTCCAAAAGACGAGTGACGATTTTTTCCAATTGTGCCTTTTTTTGTTTGATAATTTTCTGGGCGCTGAGGGTGGCTTGGTTTAAAAAGTTGGCGATGCCTTCATCGATTTTCTCCGCCACTTTTTCGCTGTAATCGCGCTGTTCGTGAATTTCCCGACCCAAAAAAATCATCTCTTCCTTTTCCCCGTAAGTACGCGGGCCAAGATTATCGCTCATGCCGAAGTCGGTGATTAAACTGCGCGCCAAAGCCGTGGCTTGGCGCAAATCGGAAGTGGCGCCGGTCGTCACTTCGCCGAAAACGTCCTTTTCCGTTAAATAACCGGCTAATAAAACGGACAGTTCATCAATAAATTCCGATTTGGAATGCAAATGGCGATCTTCGGTCGGCGCTTTTAAAGTATAGCCGCCGGCTTGGCCGCGGGCGATAATGGAAATTTTATGCACCGGATCGGCATTGGGCAAAAAATGGGCAACTAAAGCGTGGCCGGCTTCATGGTAGGCGGTGATTTTCTTTTCCCGGTCACTTATCACCCGGCTCTTCCTTTCCGGTCCGATCATAACTTTTTCAATAGCTTCAAACAGATCGGCGTTAATGATTTCACGCCGGTTGCCGCGGGCGGCCAAAATCGCAGCCTCGTTTAAAATGTTGGCTAAGTCGGCACCCGAGAATCCGGCCGTGCGTTCGGCCACAATTTTCAAATCCACTTCCTTGGCCAAAGGTTTATGGCGGGCATGAACGTGTAGAATTGCTTCTCGATCCTTCAAATCCGGTAAATCAATAACGACACGGCGGTCAAAACGGCCGGGCCGAAGCAGGGCCGGATCTAAAACGTCGGGACGATTGGTGGCGGCGATAACAATGACGTTTTGCGTCGGTTCAAAACCGTCCATTTCCACCAGGATCTGATTCAAAGTTTGTTCTCTTTCATCATGACTGCCGCCCAAACCGGCGCCGCGGCGGCGGCCAACGGCGTCAATTTCATCGATGAAAACAATGCAAGGCGCGCTACGCTTGGCTTTTTGAAAGAGAGAACGGACGCGCGAAGCACCGACGCCGACGAACATCTCCACGAACTCCGAGCCGGACATGTGGAAAAAGGGCGCCTTCGCTTCCCCGGCCACGGAGCGGGCCAAAAGAGTCTTGCCCGTGCCCGGCGCGCCCAAAAGCAAAACGCCGCGAGGAATTTTGGCGCCCAGTTCATGAAATTTTTTGGGAAAACGCAAAAATTCCACCACTTCCTGCAGCTCTTCTTTGGCCTCTTTGGCGCCGGCCACGTCTTTAAAAGTCACCCGATTTTTCGCGTCCAAATTAAAATCACGGGCGGTTGATTGACCGAAACTAATGGCGCGGGAATTGGCATTCTGCAAACCGCGCAGCATAAACCAGAAAAAAACGCCGATTAAAAGGGCGGGTAAAAGGAAGGGAACAATGTTAGCGACAAAATAATTCCAACCGCTTTGCCCTTGGACAGTAATATTGACACCGGCCAATTTAGCCGGATCCACCTTAAAATTATTTAGCAAAGAGGAAAAAGAATCCGTGCTCTCCTTCTGCACGATTTCTTGGCTACCATCTTTAAGAGTGACATTCAATTGATTGCCGCTCACCAAAACGCTGGTTACTTGGCTGTCATTAAACTGGCTGACTAAAGTTTCCAGGCCCACCGTGGGAATCTTTTTCGCGGAAAAAGAACTAAAAATGACCGCGATCACCAAAAAGATAGCAAAGAATAAAAGAAAGTTTTTTATGAGTTTTTTCATGTCTATAAGGCTAATTTGAGCATCTTTATTATAATACGAAAGGAGGCGCTTGGCAATTTAAAAAAATTCGGGAAAAATAACAAAAATACCTACAAAAATGGGTGTTTTTTATCAGCCCTCGGCGCTCACCCCATCTTTTTCCAAAGCCTTTTCTTCCCTTTCTTTTTCAATCACTCTTCCCTCCTTTTTAGAGGCTTTTTCTCTGGCCGCCAAAGACACCTCTTCTTCTTTTTCGCCTTTAAACCCAGCTAGTTTTAAGCCCAAGCGGTGTTCAGCCGGCGAAATATTCATAATGATAAAATCCTTCACTTCCCCGGGTCTGAAAAGGTCGGTGATCTTTTCTTTGCCATCCAAATTCAATTGACTGATATGGGCCAAGCCATGGATCTCCTCGTCTAATTTAACGAAGAGACCGAAAGGGTTAACTTTTAAAATCGTGCCAGCCACTTTTTGCCCAACTTGATACTTAGCGCTGGCTTCGCGCCAAGGATCTTTCAATAGTTTTTTCGCGCTTAAAAAGACCTTGGCCCCGTCAATAGCGATAATTTCCGCTTTAATCTTATCACCAACTTTATACATCTCGCTGGGCGAGTCAATGCGCTGCCAGGCTAATTCGGAAATATGAACGAGGCCTTCAATGTTTTCACCGAAGGAAATGAAAACGCCAAAATTGGTGATCGCCGTGATCTTGCCTTCCACCTGCAAACCGACTTTATACTTATCCAAAGCCGGTTTCTGCTTGCGATTCCAAAGGTCTTTTTCGCTGAAAATTATTTTATTTTCCTCTTCGTTTAAAGTCATAACCGACACCTCAAATTCTTGACCGACAAAAGATTTCAGTTTTTCCAAAATTTTGCTTTTGTCGCCGCCGGCGATACGAG
Source organism: uncultured Gammaproteobacteria bacterium (assembly GCA_964645545.1). Lineage (GTDB taxonomy): Bacteria > Patescibacteriota > Patescibacteriia > Patescibacteriales > UBA12465 > UBA12465. The sequence continues at coordinate 833 of CAZXZR010000025.1, read as the reverse complement.
GATAGTTTTCCGGCGCCAATTGCGACACCGGCAAAAAGCCGTCAATCTGGCAGTAGCGGCTAATCAAACCGCCTTTGTTGGCGTCCACGATCTTAACTTTAACGGCGCTCTTATCTTTAAAAGCTTGGCGCAAAGTATTCCAAGCTTTTTCTTGCCCGACCAAGCGGAAAGACAGTTCTAACTCACCTTTTTCGTTTTCGGCCTCAATCACGGCCGCCTCCGCTTCATCGCCCGGTTTTAAATCGGCGAACTCCGACACTTCGTTATACATCTCCGGACCGCGCACAATACCCATTAAAACACCGTCCACGTCTAATTTAACCTCCGCTTTAGAAGCGGCGACCACGCGGCCTTTGACGATATCGCCGACCTGCGGGATTTTGATTTGGTCTTTTGCTAATAATTTCCCGAAGTCATCGTTCTGGATTTGGTTCTGGTCTTGATTTTTATCGGCCATATTAATATGATGATTCTTGCCGGGCTTGATTTTTTTAAAACAAAAAAAGCCCTTTCAACCCGGTTTTTGACCGAGCCCCACGGCCGCCTCGACGCTTAAAGCGCTTAAAAAAACCGCGGGCTTTATTAAAGGCGCTATTAAATTGATTATTTATAGTATAAAGATAAAACTTAGGGCTGTCAAGAAAGGAGATAAAAATGGGGCTAGGGTCAGATCTTGACAAAAAATCTAAATTGCGTTAATATTAAAATAATCAAGCTATAATTTTAAACAAAAAATCTATGAACAAATTTGAAAAAATAAAAACAAGAGAAAACGACGAAGATTTATATTTTGAGTGGGCGGAAAACTGGGGCGAGGAAAAAATATTGGCTAA
>CAZXZR010000024.1:0-9187 GCA_964645545.1 uncultured Gammaproteobacteria bacterium | reverse complement strand
TTGCTTTACTATACTTCGTCCGTCCGTCACCTTGCCCCTGACTCTGACCTCATAGACTTTCCCATGCTCGTAGCGGGGATGGGCCAGCTTCTGGGACAAATCGCCGTCATTGGTTAGGAGCACCAGCCCCTGGCTGTCTTTGTCCAGCCGGCCGACGCAAAACAGGCGCGTCGGTATTTTTACCAAGGAGAAGATATTCTTTTCACCTGGGAAAGAGCGGTTCGTGCAGGTATATCCCTTCGGCTTGTTTACCTTTATATATATCTCCCCCCTGGCTGCCGCCAGTTCCCGACCTTTGACGACTAGTCTGTCCTTCTCCTCGACCCCCTCGCCCAGCCTCGCCCGCCGGCCGTTTATCATTACCGCTCCGGCTCGGATAAGCGCTTCGGCCTGGCGGCGGGAATATGAACTGCGGCTGGCAATGGCTTTAGTCAGGGGAATTGCCATATCAATCCTTAGGCTCCCGGCCCCGCCTATAGCTAAGATTCAAGGCGCCGAGGAAGGCTAACAACAGCCAGAAGAGGGCGGCCAGGTCGTTTTTGAAATAGGGGACATCGACCAGGCCGTGGACAACGAAAGTCACCATGGCCGTCAGCCAGCCAATGGCCAGATATTTCTCCGTTCGGCCGGCTCGGCTGGAAAGCCTGGCCAGCCTCCCCGACAGGAAGAGATATTTGCCTATCAGCCAGGCGAAGAGCAGGGCGCCGGCCAGTCCCAGCTCGCTCCAGAAATTCAAGAGGATGTTGTGGGGGTAGAGATATATTTCCACCGGCTGCCAGTAGCGGGCCCGCAACTCGGCCGAGGCTCGCAGCTGGGCGTCGAAATTGGCCAAGTGGTCGCGGTTGAAGAACAGGCCGGCTTGATGATAGGGAGCGACGGCGGCCTGGAAATTGGCCAGGCCGGCGCCCAGCCAGAAATGGCCGTGGTTAAGCATCACCAGGGTTTCCTGCCATTGCTGGCGGCGAATCTGCCCGGACAAGCTCTCTAAGCCTATCTTCTCGGCCGCGGCCTGGCGCAGGGGCGAGAAAGACATGAAGGCCAGGGCGCCCAAGACGACGATAACGAGGGCTGCCAGCCGCGATTTTTTGCCGGCTAAAACCAGGAAAAACAAGCCGGCTACGCCCAAGGCCACTATCGCTCCCCAGGACTTGGCGAAATATATGGCCAGGATCGAGAGGGCGAGAGTCAAGATGATGGTGATTTTTTTGCCGGCCGCGTTTTTTTCTCCCGGCCAAGGCAAAGACCAGAGCCAGCCGGCAAAGATGAGAATGAGCGGGCCGAGAAAAAGGCCGACAGCGTTAGGATAGGGGAAGAAGGAAGTTACCCGCCGCGTGGCCGCCGCCTGCCAAAAAGGATTGGCTATGCCCAGGCCGGTGATTTTTTGGAAAACAGCGAACAGGGAAATGGCGGCGGCGGCGAGCAAAAGCGCCCAGAGGATTTTTTCCCGGCCTTCGCGGCCTTTGCAACAATTGAAGATGAGGATGAAAAGCAGAATCGGTTCCAGGAAGTATGCCCGCCAAATGCCCAAGGCGCTTAAGGAAAATCCGGCCACGCCGACGGCCAAGAAAGAGACGAGGAGGACCAGGATTATCTCCCAGCCGAAAGGATAGGGTTGGCGCTTGGCTCCGGACCGGAAAGCGTTTTTCAGGCCGGGCAGGAAGTCGCGCAAGCACCAGACGGCGAAAGCTATAAGGATCATGGCTTCCAGGATGGTGCTGGGCAGGCCAAGAATCTGGAAACGGATGAGATAGCTGGGCAGGGCGAAGATGATAAAAAGCACGGCCCAGTTGAGCCGCCAGACGGCCAGAGCCAGAAAAAGGATGAGGAAGATTATGATCCCAACAGACATATTTATCTATGGTTAGCTAAATATAATTATATCATGAAAATCGGGATTTATAAAGTTCGAGGGAAGGCGGCCACCAAGAAAAAACCGTTTCCTGATAAGAAAACGGCTCTTTTGACTCCGCTCGTAGCGTTCTAGGGTTTCGGAGTTTGGCTCGCCAGTTAGGCTGGCAGTTTTTTAATTGGTTCAGCTTACCCTATAGCCGGCAGAGCCTGATAAACTAAGGTACCTCCCTGGTCACTATGGGCCTCTGCGGCATGGTCGGCCGGATTCAGGGAGTAAAGAGTCTGCTGAGGGCACCCCAATACGGTTTGCTCAGACTGGTGAAGATAGATGTCGCCAGAAATGCTTGATGGGATTGCGTTGTCATTCATAGCGACCAGGGCAATGTTGCCGGTAATGCTAACCTGCTTAACTGCACCTAGCGGGCTGGCACGGCTAGCGAAATCCAGACAGACTGTTATTAAAAGAACAACAGTCAGCAAGAACAAAAATCCTTTCATGGCTTCAATTTTTGGTTAATGATAGATTTTTGTGAAGTTAGACTTCACTTATATTATATAATGAGGCCCTGGAAAAGGCAAAGAAGGCGGATCGGTTATTTTTATATTTGCTGATTAGGACAGGCGCTGTTAAGGCCAGGGCAAGGAGGAGAAAGGGGAAGTCATCGCTTCCCATGAATTTATTTATTTATATTTAGCCAAATATTATTAAATAGCTAAATTTGATTAGCCTGATAGTTGATAAAAATTGTTACAATTGCAGCAATTAAGGTCACCTTTCGGCTTCCGGTCCCATATAATATGGTGGCAGGGCTATTTGGCCCGTAGCTATCATAAATCATATGAGAACCAGGAACACGCAGGATAACCTAATTGCTATGAAACAGGGCATATATTGACAAAAGAACCTTAAAATAACCAAAAACTTTTCACCATGAAAAAACTATTTTTCCTCTTATCGGTCATGGCGGCGATAATCGTCTTCTCCGGTTGTTCTAAAGACAAAGAAAAAAGATTCGAAGGTTATATTCCTGAAGACGCCAAGTCGCGGTTAGTTTGGGAGCTTGGTGACGATGGCTATTATAGCCTGCGGGGATACATTGAAGTCTGTATCAATAATGAACTGGCAACCGCACAGTTTAACGCCTTAAACTTAGATAACGGCATAACCCTTGTCCTTTATAGGGACAGCTACCCGAAAGCCATCGGAAAAAGAGTATTCGTCAGCGGATACTATACTATAGAGGGGCCGGTAATAGTGGTGCCGATAATTGCCACCGCCTCCTTGATGCCGCTGAAGTAAAAAAACATTTGGTTTTTTCAAAAAACCCGATCTCACGGCCGGGCTTTTTATTACTCAATCCTTATCAAATTAGTTGACCCTTTCCACGTATTCGCCGGTCTCGGTGTTGACGCGGATGATGTCGCCTTCGTTGATGAACATCGGCGCGTTTATCTTGGCACCCGTCTCTATTTCTACCTGCTTGTTGACGTTGCCGGCCGAGTTGCCCTTGACCCCGGGCGGGGCGCTAACGACCTTGAACTCCATCTTAATGGGCAGACTGACCGTCACCGGTCGGCCCTCGAAATAGAAGACGTCGACGTCCGTGCTTTCCTTGAGGAATTGGGCGGCCTCCCCGATTTCTTCTAGCGGCAAGTTGAACTGCTCGTAGTTAGCGTTATCCATGAAATAGGCTTCGTCCTTGTCCTTGTACATGAAGTTGGCCTTCTTCGTCTCGGTGTCGGCTTCCTCCGCCTTTTCCGTGCCCTGGAAAGTCCGCTCCAAGACGCCGCCAGTAATCAGGTTGCGGCCTTTGACTTTTAGGACCGCGCCGCCCCGGCCCATCTTGTGATGGTCGGTCTTGACGATGACGTAGGGCTCGCCGTTAACTTTGATGACGCGGCCCGACTTTATTTGGTTGAAGTTCAGCATAGTCTTTGTCACGCCGCCGTTTTCCGGGGCGGCTTCTTAGCTTATTTATGCGTCGGGGCCAATAAAGCCATGACGCGGGAGCGTTTTATGGCTGTGGCCAATTTGCGCTGGTGCCAAGCGCAGACGCCGGTGCGCTTGCCGGGCAGGATTTTCAGGTAGAAATTCATGAAACGCCGGAGAGTCCTCGTGTCCTTGTAATCGACCTCAAGATTGTTTACGCAAAAATAGCATTCTTTGTTTTTTTTGGGATTGCTCATAATTTTTTAATTTAGAAGGGGATATTCTCCACGCGGATTTCCTCGTCTTCGCCCGGCTCTTCGGGAATCTCGATCGTCGCTTCGCCGTCGGCGGCCGGAGCGGCATTGGCGCCACCGGGCCCGCCGGCGCCCTTGGCGTCCAGCATAATCATGTTTTCCAGAATAATTTCGGTGCGGTTGCGCTTTAAGCCGTCTTGCCCCACCCAATCGCGAGTCTGCAGGCGGCCCTCCACGTAGACCTTGGAGCCTTTATGCAAATACTTGCCGCAGATCTCGGCCAGCTTGCGCCAGGCGACGAGATTGTGGAACTCGGTTTTTTTCTGCTGCTGGCCGCTCTGGTCGGTCCAGACGAAATTGGTCGCCACCGAGAAAGAAGCGACAGTCTGGCCCGACGGCGTCGTCCGCATCTCCGGATCGCGCGTCAGGTTGCCGATCAACATGGCTTTGTTTAAATTCATATGTTTTTGTTTGGTCCCGCCGGTTCGGGCGGGGCGGCTGAATTAATTAGAGTAAATCGTCGGCGTTCAAGATACCTTCCAGTTTTTCATCCAAGTCCTTGAGCTCCACTTTTTTCTCCTTGCCCTTGGCTGCGGCCTTTTTTGATTTTTCTTCCGCTTCCTTTTGCGCCGCCGCTTTTTTGCTTTCGATTTTTGCCTTGATGTCGCGTTCTTTGGCCATTTGCTCGGCGTTCTTTTCTTTCTTGATGACGATTTGATGGCGCAGGATGTCGTTGGAAAGGCGCAAGCCGGCGTCTATTTTGGCCAAGCTTTTCCCTTCCAGATTAAATTCAAACAGGGCGTAGTAGCCGTAGGCGTTATTTTTGATTTCGTAAGCTAAACGTTTTTTGCCCCAGTATTCCCGGCGCGTGATTTGGCCGCCGGCATCGGCCAGGGTTTTTTCCACCTGGCTGACGATGCTTTTCGCTTCCTCATCCGTGAAGCGGTTCGGGACGACGAACAGGATTTCGTAATGGCCAGCGCCGGTTTTTTTGGTCTTTGACATAATGATTATAGGTTAAGGGCTTTAAAGATTATTTAAAAATTTTCTAAATAAGCGGCAGGCTCCGCCCCCGAGCCTTACCGTTTATAGCCAAGGGATCGGGAAAGCAACTCCTATAATAAACAAAATCCCCAAGTATTCCAAGAGATTGGGGCTTAGAATACCTTTAATCCCGCCCTTATCGGCGGGATTATCTCGGCTAGGATGAGATATGGGAAAGATATTGTTAATATTGATTTGTGCTTATTAATTTAACATAGCTTTTTGGAAAAAGCAAGGGCCGGGCTTACAGCCAAATAAGTTTGGCGTTTCCCAGACGAAAAAAGGTAAATTTGCCCTTGCGCCCGGCTTGGGCTATGATGAAGGCATGAAATATTTTTTCATTTTGGGGACTAACGCCGCCCTGTCGGTCGCTGAATTGGCGGCGGTCCTCCCCATTAAAAAGGCCGAGATTCTGGCTCCGGATTTTTTGCTTTGGGAAACGGAAACGGAAATCAAAGCGGCCGCCCTTAGCCAACGCTTGGGCGGCGTGATTAAAATCGGCCGGATTATAGATAAGGCGCCGCGGCCGGCCAAGGGCGCTAAAGACGGCTTATTGCCGCGCCTAATAAAGCTGGCCGCCGATCGGCGGGAAGGAAGCGGCGGCGGCAAATTCAATTTCGGCCTTTCCGCCTATGGGGCGGAAAAAATTCCCGCCTTCGCTTACGGCCGCGAATTGAAAAAATATTTTTCCGCGCGGAAAATCAGCGCCCGTTTCGTCACCAGCCGCGAGAAAACCCTGTCCAGCGTCGTCGTCACGCAAAACAAGCTGGTCGGCCGCGGCCTGGAAATGGTTTTGGCCGCCGCCGGCCGGGGAATCTTGATCGGCGAAACCCTGGCCGTCCAACCATTCAAGGACCTGTCGCGCCGCGATTATGGCCGGCCGGCCCGAGACGATCTGTCCGGCCTCTTGCCGCCCAAATTGGCTCAGATAATGATCAATTTGGCGCGCGTTGATTCGCCCGCGGGCCTCATCGTCGATCCTTTTTGCGGGTCGGGCACGATTCTGACCGAAGCCTTGCTTATGGGTTATAAGAACCTGGCCGGTTCGGATGTCTCAGCCAAAGCGGCCGCCGACAGCCGGAAAAATATCGGCTGGATAAAGGAACTTTACGGCCTGGAGAATTTTAGCTTGAAATTATCGGTTAAGAACGCCCTGGACCTGGATAAGTTTATGAAGGCAGAGTCGGCGGCGGCGCTTATCACCGAGCCTTATCTTGGCCCCCAGCGCGGCCCGCTTGATTTCAAGGCGGCGGCCGAAGAATTGGCAGAGCTTTACGGGCGTGCCTTGGCGGCCTTTTCTCGGGTTTTAAAGCCCGATGGCCGCATCGTCATGATTTGGCCCGTATTTTACGGAGACAAATTTATTTTTCCCGCTTTAAACGGCTTTAAAATCGTCAATCCCTTGCCGGAGAACTTGAGAAACGATCCCCGTTTGAAAACGACCGGCCGGGACACGATCGTTTACGGCCGGCCCGGACAAAAAGTCCATAGGGAGGTGGTCGTCTTGGAAAAGATTGTCGGGCACGATGATTGAAGACTGGTAGTCGTTCTCGGCCGAAAGAAAAACCCGGCCAGGTGGTCGGGTTTTTGAAATTCAAGTTAAAATCCTATTTTCCCACCAAGAAATGGCAGACATCGCCGTCCTGAACGACATAATCCTTTCCTTCGGTGCGGATAAGGCCCAGTTCCCGGGCCCGGTTTTCCCCGCCGGCCTCCACGAATTTTTGCCAATTTATAACCTCGGCCCGGATAAACCCAGAAAGAAAGTCCGTATGGATCTCGCCGGCCGCTTGCGGAGCTTTGGCGCCCTTTTTAATGGTCCAGGCGCGGGTTTCGTCACTGCCGGTGGTGAAGAATGTTTCCAGTTCCAGGGCTTCGTAGGCGCTTCTTATAAGCCTGTCCAAGCCGCTTTGTTCCAAACCCAGCTCCTTTATGTATTCGGCCTGTTCCCCAAGGGACAGGTTGGCGATTTCTTCCTCTAATTTTACATTAATTTTAATAATAGGCACTTGTTCTTCCTTAATAATTCCGCCGCTTTCGCCCGCACCGGCTTCGTCTACGTTCAAAAGGTAGATTATCGGTTTTACGGTCAGTAGATTCAGGCTTTTGACGAAGGCGTTTTCTTCTTCGGAAAAGCTCATTTCCCTGGCTGGCCGGCCGCCAGCCAAATTTTGGTATATTTTTTCTAATATCAGCTCATTCTTTTTAATTTCCTTATCGCCGCTTTTGGCTTCTTTTTTGACTTTTTCCAGCCGCTTCTCCACAGTGCTCAAATCGGCAAAAATCAGTTCTAGGTTTATGGTCTCCTTATCGCCTTTCGGGTCTATCTTCCCGGCCACATGGATTACGTTCTCGTCCTTGAAATCGCGGATAACTTCGCAAATGGCGTTACATTCCCTAATATGAGCTAAAAATTGGTTGCCGAGACCCTCGCCTTTATGGGCACCGGCGACCAGGCCGGCGATATCCACAAATTCTATGGTGGTCGGCACGATTCTGGCCGGATGGGAGACGGCCGCCAGTTTTTCCAAACGAAAATCCGGCACCTTGACGACCCCGATGTTGGGATCGATGGTACAGAAAGGGTAGTTGGCCGCTTCCACGCCTTTTTTGGTCAAGAGGTTGAAGAGCGTGGACTTGCCGACGTTGGGCAGGCCCACGATGCCGATGGACAATGACATATATTTACAATATAGCCGAGAACGGGGTTTTTGCCAAATGGGATAAAATGGCTAAAATAGGCCTAATAAAAGAGGCTCATGTCGGGCCTCTTTTAATTATGTAAAATAATTAAATAATTAATACTGGGCCGCGCATGAGCCTCATCCCCCCAAAAATATTTGGATATTTTATCGGGGAAAGAGTAATGCGTCTTTGCTGACTTGAAGAGCTACTTTTTACCAACTTTTAGCAAACTAAGTTTTTTTTGATTGTTTTAGCTAACTTTTGATAAAATTTAGTAAAAATGTCTTTCTGACTCTTATTAAATTTTATCGTTTTTGGTTAGCTCCTTTTAGCTTGCTCTTGATTATTCTTTGCCATGTCAGCGTTGGCAATAACGTTTAAAGTCAGTAAAAAGTAAAGAAATTTATCCTAGTACTCTGGTAAACTTCTTTTCGGAGCTTAAAAGAACGAAAAGATCCGATATTATTATAGCATGTTTTGAAACCGGGGTCAAAGATCAGGGCCGGTTTCCCCCACTTTAGACGTATTTTATTTAAAATTAAAGAAAATATCTTTAAAAAACGGCCCAGTTTTTCTTTTTCCCACGATTTAAGTCCAGGCTATTTTAGACTTAAAATTAATTTTTATACACAGAAAACACAAGTTATCCACAGATTGGAAAGAGGTTTTTGATTATTTTGAGAAATAAAGGCGCTTCGATTTTTATAATTTTAAGTCCAACTAAACCTAGACTTTGCCTAATAGAAAAAGAGTCGATTAGGCTTTTGTCTTTCAAACTTTTTATTGTTTGGTTTGGAGGCTCGAGTGGGATTCGAACCCACGAATGGCAGTTTTGCAAACTGCAGCGTTGGACCGCTTCGCCATCGAGCCGTTAGCACTTGAATTTTAGCTTATCCTATCTTAGTTGTAAACCAGGATCGACCGCCAGCCGCTCGAAACTGACCGGTTTCCGGCTCTTGATCTTGAAAGCGGCGGCCGCGGCCACCATGGCGGCGTTGTCGGTGGTATAGTCCAGCTCCGGCATCAGAAGATTGGCTTTAGGCAGGGATTCCTTTACCGCCTTAGCCAGCTGCCGCCGCAGCTCCGAGTTGGCGCTGACTCCTCCAGAAAGCATGACGGTTTTGGCCCGGAATTTTTGGGCGGCCTTAATGGTCTTGGCCACCAGGGTGTCGATGATCGCCTGCTGGAACTCGAAGCAGTATTCCGGAATCCGCTGGCGCCAGAGAGGGTCTTTCTCCAACTGGTAGAGGAGGGCGGTCTTCAGGCCGGAAAAGGAAAAATCAAAGCCGGCGGCGTTGAGCATGGGCCGGGGGAAATGGAAACGGTTCTGATTATCAACTTTCGAGGAAGCTTTTTTATGCTTCGCCGCCAGCCGGGCGATTATCGGCCCGCCCGGATAGCCCAAACCCAGCATTTTCGCGGC
>CAZXZR010000023.1:0-9452 GCA_964645545.1 uncultured Gammaproteobacteria bacterium | reverse complement strand
ACCATTTCGTCGCTGGTCAGCTTCTCTATCTTCTGGCCGCAGCGGGGGCAGAAGACTTCCCCTACCCGGGCGTAGAGGACGCGGAGATAGTCATAGATCTCGGTCAAGGTGCCGACCGTGGAGCGGGGATTGTGCGACAGTGCTTTCTGGTCAATGGAAATGGACGGGGCCAGGCCGATGATTTCATCTACCTCGGCCGTCTTCTTTTGTCCCAGGAATTGGCGCATGTACGGCGACAGCGACTCCACGTACTGCCTCTGGCCTTCGGCGAAAATGGTATCGAAAGCCAGGGATGATTTGCCCGAACCAGAGACGCCAGTGATGACCGTCAGGCTGTCGTGCGGTATCTCCAGGGAGACATTCTTTAAGTTGTGCATCCGCGCTCCGCGGATGATGAGTTTGCCTGTCATAGTAATTTCGCTATTTTCAGCTATCTAAGAGGGAGCTTTTTATTTATCCTTCTTCCCTTTCCAGGAACTCCTCTATCTTCTTGCTGATGGTGGTCGGAGTGATGTGATGTTGGCGATTATACTCCAGCTGCCTTTCCCGCCGGCGGCTGGCCTCGTTTATCGCCCGGCGCATGGAGCCGGTCATGGCGTCGGCGTAGAGGATTATTTTTCCCTTGACGTTTCTGGCCGCCCGGCCCATGGTCTGCATTAGGGAGGTCTGGCTGCGCAGGAAGCCTTCGCGGTCGGCGTCCAGGATGGCGACTAGAGTCACTTCCGGCAAGTCCAGGCCTTCGCGCAGCAGGTTGACCCCGATAAGGACATCAAACTTCCCTTCCCGGAAGCTTTTCAGTATTTCCGTGCGCTCGAAGGTCTTGATGTCGGAATGGAGGTAGTTGGCCCGGAAGCCGCGAGCGTTCAGATAGCCGTTCAAGTCCTCGGCCTGCTTCTTGGTCAAAGTGTTGACTATGGCCCGCTCTCCGGCCGCCGCCAGCCGCTTTATCTCCCCCATGACGTCATTTATCTGGCTGTAATTGGTTTTCTTGTCGAACACCGGCCTGACCTCTATCTCTGGGTCCACCAGGCCGGTCGGCCTAATCACTTGTTCGACGACCTGTCCGGCATGCTTCTTCTCGAAATCTCCCGGCGTCGCGGTCGTGAAGATTATTTGGTCGACACGCTGGGAAAACTCGGCGAAGCGCAAGGGACGATTGTCCAGGGCCGAAGGCAGGCGCCAGCCGTATTTGACCAGGACTTCCTTGCGCGCCCGGTCGCCGTTATACATGCCGCGGATTTGGGGCACGGCGATGTGCGACTCGTCTATAATCGTCAAAAAATCCGGCCGGCCGTCCTTCCAGGGGAAATAGGCCAGTAAGGTGTCGGGCGCTTCCCCGGACAGCTTGCCGGAGAGGTGGCGGGAATAATTCTCGATGCCGTGGCAGTAGCCGATGCTCCTCAACATTTCCATGTCGTAGCGCGTCCGCCGTTCCAGCCTTTCCGCTTCCAAAAGAAGGCCGTTCCGCCTGAAATAATTCAGGCGCTCCCGCAGTTCCGCCAGGATGTTCTTAATGGCGGTTTCTATCTGCGGCTGGGTGGTGACGAAATGCTTAGGCGGGAAAATAATGATCTCTTTCAGGCGGCCGATGATGTTCTGGCTGACGCTGTCGATGACGGCCAGATCGGCGATTTTCTGGTCTTTCAGTTCCAGGCGATAAAGGACGTTTTCCGCCATCGGCTTGAGGGAAAAGACGTCGCCGCGCACCCGGAACTGGCCGCGCTTGATTTCCCCGTCGACGCGCGCGAATTGTATCTTCACCAATTGGGTGATCAGGTCTTGGCGGACTATCGGCTGGCCTTTTTCCAGATGCAAGGCGGCCTCCAGGTAATTGACGGGCACGCCGAGATTGTAGATGCAGGAAACCGAAGCGACGATGATGACGTCGCGGCGCGTGGCCAGGGCTGACGTGGCGCCGTGGCGCAGGCGGTCGATCTCATCGTTGATCATCGCCTCCTTTTCTATATAAGTATCGGTGATGGGCAGATAGGCTTCGGGCTGGTAGTAGTCGTAATAGGAAACGAAATAGTGGACGGCATTTTCCGGAAAAAAATTCTTATATTCACGGTAGAGCTGGGCGGCCAATGACTTGTTGGGGGCGATGACCAGGACCGGGGCGTCGGTTTTCGCGATGACGTTGGCGACCGTAAAGGTCTTGCCCGAACCGGTCACGCCCATTAAAGTTTGGTACGCGAAACCTCGCTCCAATCCTTTCAGGAGCTTGGCGATGGCCGCCGGCTGGTCGCCGGCGGGCCGGAAGTCGGCTTGTAATTTGAAGATTTTCGGCATGCTTTAAAGGAAAACTCCGGAAACCATTATTTATTTATATGGCGGCTAGGTCTTTTTTAATTTCCTCTTTAAGGCTTTCCGGGCCGGAGAATTTTTTCACTTCCCGGATTTTTTTCAGGATTTTGACTCCGACTTCGCGGCCGTAGAGATCGCCGGAAAAATCCTTAAGCAGAAGTTCCAGGGAAACCGGTTCGGCAAAGACGTCCTTGAAGCCGAAGTGGAGCAAGCCGGCGTAATTTTGCCCGTCGACTTCGGCTTTGACGGCGTAGACGCCGTGTGGGAGGTCAAGATCGGTCTTGTCCAAATTGGCGGTCGGGTAACCGAGCCGGTGGCCGCGGCTTTGGCCGGCGACGACTTTGGCCGTGAAAACGACGCGTTTGAATTTGTCCAAAGCGGAAACTTCGTAAAAAGCCAGGACTAGGGCTAAAGCGGCGGCAATTTGGACCGGCGTCAGGTAGTTATGGTTGAAGACATAATCCAGAATCAGGGCGGAAAAGGGCCAGAAAAGTTCCAAGATCGTGGCCGTGGAGGCGGTCACGCGGCGCAGGCCGAAGTAGTAGATGAAGATGGCGCCGGCGCCGGAGGTGAAGACGATGAAGGCCAATAGGCCCCATTGCCAAGAAGAAATTTGGCCGGCCTGGAAAAAGGCGCCGTTAGCCAGAGTCAAGGCCAGCATTAGCAAGGCGGTCAGGCCGAAGCGCAAGGCGGCCACGGCCTTATAATCCAGGTGGTTGGCGACGCGCTTGCCGAAGACCGTGGACGAACCGAAGGCGAAGGCAGCCAGGAAGGCGAGGATGGCGGCGTTATGCGACCAATCTATCGCCTTGACATCCAGACCGGTCTTGGCGAAGGCGATGAAGTAACTGGCGATTATGGCCAGAGCGGTCCAGAGGTAAAAGCGGCGCGGCAGTTTTTCCTTCAATATCAGCCGGGCCATCAAAAGGGCGAAAATCGGCTGGAGTTTCTGGAGAATGATGACCGTGGCGAAAGTCGTTTCTCCGTCCACGGCGGCGAAGAAGGCTTTGGTGATCATAAGCGTACCCAGCATGCCTCCGAAAACGCTGACCCAAATTACCGCTCCCCAACTTTTCCGGCTCAAGCTCCTGATTTTGCGCCAGTAAAGAAAAACGAAGGGGCTTAGGGCGAGAAAGCCCAGGAAATGTTCCCAAAAGACTACCAGGGAGGCGGGTAAAAGATAGAATTGTGGTCGGATGAAAAGGCCGTCTATACTCCAAAACAAGGCCGCCAGCATGATAGCCAACGCCCCGGTCAGAATATAAGATTTGGTGGCCGGACGGGTGTTAGAATTATTCATTTTAATTAAGGCAGCTTGTTTAATAAAGGCAGAAGAAAATCGGGATTGGGTATGGCCATTAGGAGGGAGGTGATGTTTTCATCTTTATTTTTTCCTTGGTTTTCTTGGATTATTTTAAGTAGCTCTTCCCTGGTAACGATTTTATTGGGATTATGCGGAAAGGCGTCATGGCTTATTTCATGGGCGGGCATAGTTTTATTGGCGGGATCGGAAAAATATCTCGGATCGAGGAAAACCGTGTCATTTTTATAAAAAGCAGCGCCGGCGATATCGGTAGTCGCTTGTAAATTTACATTTTCCAATCTTTCCAATATTTTCATTTTTTCCTTTTCATACATTCTCATCCAAGCCTTATTCTTTATTTGCCTTTGCGTGTACCAATTGATAAGGAATTCTTTTTGCTTGGTAAATTCTATTTCCACTTCCGGCAGCAATTCCATCTTTTCTTCTTTGACTTTCCGTTCCTGGCCGGCGGCTTCTTTCGCCGCCGGTCAAAATTTTTTGCCTTTCCTTCGCTTATTTTTATTGATTCAAAAGCCATATTTGTTTGATTATCTTAGCATTTCTTTCGCTAAAAGTAAATAATTTTTAAAGGATTTAAATTTTTAAAAAATCCCCTCCGAATAAAATACGGAGGGGTTTGGAGAAAGAATATTCAGGCATTTTTTAGCCTTATACACCATTCCCTGGCGTTCTGGAACATTTTCAGCCAGGGCGAAGCCCGGTAGCCTTTCCAGCTGAGCGGCTGCCAGGGCCAGAGCTCATTGCTTGCCAAACGCTCGGGATGCGGCATCATGGCCAGCCACCGGCCGCCGGGCTTTTTACTGGTTCCGAGCCAAATAAAAAAATAGGCCTAAAAGTCCCGTTGAAAATTTTTTTCCCCTTCTCTTGCCGGACATTTCTCTTTTTCTAATTTATTTTATGTAAAATAAAACAAATAGATTAGGTAAAGGAAAAGGAAGAGCGCGCCCTGCCATCTTTTTAGAATCTTCCTCTTGGTCGCCAAGGGCTCCTGTTCTTGGCTGGCGAACATAAAGGCAAAAAGCAAGAGGATGGCGGCAAGGAGGAAAAATAGCCCGCGGTTAAGGGTCGGATTGAAACTTATCGGCCGGAAAAGAGCGGGAAGGCCGAGAATCAAGGAGAAATTAAAAATATTGGAACCGATGACATTGGCCACAGCCATGTCCTGTTTATGTCGGTAGACAGCCAATAAGGAAGCGGCCAATTCGGGCAAGGATGTGCCTAAGGCGACGATGGTCAAGCCGATAAATGATTCTTTCAGGCCGAAAGCGGCGGCCAGGAAAGAAACGCCGCCCACTATCCAATGAGCGCCTAGGATCAAGCCCGCCAAGCCGAAGGCAGTCATAATTATAGACTGCCCCAAACGGTAGCGTTTCTCTTCCGCCTGCCAAAGCTTTTCTCGCCGGCGGCGGTGAAGGTTAAAAACGTAAGCTAAAAAGCCGAGGAAGGAAAGGATCAAGACGATGCCGTCCACTTGACTAAGTGACGTGGCGACTGGCCGGAGACTGAAATCTTTCAGTAAAAGGATGGCTAAAACGGTTAAGAGTAACAAGAGGGGCATTTCTCTTTTGACCGTCCGTTCTTTTACGGTTAGAGGCGACATCAGGGCGGCCACTCCCAGGATGAGGAAGGTATTGGCGACGTTACTGCCGACCAAATTTCCGAGCAGAAGTTCGCTTTTACCTCGCAGGGCGGCTATAAGGCTGACGACGAGTTCCGGCGCCGAAGTGCCCAAAGCGACAATAGTCAGGCCGATGAAAAAATCGGAAACGCCTAGTTTTTTAGCCAAAGAAGACGAACCGCGAACCAGAAAATCAGCCCCCTTGACTAGGAAAGCGAAACCGAGGACAAATAGGGCGATATTTATCAGCATGAATTTATTTTAGCAAATACAGGCTAAAAAATCAATTAAAGTGGGCCATTTTAACTTGACAGAGAGAGAAATTAATAATAGAATTATAGAATAGTGAAAGCGTCTTTGCTTTTTTTATTATTTTTAAGCATAAAATAAAGAAAATGACCATTATTTCCAACGCCTATCCGACTAATATGCCCAATTCCCAAGAGGTTTCCCAAGGCGGCCCGGCTAATTTCGCCCGAATTTTTTATAACCATATTGCCGCCGCCACCGATCATCGTTGGGTGGGCGTTATGTACCAAATTAACGCCGGCCGCCGAAGTCGTTTGGAAAAATGCTTTTCTTTTCCGCACCGAGATTATTTCAAGATCTACATTCCCCAAAATCTTGTCCGCCAGTTGACGCGGGCGGAAAAGAAGAGTGATCCGGTCCTGATTTTGAAGGCGGTAATAGATCGTACCGCCGCTTTGTTAAAAAAAGAAAAGGCGGATGTCGTCTTTCTCAACGGTTTCGGAATCTTTAATTGGGTGCTCTTGAAAGCGGCCGAAAAAACCGATACGCCGGCCGTCATTCAGCATGCCGGCATCTGGACTAAGGAACTCAATTTGCATAAGGAATTTTATTCCCCGGCCGGTTTAAGGACGATGATCGGGATGGAAAAGGATTCGAGCCGCCTGACCGCGGCCGAAGTTTTTCTTAACACCTGGAGCCGAGATTATTACCGTCGCCATGTGGCTCGGCGTGAAGACGGGGCCACCGTCATTATTCCTTTGCCTTTCAATTTTTCCGGTTTCGCCGAATTAGGCGGCAAAAATAAACGATCTTACGGCGATAAGAGAACTTTCAAAATCGGCACCATCGGCCGCTGGGATAAAATCAAGAATCACGCCGCTTTTCTGGCTCTAGCGCGGGAAGCGAAGAAAGCCGGCTTGAATTGGCGGTTTTATGCCGTTACCCATATTCCGGATACTCCCCAGGAAGAGAAAAAAAAGGAGATTTACGGAAATTATATTAATATTATTCCCTCCTTGGATCGGAAGGGCGTCGCTGCGCTTTGCCGTTCCCTCGATCTGCTTATCCTGCCTTCCAGGTTTGACGTTTCTCCGACCGTAGTCTTGGAGGCTATGGCTCTTAAAACGCCAATCGTCATTTCTCCCAATGTCGGTTTCGTCAACGATTTTCGCGCGTCCGGCGCCAAGAATTGGATCGTGGATTTCAATAACTCCGCCGCGGCTTTAAAAGCCGTAAAGAAATTAGCCGGCAAACCCATGCCTTCGGCTTTAAAAACGCGGCTTATAACCAAACACGATTACCAACGGGTATTTTCTTCTTATCTTGATTTGTTTAGCGCCATTATTATAAAAAGCAAAAGCGGAAAGGCGGTCTGGCAAACCCTGGTGCCCATGCCTCTTAAAAGCATGAGTTCCCTTCCCAAGCGCTAAAGTTTCGCCCATTAAAAAACGCCGGCCATTTGGCCGGCATTTTTTTCCCAAGCGAACCCCAAGGAAAACGGACTGCTATGTAAAGTTGTCGGTAAGCGCGCGCGGCGGCGCCCGGCGTTAAATTTTACTTAAGGGCGCCCCCGCCGTTGTTTAAGGGCCTCTCTAAGGCGCTTTTTGAATTCACCCGATATCCTTCGCGGTCAGCTCAAATAGTACCCAGGCCAAGAAAACGGCCACGGGCACGAGAAGAAAGCTCAAGATGATTTTTTTTGGGCACGCATAATCTCGGAGTCTTTGCTTCTATCTTAGCCTAAATGGCCGCGTTTGGCTATGGCGGCCAGCACGGTTACCAGGCCGAAATCAACGTGATTTTTCAGGGTGACGAATCCGGCCAGGATGCCGCGGTATTTGTAGAAAGGCACCCCCCAGTGTATCCCCTCCTCCGCTCCGGGCACGGCCGCCTTTATTACCCTCCTTAATTCTTTCAGCTTCGGGCGAGCCACGTGGGCGGCGCCGGCGATGTAGGCCGGGACGGTCTTAGCGTCATAGTTTTTCATACGCTTAGTTTGCTCGCCGTTTACCTTACCGTTATATACATTATACGCCCCACCCTCGAGAGATTTTTAAATAAAATCCCGGCTTCCCAAGAGAAGCCGGGCCGCCCGCCAAAGGCTGATTTATGTGGACATCCGTGTCCGAAGAAATGGGGTCATGCCACATTTCGATGTATTATTTTAATTTTCAGAAAGAAATAATAAAAGAAGCTATGCAAAGAACAAAAGAAATAAAGCAATCAAGATTTTTTATATTTATAAATAGAGTACTGTAATAAATTTGGCAAATAAGCTAAACCATTTAATACCGTGCTTTTTAGCGAACAACTGTTCTGGCTTACTCTGGGCAAGTCTGTCGGAAGGCAGGGATTTCCGCCTCAGCGAATTCGCCGTCGCTCATTCGCTTCGTTGTCGTGATCAGCGCCGAGCTATACGCGAGCTCGGGCTCGTCGGCGCTCGCTACACCTTGGCCTGCTGGCCTTCGGCTAAGCTCGCTTCTGACCTGTTCGAATCCCTAAATCTCAGAATGCTAAAAATAAAAAGACTGCGTTTGCAGTCTTTTTATTTAGTGCTCCGAGCTGGGGATATAATTGGAACGAGCTTAAGCTTATTTTAAAATTCTAATAATTCCTTTATTTGCGTCAACCTCTACTAAATCTCCGTCTTTTATGACTTTACTGGCAATTTTGGTGCCCACTAGGCAAGGGATTTTCAGTTCTCTTGAAACAATAGCGGCATGAGAAGTCAGACCGCCCTCATCCGTTATAATAGCGGCGGCTTTTTTACAAGCAACCATCATTTCGGGGCCAGTAGTTTCAGCAATAAGAATATCTCCTTTATTAATTTTTTTCAACTCCGTGATGATTTTCTGACTAAAGATTGTTTTAATAACTCTGGCCACTCCTTTTCTTCTGCCCTTATTAGCAATTATCCCCCGTATAATTCGACGCTGGGCGGTGAAAAAATGATCGGAAAATTGATGTATTAAAAGCTCGGCATCTAATCCGCGGTATGGCCGCCATCCACATCGTTTTGCCAGTACCCAGTTAGTGACGCCACGCCGAGAAATACCGACTGGACGTCCCTCTAACACGTGCATAACTTCCTGAAAGCTAAGCCATTCCAGATCTGTCCGACCCGTCCGCCTTTTTGCCTCTCTGATGTATGGAGCAAATATAGTTGAATAATTGTAAAATTTATTCAACACCCTTCTCGCTCTATATTTAAGCGGTCCCATTAATTGAAAATTTTTAGCTACCGTGCCATTTAATTGCTTCTCCACCTTGTCTAAAAAGAAAAATTCGGTAAAAAAATAGTTATCACCGAGGCGCTGAAAGGCGCTAGCCCGTTCGTATATTTTTTGAGATAAAATACGATTGGATAATAAGCGAATATTCTTTTTATCTTTCTCGGTTTGCTTAACTAGAGCCTCCCCTGCCCATATATTCAGCAGAATTTTTTTCTTCCAAGCGGGAAAATAATCTTTAAAAAATTGTAAGCCGTAATTAGCAAATTTACGCCTATCGGTTTTGGCCAAGAAAAATTTTAGCCCCTTTCCCAGATGATCATATATCAAAACTATGTCGGCTTGCCTAAACGATTTAAATAAATAACATGATGTAAATATATAATTTACTCCATGATCAGCCCACAAATAATCATATTCTTTTGGGGTAATTTTTTTTATCATACTAATAATTATAGCACAAAAAGAGGCTTCCGCCTCTCTTTGTAAAATTTGGCTCGGGGTCGTGGAGGAGGTTAGAAAATATATTATTGAGACTTAGTATTTTTATTCGATAACAATTTCTCTATCTTTAAACATATCCTCTTGCATGACCTTATTTATCTTTTCATCAATTTTCTGGGTATCTAACTCAATAGGCTTTGCTTCTCCGGAAAGCTTGAAACTTGATCCTTGGAAATAAGCCTTATCTTCATCGCTTAAATTAACATTGTCTTTAATTTTTATT
>CAZXZR010000022.1:0-10592 GCA_964645545.1 uncultured Gammaproteobacteria bacterium | reverse complement strand
CCGCAAACTGGCGCGGAATTAGTAAACTAAAACACAAAATAAAAATACTTAACATTTGTCAATACCTTAATAAATGGTTAATAATCGGTTAATAAACCCGCCTTGAAAAATCATTTTTTATGGGATAAAATTAAATAACGATCAGGCTCCCTTCCGGCCGGTCCTTAGCCGCGGAGCCCTTTAATTTTCCCACCCATGCCCTCTAACGAAGAAACCTTAATTGAAAAAGTGCCGCCGCACAGCCTGGAAGCCGAGGAATCCCTGCTCGGCTCGCTTTTAATAGACAAGGACGCTATCGTTAAAATCGCCGACAATATTTTACCGCATGACTTCTATAAAGACAGCCATAAAATCATCTATGAAACCATCAAAGAACTGTATAACAACCAGGAGCCGATAGACATCATCACGATTTCCAACCGCTTGGAAGAAAAAAAGCAAATGGCGGCCGTCGGCGGCCGCACCTATTTGGCCCGTTTAACCAATGCCGTTGCCACTTCCGGCAACGTCACCAATTACGCCAATATCATTCAACGCAAGGCGACCTTGCGCCGCTTGCAGCAAGCGGCGGCCGAAATCAGCAATTTAAGCTTTGAGGAAGAACGGGAAATAGACGAAATTTTGGACGAGACGGAAAAAAAGGTTTTCGGCGTCTCCCGCAAATATTTAAAAAATGATTTTTTACCTTTAGATAATCTCTTGACCGCCGCCTTCGACCGCATTGACGAACTGCATAAATACAGCGGCAAATTGCGCGGCCTGCCGACCGGCTTTCCCGACCTGGACAACCTGCTCGCCGGCCTGCAGAAGTCGGACTTGATTATTTTAGCCTCCCGCCCCAGCGTCGGCAAAACCGCCTTGGCTTTGGACATTGCCCGCCAAGCGGCCATTAAAAGCAAGGAGGGGGTGGGCATTTTCTCTTTGGAAATGAGCAAGGAGCAATTGGTGGATCGCATGCTTTGCGCCCAGGCTGGCGTCAGTTTATGGAAAATGCGCACCGGCAACCTCTCTGACAAGGAAGAAGACAATGATTTCGCCCGCATCGGCGAAGCCATGGGCAAACTGGCCGAAGCCCCGATTTACATTGACGATTCCGGCACTTTATCTATTATGGAAATCCGCGCCAAAGCCCGGCGCCTGCAAATGGAAAAGGGCTTGGGTCTGATTGTCATTGATTATCTGCAATTAATGGAAGGCCGGGGAAAATACGGCGACAATCGCGTCCAGGAAATCGCGGAAATCAGCCGCGGCTTAAAGGCCATTGCCCGCGAATTGAACCTGCCGGTTTTGGCTTTGGCGCAATTATCGCGGGCCGTGGAAATGAGCCATCCGGCCATTCCCAAATTGTCGCATTTGCGCGATTCCGGCTCCATTGAACAGGATGCCGACGTCGTCATGTTCATCTACCGTAAGGCCGCCGACCGCAGCTATAATCCCAACGACCTGGACCTAGAAGAACGCTATAAAGCGGAAATCCACGTGGCCAAGCACCGAAACGGCCCTACCGGCCGCGTTGATTTGTATTTTGACGAAAATACCGTCAGTTTTAAAAGCATCACGAAAAAATTGAGCGAAGCGGCGCCGACCGGCGTGCCCGACTTTTAATAATTTAACTTTCCGGCCCGATTAAAACGGCGGCCGAAAAAAACTATGTTCAGCAAACTAAAACAATTCCGCGATTTAAGAAGCCAGGCCAAAACCATGCAAAACGCCTTGGCCGAAGAAAGCATCACGGAGGAAAAAAACGGCGTTAAAGTCGTTTTGGACGGCAATTTAGAGATTAAAGAGTTGACTTTAAACGCTAATTTGGACAAAAACGCCCAAGCGGAAACTTTAAAAAGCTGCCTAAACGACGCCATTAAACGCGCCCAGCGCCTGATGGCGAAAAAGTTGCAAGATATGGGCGGCCTGCCGGGCATGAATTAAATTTCGCCGAGCCCTTTTCTGCAAAAGTAAAAATTAAAAACATGAGATACCCGCGCGCCATTGAAGATTTAATCGCCCAATTGTCCGACCTGCCTAGCGTCGGCCCGAAAACGGCCGAACGCTATGTTTTTTATCTCTTAAAACAACCGGCGGAAAAAATCCGAAGCTTGGCCGCGGCCTTAAATGAACTCAAGGAAAAAACCACGCGCTGCCATCTTTGCCAAGCCTTCGCGGAAAGCGATCCCTGCCCGATTTGCCGCGATCCGAACCGCGCCACCGGCGTTTTATGCCTCGTGGAGAATACCGAAGACCTCACGGCCATTGAAGCGACCGGGCAATTTAACGGTCGCTACTTCGTCTTAAACGGCTTAATAAACACGATTGAAGACATTAAACCGGAAAACCTGCCTCTTGACAAATTGGGAAAAAAGATAAAAACTGAACAGATTAAAGAGGTGGTTTTGGCTTTAAACTTCACTTTGGAAGGAGAAACGACGGCTTTGTATTTGAATAAAATTTTAAAAGATCATTTAAAAATAACCCGCTTGGCTAAAGGCCTGCCGGCCGGTTCCGACTTGGAATACGCTGATGAGCTGACTTTGGCCAGCGCTTTTAAAAACCGACAAGAAATAAAATAGAAGGAGGTAATGATAACGATGGTCACGCTAGCAATTATCGTCATCATTTTACTGGCTTTCGGCGTTATGGTCCTGATCGGGCTTTTTGACAAACATACGGGGCTAAAGGTGGGAAACATTCTTCTGTTTGTTAAAAGCTTGAAATTGACGCGGCGCAACCTGGCTCTTTTGCCGCGAAAATTGCGGCTTTTCTTAAAAATCTGGCCCAGAAAGCGCCTACTCTTCAGGAAAATAAAACGCCGCTTGCGGGCGGAAAAAAGACGGAAACGGCGCACGCGGCGGCGAAGTGGCGAAACGAACAAAAAAGCGGCCCGAGGAAAAACAGAAAAAATTCCCACGGCCGAAGAAAACCAGCTAAGAACCTAAAAAGTCCGCTCCCTAAAAAGAGACCGGACTTTTTAAAATTAAGCGCTAGTGAATTTAATTTTTAAGCGATCTTTAAAATCTTTAAACTGGTGAAAGGCTGACGATGACCTAAAGTGCGCTTATAGCGAATTTTATTTTTATATTTGACCACCGTAATTTTTTTCCCTTTGTCCGTTTTTAAAACTTCCGCCTCCACCTTAGCGCCCAAAGACGGCTGCCCTAAAGAGAGTTTCTCGCCTTCGGCGATAAGCAGGGTTTCCAATTTTAGTTTTTTGCCCGGTTCGGCGGCGAGCTTCTCCACCTTCAGACTTTCCCCTTCCCGCACTTTATACTGTTTGCCGCCGGTGGTAATGATTGCGATTTTGGCCATAAAATTTTCAATAAAATGCAAAATAATAAATTTTTCTTTAATATTTATCCATGATAACAGATATTTGAAAAATGTCAACAAAAAGAGTAAGATAAAGGCAGGTTAATAAAAATTTAAACTATGGCTAATTTACTCATAGACGGCGGAAAGAAGCTGCACGGCACTTTGAAGACTAACGCCGCCAAAAACGCCGCCGTGGCGATTTTATGCGCCACCGTTTTAATCCGGGAAAAAACAACTTTGACCAACGTGCCTAAAATAGAGGAAGTCAAACGCATTATAGAAATTTTAATTTCTCTGGGTTTAACCATCACCTGGAAGAACGAGCATGATTTGGAAATAATCAATGACGGCCGTCTGACTCCGGAAAAAATTAACCGTGAGTCTTTCTTGAAGACGCGCTCGGCTCTTTTATTA
This sequence comes from uncultured Gammaproteobacteria bacterium, assembly GCA_964645545.1. Classification (GTDB taxonomy): domain Bacteria; phylum Patescibacteriota; class Patescibacteriia; order Patescibacteriales; family UBA12465; genus UBA12465. The sequence goes on along the minus strand of CAZXZR010000022.1, from coordinate 6,875 downwards.
ATGGGCGCTTTAACGAACCAAAGCAAAAATTTTTCCCTGCCTTTGGCCGGCGGCTGCAAATTAGGCAAACGCACGGTTAATCCTTATCTCCTCGCCCTAAAATATCTGGGCGTAAAAGTTAAAGAAACGCCGAGCGCCTATCAAATCACTTATGAACGCAAAAGGGCGGCCGCTTTTACCATGTACGAAACCGGGGATACGGCCACGGAAAACATTGTCTTGGCCGCCGTTTTGACACCCGGGGAAACTAAAATCGCTTTCGCTTCGGCCAATTACATGGTCCAGGATTTAATTTGCTTTCTTAAAAAAGCCGGGGCTAAAATTGACTGGGAGGACGCCAATACCTTAAAAATTACCGGCGTCAAGGAATTAAGGCCGGTCAAAAATTACCCCATTATGCCCGACCCGATTGAATCCATGGCCTTCATCTCTCTGGCCATCACCACCCACTCCCATCTGAAAATCACCCGCTGCCCCTTGGCCTTTTTGCGCTTGGAACTGGAAAAACTCAAAGTCATGGGGCAAAAAATGAAAATCAACCGCCCCTATAAATCGGCTAACGGCTACTTTGACTTGGTGGATATAGAAATAATTCCCAGCCGCTTAAAGGCTTTACCCGACAAAATTCATCCCCTGCCTTACCCGGGCTTAAACATTGATAACCTGCCTCTCTTCGTGCCCATTTTGACTCAAGCCCAAGGCGCCACTTTGGTCCATGATTGGGTTTATGAAAATCGGGCCGTTTATTATACCGAATTAAGCCGCTTGGGCGCCAATATTATGCTCCATGATCCCCACCGCGTCACTGTTACCGGCCCAACGGAATTAACCCCCAACGAAGTCGTTTGCCCGCCGGCTTTAAGACCGTCCATTAACCTCTTAATCTGCATGTTGGCGGCCAAGGGCCAATCAATTTTAAGAAATTCCTACACCATTGACCGCGGCTACGAAAACCTTTACGAACGCCTGAATAAAGTCGGCGCGAACATCACTATTTTAGACCGCTAATTATGCCCAAGAAAGTTCGCGATGCCATCTTCCTTATTTTTATCGTCCTTTTTTTGCTCATCACCGTTTTTGTTTCTCTTTACGCTTCCGGCTATAAATTCAATCTCTCCTGGCCTTTTAAATTTAACCGGCTCTTGGCCAAAACCGGGGCTTTAAACGCCGCCAGCCTCCCCGCCGGGGCGACGATTTATTTAAACGACGAAGCGTTTAAGGGCGGCTTTTTGCATATTTTTAAAAAAAATTACCTTCTGACGCCGACGAAAATAAAAAACCTCTTGCCGGGCGAATATGATCTGCGCCTGGAATTAGACGGCTATTGGAGTTGGCAAAAAAGAATAACCATTTATTCCGGCCAAACCACTTTTTGGGAGAATATCAGCCTGTTTAAAAACGAAGAGCCGCTTTTAATCGCCACGACGACAGTAGCGGCCTTGAGCCTTAGCCCCAGCCGCCAATATCTTTATCTGCCGGATAGCGGTGAGGTTTTAAACTTAAAAAACGGCCCGACCAGAATCTTGCCGACGAAAGAAAACGGCCGGTGGCTTAAGACCGGTGATAAGCTTTTCGCCGGCGGCTGGCTTTTGTCTCCGGAAAACGCCGCCAATGATTTTAATTATAATAAAATTATCGGCGACGGCGCCCAGGCCTTCTATTATGATGAAAATAGCGCTTGTCTCTATTATCAATACGCCGACTCTTTAAACCGTTTAGAGGCGGATGGAAAAAGCGTTTCCGTCCTTTTAAAGGGCGAAAAATATTTAACCTACGAAGCGCGCGGCGAACATTTATTTCTAGTGACGACAAATAACGGAAAAACGCAATTAGAGGACTATTCTCTAAAAACTAAAAACGTTAGCGGCCGTTTGCCTTTGCCGGCCGCCGGCTCTTATCGCCTCGTTTCCGACAACTGGCCGCGCTTAAGTCTGTACGACGAGCAAAACCGGACTCTTTATCTTATCGATCCAGCCAATTTATCCCGTACCACCGTTATCAATAATGTGAAAAACTGGCAATGGCGCGACGACAGCTCTCTCTTTTACGCGAATGATTGGGAAATTTTCCTTTATGATTTAAAAACCGGCCAAGCCGCTTTAGTCACCCGTTTTGGCGAAGCTTTAAGCGGCCTTTTCTGGAACGAAAACAAAAATTACTTAATCTTTTTAACGGCCACCGGTGTTAATGTCATTGATAATAATACTGGCGTCATTACCACCCTCTTAAAAACCGAGAAAATCACCGCCGCCGCTTTTGACGAAAAAAACGATATTCTCTATTTGGCTGGACAAATTGGGATGGAAGTAGGTATTTACAAATTGCAGTTGTAATAAAAAAAGATTGTGATGACATGAGTACAAAAAGGGGGAAAGGGAGGCAATAAAAAACAAATTGGAAAAAGTGGCTGAATTTACGGTCACGATTCCCGAACCTGATTCCCTTCGCTAAAGTGAAGGGAAAACCTACCATAAACCCAGCACCTACTTCAGGGCTGGGAAGAAAAAAATGGTGGTTATTTATCGTCTAAAGTCCTGCGTAACATATGACGAGTGCAGGACTTTTATAGCGGCGGAGGGAGAATTCGCTAACGCTAGGTGGCTGGTACCCAAAACACTAGACACTTTCTCCATGTGCTTCTAAACTAGAAACATAACTCCTACAAAAACTGGGCGGTGTAGGTCTTCTTGGTCCTTGGACCGGAGCCGGCGGAGCCGGCTGTTTTGAGGGTAGTCATAATTTTGCAGGGATAGGTTATGAATTCACGATACCATATCGACCGGAAATCATGAACCTTTCCTTGGGGAAATCCCATTTGCCTACCGGTTCAGTTTAGCCAAGACTAATCAAAGTTCGTCTTTCGGCAATCTTCATCTAACTCTCATTTCAACTCTTTAATCAATTTTTGCAAATCTTCTTTTATCTCTTTATTCTGCAAACCCATCTTCAGAGTCGCCTTAATAAAACCGAACTTATTGCCCGTGTCCAACCATTCGCCTCTGATTTTCTTGCCGTAAAGCGGTTTACCCTGTTTTAACAATTCAGCATAGGCGTCGGCCAAGCGGATTTCGCCGGACTTGCCCGATTTCATGCCTTTTAAAGTCTTAATAACCTCGGGGGAGATGACGTTCAAACCGACTTGAACTAAATTGCTTGGGGCTTTCTCGGGCGCCGGTTTTTCCAAAAAGCGCTTAATCTCATAAACGCCGTCGCCCAAATCCAGGCCATCAATAACGCCAAATTGGCCAAGCAAATGGCGTTCCACTTCCGCCAAACCAATAACACTGTCGCCATATTTCTCATAAACGGCCATGACTTGGCGGGCGGCCTCGGCGCAATCCGCGAATAAAGTATCGCCGAACCAGACTAAAACTGCTTCCTCTTCACCAATCAAATGACTGGCGCAAACCACGGCTTGGCCGTCGCCCAAAGGAATCGGTTGGCGAACATAGGAAAATTTGGCCAAGCTGGCAATGTTACGAACTTTGTCCAAAAGCTCCAGTTTGTTTTTCTCCACTAAGGTTTTCTCCAATTCAAAAGAATAGTCAAAATGATCTTCAATCGCCCGCTTACCGCGGCCGGTGACAAAAATAACTTCTTTTAAGCCGGCCGCCGCCGCCCCCTCCACCAAATATTGAATAATCGGCTTATCCACGATGGGCAGCATCTCTTTGGGCTGGGCTTTGGTGGCCGGCAAGAAGCGCGTGCCGAAACCAGCGACGGGAAAAATAACTTTTTTGATCTTGTTCATATTGAGTAAATTTAAATTGATTGAAATTTAAGCAGGGAGCTTGAACGGCACTTGCTTTCCCGGACTGCCTTTTTCTCTCCTTAAGCCCCACTTGAAAAAATATTTTAGCCAAGAAGCGATATGCCGCCAAGTCAAGGGGTCAATGAAAATGGCCACGTACCAGGGGTGGCGGGCGCTCTGCCGAGCGTGGTCATGAATGATGATCGCTTCTGGATTATAAACAACTTTCAAGCCGCGGCGCCACATTTGCCGGCAGAGATCGGTGTCTTCGAAATACATGAAATAACGCTCGTCAAAACGGGGCCGGAAAATACGGCTATCGGCTAAAACGATTTCTCGCCGAAACAGCAAACAAGAACCCATCAGCCAATCCACCTCTTTAATGGTACTATGATCAAAATCATTCATGGTGAAAAGATCACGACTGGCGCGAAAATAATCTCCTAAAAAAGTCCGGCGTAAAACCGGCATAAAAAAACTGGGGAAACGGGCGCAAGAGGATTGTAAGGCGCCGTCCGGATAGAGTAATTTCGGGCCGACGACGCCGACCTCGGGATTTTGCCGCAAATAGGCTAAAAGCGTCTCTACGGCCGGACCGTTAACGATGGTGTCGGGATTCAAAATCAGGAGGTAATCACCACTGGCTTTGTCCAGACCAAGATTATTACCGCCGCCCATGCCCCGGTTGCGCGGACTGGCGATGAATTTCACCTTCGGATAGCGGCAAGGCAAAGTGGACAAGTCGTCGCCGGAATGATTGTCAACGACGATGACTTCCCGACGCAAAGCGCCTAAGGTCGCCGCCGTTAGAGAATCAAGACAATTAAATAATTTCTCCCGGTTTTTATAATTAACGATAATGATCGATAAATCCATACTAAATTATTTTTTTAATCACCCGCCAGTAAAAATTAAACGCGGGATTAACTAAGTACTTGAGCAGAGGATTATTTATTTCCTGAAATTCTATGCGCCCGGAAAAATTCTTGGCCAGACGCGAGAAAGGCATAACGGCGATTTTTTTTAAGCGCCGCCGCGCCCGACAAATTTTAAGATAATGGGCGGGGCAAGAAAAATAGGCGCAAATTTTCAATTCCGTCTTCAGCCAACCACCGAAAAAGGAGAAGAAAAACAAACCTAAATCCATGAAAAAGGCAGCGGGAAAAACTAACAGCAATAAATAAAGGGGGTAAAAGGCCAAAAGCACTAAGCGGCGATTGCGCTCTTGGTAATAAAGATCGCGGGCGTGACGCTGAAATTCATATTTATGGTAAATGACCGAACGCGGCGCCAAAATTATTTTAGCGCCGGTCAGTTTCGCCTTCAAGCTCAATTCCGTGTCGTCATGGTACATGTAATAGTCTTCGTTGTAGCCGCCGATTTTTTCAAAAAGCGCGGCGCGGATAATAAAAGCACAACCACTAGCGTAGCCGGTAATTTCCGGGTAGCCGGCGAGCTCGCGGTCTTCTTCGCCGTAAGCGGAAGTGAAACCAAAACCTAAAAAATGAAAAATATTGCCCAGACTGTTTATTTTCGGCCGAGCTTTTCCCGCCGCCGTCTTGGGGTAAAGGAGAATTTTGGACTGGGCCAAGCCGGCCTCCGGATTTTTGTCCAGGGCTTTAACCAATTCGTTAAGCCACTCCGCTTCCATTTCCGTGTCCATATTAGCCATAACCAGGTATGCACAACCGGCGGACAGGGCGGCACGGGCGCCGAGATTGTTGGCGGCGGCATAATTGCCGTCCGGCCGCGCCAAAACAATCGCTTCCGGACAATGCTTTTTTAAAAATTCCTGTGAGACCGGCGTAGCCGCATTATCCACGATAAAAATATGAGTCGGCTCGGCCGGATAGGTCTGCTTTCTCAAACTGGCAAAACAAGGCGCCAAATATTTTTGCGCGTAGTCTTTATAATTAACTAATATTACTCCAACTTTTGGGGTCATGGTTTTATTTTTTTTTATTTCCCTCCTCGCGGAGGGATTTTATTTTATAAAAATCCCCACCAAAGCCCAGGCGGCGCGCAAAATCCTGACTTGTCCGGGCCGACCCCATTTTTGAAAATATTTTAACATGGAGTCGCGAAAATATTTCTGGGCCGCGCCCCGCTTCACTTGCGCGAAACTGCGGCCGAAATAATCTCGGGCACGGGCGGCCGGCGTGTACCAAACTTCTCCGCCTAAACTATAAACCCGACGGCAGAAATCAACTTCCTCAAACCAAAGAAAATAGCCTTCGTCCAAACACGGCCTTTCGCCGCTGATTTTTTCATACTGCCGGCGATTAATCAAGAAACAAGAACCGCGCAGGGAATCGACGCGAGCCGGGTCTTCGTAATTAAAGCGCCTTTGTAAATAGCGGCCAAGCAAAAAAGGAAAAATATGGGGAATTTTTAAGATAATCAACAATTGGTCGCAAAATTTCGGAAAACGCCGCACTTGTTTGACAAGACGGCCGCATCCGTCTATAAGTTTACAGCCGGCGACCGTCGCCTGCGGATTGACTTTCGCCCAATTCAGAAACTTCGCCAAAGTTTCCGCTTCCAAGATCATGTCCGGATTTAATAGTAAAAGAAAATCACCGTTGGCTTGCGCCAAAGCCTGATTGTTGGCGGCGGCGAAACCGCGATTAGTTTCATTGGCGATCAGTTTCACCGCGGAAAAATTCTGACGCAACATCTCGGCGCTCCCATCTCGAGAAGCGTTATCAACCACGAAAACTTCAAAACTAAAATCGCCTTGCGACTTAAACAAGGCTGTTAAGTTAGCTTTTAAAAGTTCTTTGACGTTCCAGGAAACGATAATGACGGACAAATCCATAGGGAGGAAGAATTAAAAATTAACCGGAAGAGGGGCGTTAGTTAGACGGGCTTAATCTTTATTCGTTTTAACTTTTGCTTAAAGCCGGCGGCGATTGCTAACTGCTCTTTTTTTAATCCCAGCGCGCGCGCCAAAAAGGCTAAAAGTTCGCGATTGGCTTGGCCGGCTTCCGGCCAAGCGGCCACGGCGATTTTTAAGCTGCCGTCGGCCATTTCGCCCCTAAATTCACTTTGCCGCGCGCCAAAAGAAACTCTCACTTTTAAAAAAATTTCTTTATTATCAGCTAAATTATTAATACGGAAAACT
>CAZXZR010000021.1:0-10969 GCA_964645545.1 uncultured Gammaproteobacteria bacterium | reverse complement strand
TGGCCGGCGGCCGGATAAAAGCTGTCTAAACTGCAGGCGCCGACGGCCGCCAAGCCGCCATCAAAATTATTGCCGCCGCCGGGCGGATTGTTTCCGCCCCCCCCGCCAATTACGCCCAACAAACGCGAAAAAACGAAGGTAACAATCGCCCAAGAAGCTAAAATAATCAATAAGCCGATAAGCGCGTCCCTTAAAACCTTGCCTGCCTGCCTGATTTTCTCTTCATCGCCGCCCGAGGTCATCCACTTAAAGCCGGCGTATAATATAATGAGAATAGCCAAAACGCCCAAAAAGCTTAAAGCGATTTGAATAATTCTGATAATCAAAACGCGCGGATCAACTTGGCCGAGAATAATCGTGTTATTAAGCTCATTAATGCCAAATTGCGCCCACACCAAACGCGCTACCGCCAAAGAAGCCGCGCTTAAACATAAAGAGAGAATTAACCTAGCCTTTTTTCGCATGCCCTAAAACTCAAGGGTTTTCAAATTAAAACCACTTTTAAATTATGGCTGCTATGCTATAATTCTTATTATAACTTTATTATAACATAAAAAATTAGAAATCAGAAAGGGGATTTATGACCATTGACCGCGTCGTCAAAAAATTCAAAGAAAATAACCCTAAAGCCAACGTTTCTCTTTTGGAAAGAGCCTTTAAATTTGCTAATAATGCCCATAAAGACCAGTTCCGCCGAAACGGCGACCCCTATATCCAACACCCTCTCCATACAGCTTATATGTTAGCGGAAATAAAGGCTGATTTGCCGACTGTGGCCGCCGGCCTTTTGCACGACGTTCCCGAAGACACCAGCCACGCTTTAAGTGAAATTAAAAAAGAGTTCGGCTTGGAAATCGCCAATCTCGTCCAAGGCGTGACTAAATTGGGTAAAATAAAGTACCGCGGCATTGAACGCTACCGGGAAAACTTGAAAAAGATGTTTTTGGCCATGGCTAGTGATTTAAGGGTCATCTTCATTAAATTCTGCGACCGTTTGAACAATTTGCGCACTCTGGAAAACCTGCCGCCGGAGAAACAGCACCGCATCGCCGAAGAAACTTTGCAGATTTACGCGCCCATTGCCGGCATGTTAAGTATCGGCCGCTTGAAATGGCAAATAGAGGACATTTGCTTCAAATTCCTTTACCCGGAAAAGTTTCGCGAGTTAGAATATAAATACGAAGTGGAAAAAAAAGTGGAACGCAACCGCTTCTTTCAAAAAATTAAAAGCATTTTGACGCCAAAATTAAACGAGGCGAAAATAAAATACAAAATTGAAGTTCGTTTTAAACATCTCTATAGCATTTATCAAAAGATGCAGGAAAAGGGTCGGGAGTTCAATGAAATTTACGACGTCTTTGCTTTAAGAATAATCACGGACACGATTGATGATTGTTATAAAATTTTAGGTATTATCCATTCCCTTTGGCGGCCGAAGTCCGAGCGCTTTAAAGACTATATCGCCGTGCCCAAACCGAACGGCTACCGCTCTTTACACACCACCGTTTTCGGCCCGGAAGGCAAGGCCACGGAATTCCAAATTCGCACCCAAGAAATGCACGAAGAAAACATTTACGGCCTGGCCGCCCATTGGTATTACAAGGCGCGCCAAGGCTACAAGAATTACCAGACGCCAGCCTGGGTCAAAGAAATTATTGACATTCAAAAAGAAATCACTTCCACATCCGAATTCGTCCAAAAAATAAAATTGGATATTTTCCGCGATCGCATTTTTGTTTTTTCTCCGAAGGGCGACGTTTTTGAACTGCCGGAAAAAGCCACGCCCATAGACTTCGCTTACGCCGTCCATACCAATGTCGGCAACAAGGCCACTGGGGTCCTGATCAACGAGAAGCTCGGCCGCCTGGACCAGGAATTGAAAAACGGCGACTTGGTGGAAATAATCATTGAAAAAAACCGCCAGTTTCCCAACCGCGACTGGCTGCGCTTCGTCAAGACGAAGCGGGCTCGCGACCTTATTAGGCAATACGCGAGGAAATCCGCCCTGGAGAACATCAAGCGTCTTATCCCGGGGATTAAGAAATAAAAAAATACCGCCATTAGGCGGTATTTTTAAATCATTTCACTATTCTATTAAACCTTTATAAATCACGGCCGCATATTACTTTCCGGCAATTTGCCGATTTTGCGCAGGTAGGCATTTCGCTTGCGTAATTTCAAGCCGGTCAGGGCGTATTTTTTTTGCTGACGTTTGGTTTTCCTCGGCTGTAAATGCTGTTTGGCCCGGGCCTTTTCCAGACGCTTGCTGTTCTTTAGGCCTTTTTTAAATTTTCTTAAAAAGCTTTCAAAACTTTCGCCAGGCTTTCTTTTAAAGTCCGCCATAAACTCCACCTTCCTTTCTATTAATCTTAGAATTAATTTTCTTCTCGCTTTTGTCCTGGCGCAGTAAGCGCTCCTTTATTTTTTTGTAAACCACCACTTCCTGGGCGCCGGAATCCATGTCGCGCATTAAAATCGTGCCGTCCATTATTTCTTTCTTGCCCAAGATCAAGCTGGTTTTCGCCTTCATAGCCGTCGCCTCCTCCAGTTGGAATTTTAAACTGTCGGAGGTAAAGGCCTGACGGACGTTGAAACCGTCCCGGCGCAACTCTTCAAATAATTGCAAGGCCTTGAGCTTGGCCTGCTCACCCAATTGAGCGATAAAAATTATGTCTTCAGCTAAAGGCGCGCTCAAAAGGTGCTTGTCTTTTAGCCGCGCCATGGTCCGCTCAATGCCAATGGCCAAACCAACCGCCGGCGTCTCCTCCCCACCCAAATTGGCGATTAAGCTGTCGTAACGGCCGCCGCCGGCCAAAGCCAACTTGCCCGAAGAGACGCCTTCCTCGCTTAAGGGCCAGAATTCAAAAACCGTGTCGTTATAGTAATTCAAATTGCGCACTAAATAGGGATTGAAATTATAGGGGATGTTTAATTCGTCCAAAAATTCCAAAGTCTTGACAAAATGTTCCCGGCTCTCATCGGCCAAATAATCGGCCAATTGCGGCGCCCCTTCCCGCGCCTCTAAACAGCCGTCCTCCTTGCAATCCAAAAGACCCAAACAATTTTTGCCTAAGCTCTTTTTACAATTATGGCAAAGCTTGGAGCGGCGCCCCCTTTCTTTGTAGAAACTTAAAAGTTTGGCGCAGTAATCGCGGCGATTTTCCCAAGTACCCAAAGAATTAATTTGCACTTGCGCCTTGACCTGCAGCTCGCTGAAAAAATTATGGGCGATGGCGATTAAAATCGCTTCCGCCAAAGGCTTGCCCTCGCCGATAATTTCCAAATTGAACTGGGTGGCTTCGCGATAACGTCCCGACTGCAATTTTTCTCGGCGGAAAACCGGGCCCAAGGAAAAAAGCCGAACCGGCAGACCGTTGTCAGCCAAATTATTTTCTAAATAAGCCCGCAAAACGCCTTGGGTTACTTCCGGACGTAAAACGACCCGCTCCGTCTTATCGCCTTCCAAAAAATAAAATTCTTTGTCGCTACCGCGACGGGTAGATTTCTTATATAAGTCAAAGCTTTCCATGACCGGCGTCTTGATGGGCATAAAACTGTAAAAACGGGCCAAGGTCAAGGCCTTGTTAACGACTAAATTATAACAGCGATATTCGGAGCCCAGCACGTCTTTCATACCCAAAAGCCGGCCGGGGATTTTTTCGTTCCTTCTGGCGGCCGGTTTCGGCGTTTCCGGAATAATTTTTTTACGACGGGGCATAAAATTAATTATTGTATTGCGGCCAGGAAGCGGGCGTGAATAAAGTTATCTCCTTTAGAGGCCAGCCGCGGAATAAAACTTTGCCGGTGACAAAACTGGCGTCCACCGGCCCGAAATAGCGCGAATCTTTGGAAGCGCCGCGGTTATCGCCCAAAACATAATATTCGTCTGGTCCGATTTTAATCCGGTTAGCGTTGTCGCTAAAAGTTTTGGTGCCAGCCTCTAAATAAGGCTCATTTAAAACGAAACCTTCGGGATGAGCAGCGTTATAAATAAATACCTCGCCGTCCTTTATCTGCACTTCCTCGCCGGGCAAACCGATAATCCTTTTAATGAAATACTCCTGGGGATTAAGGGGGTAGCGAAAAACCACGACTTGGCCGCGCTGGGGGCTATGAAAACGATAGCTAATTTCGTCAATAATCAAATATTGGTGATCTTGGAAAGTCGATTCCATGGACGCGCCTTTGACGTAAAAAGGCTGAATAATGAAATAGCGAATGGGCAAAATTATTACCAAAGAAATGACGACGACCTTGACTATTTCCCAAACAAACAGAAAAAATTTACGCATATTGGCTTAAAATCTAGGCTATTTTTAAATTAATTAGCCCTAACTATAGCATAAAAAATAAAAAAAATCAAACGGGCTATTTAGGCTAAAATTTAATAAATGAACATAGCGTCACCATAACTGAAAAAGCGATAACGCCGCCTAATAGCCGCTTTATAGGCTTTGTCAATCTTTTTCTTGCCGGCGAAAGCGCTGACCAGCATCAAGAGGGTTGATTTCGATAAGTGGAAATTGGTCACCAAGGCGTCAACGAGCTTGAATTTATAGCCCGGGTAAATGAAAATGTCCGTCCAAAAAGGCCGGGGCGCGGGCGAGACCGAAGGCATTTTCCCCTTCGCCGCCCCGGGTTTCGGCCCGGCAAGCGGCCCGGCCAATGATTCCAGGGCGCGGCAACTGGTCGTGCCCACGGCGATGACGCGCCTTCCCTCGGCTTTGGCTTTTAAGATTTCCTTGAGCGCTCCTTGGCTCACAGAAACGTATTCGGCATGCATCTTATGCTCGGAAATTTTATCTGTTTTTACGAGAGCGAATGTGCCCAGGCCGATATGCAAGGTCACGTAGACGATATTTACGCCGCGCGCCCCGATTTTCTTCAGTAGGCTTTTGGTGAAATGGAAACCGGCCGTGGGCGCGGCCACGGATCCGGTTTGGCGCGGATCGGCATAAACGGTTTGGTAATTGCTTCTGTCCGCCGGCCGTTCGTTCGGACGCTTGATGTAGGGAGGCAAAGGCACTAAACCGATCTTATTGATCAGCGACCAGAATTTCTTTCCGCTCCGGTTGAATCTTACCTGCCAGGTGCCATCATTATTATTTTGTAAAACACCGGCGACCAACCCGTTGGGAAAATTTACCTTGGCCCCGGCTCTTATTTTCCCGCCAATAAGGCATTCCCAAGTATCGCCGGCCAGATGTCGGTGCAAGAATATCTCAATTTCCCCGCCGCTCTCCTTGCGGCCTATGAGACGGGCGGGAAAGACCTTGGTATTGTTCAAAACCAAGAGGTCGCCGGGCCGCAAATAATCAGGCAGGTCATAGAAATGCTTATGCTCCAGGCGCTGCCGCCGGCGGTTTAACAACAAAAGCCGCGAGTGGTCTCGCGGTTTTACTGGCTCTTGGGCGATGAGTTGTTTGGGCAAATGGTAGTTGAAGTCTGACAAGGTAAGGGGCATATAATATCTAAACCAGCCGGCCCGTCCCCGGCTCCTTCAATCCCAAGTGCTGGTAACCGAGCGCGGTAACGACGCGGCCGCGCGGCGAGCGGTCCAAAAATCCTAACTGCATCAGGTAGGGCTCATAAATATTTTCTATAGTTTCCATTTCTTCGCCGGTGGCGGCGGCCAAGGTATTGAGGCCGACCGGCCCGCCGCGGAATTTATCGATTATCGTTTCCAAAATGCGGCGGTCTATCAGGTCCAAGCCGAGTTCGTCCACTTCCAAAAGCTTAAACGCTTCTTGGCAATCGGCCGGCGTGACTTGGCCGTCGCCTTTGACTTCACAATAATCGCGCACCCGTTTTAATAACCGGTTGGCGATGCGCGGCGTCCGCCGGCTGCGGGAAGCGATGGCTTTGGCCGCATCGGCGTTGATTTTAATATTCAAGATGCCGGCCGAACGCCGGATTATCTTTTCAATGTCGTCCGCTTCGTAAAAGTTCAGATGGTGGGTGATGCCGAAACGGTCGCGCAGGGGCGCGGAAAGCAGGCTGGCCAGGGTAGTGGCGCCGATAATGGTAAAGCGCGGCAGATCCAGGCGCAAAGTTCTGGCCGTCGGCCCTTTGCCCATGATAATGTCTAAAGCGTAATCTTCCATAGCCGGATAGAGAACTTCTTCCACGGCTTTAGGCAGTCGGTGAACTTCGTCAATAAATAAAATGTCGCCCGCCTCCAGGTTGGTCAAAATGGCGGCTAAATCGCCGCCCTTTTCAATCACCGGCCCGGAAGTTACGCGAATATTAGCCCCGATTTCCTGACTGACGACGTGCGCCAAAGTTGTTTTGCCTAAACCCGGAGCGCCATAAAGCAAAATATGTTCCAAGGGCTCGCCCCGCTTTTTGGCGGCGGCAATGGTGATCTGCAAATTAGCCTTGATTTTCTCCTGACCGACGAATTCTTTCAAGGTTTTCGGGCGCAAAGACAGGTCCAGCTTTTCGTCCCCTTGGCGTTCTATGGGGCTGATTAAACGGCCTTCGGTTTTAGCCTCGCCTTTAACTTTCATATATTAATAGTATAGATCAAACCTGCCTAAACTCACAAATGCTGTTAAAATCGCAAAATTGGCACATGCGGCTCGGTTTGGGCGCGAAGCGCCGCTTCTTGATGGCGGCAATTTCTTCGGCCACGGCCGATTTCACTTTTTTCATTTCCGCTGGGGTGGCCGGAAATGTTTTTCTCTCACCCGTTTCCAAATAATAAAAGCTTAAAGCGCCAACTTTTAGTTTAGTGTATTGCTCTAAAAACAATTGATACAAAAGCAATTGCCGTTTGCTGGTAAAATCCAATTTTCTTTCCCGCCCCGTCTTATAATCAATGATTTCCAAATTGCCGTCCGGCAATTTATCCACGCGGTCAATCATGCCTTTAATGATATCTCCCTCTAAGGAGAAGGAAAATTTCTTTTCCAGAAATAAAATTTCCGCCGCCGGGTTTTTTTGGTAAGCGGCCAAAAAAAGTTTCAAACTTTTGCGGCCTTTTTCATAATAATCCGCTCGCGTCTTTTTGTCCGGATAGCCGTCTGTCTGCCAAAATTCTTCGTATAAAGCCAATAATCTCTTTTCCGTCAGTAATTCTGTCAGTAAAACGTTTTTCGTTTCACTTTTAGCGCCAAAAAGATCGCTCTGAACGGCCCGGTGGCCGCTTAAAGCCGGCAAAAAGAAATTATACAGGGTGTTGTGTAAAACGCGGCCGAAAATCAGGCTGGGTTTACCGGTCGGCGGCGGTACTTTAAGAACAAAGGCGTATTTATATTGCAAAGGACAAGTGGAAAAAGCGGCCAGTTGCGAAAAAGAAAATTTGTCTGGCAAGGGGTAGCTATTCGCCGCTTCTGGGGTGACGGCTGTTGCCCCCGCCTGGCCGGAAACCGCTTGTATTTCCCGGCGATTTAAATAATGCAAATCCTTTAAAAATTTATTTTTCTTACTCAAGGACGGCGCCGGCCTAATTTCGCTTCCCAAGCCGAGTTCGCCAATGAAACGCGAGGGTTTTTTCTCCCTTAAACCGCCGTAATCTTTGGCCGCCGTTAAATACAAGGCTTCTTTGGCGCGTGTTAAAGCGACGTAAAATAAACGGCGTTCTTCTTCTAAATGCGTATCCGGACTCGCGGCCAGTTTTTCCCGGACCAAGGCGTCGGGCAGAGAAATTTTTTCCCCCCGACTGACGGTCGGAAATTTCTTGTCCACCAAATTAACTAAAAAAACGTATTTAAATTCCAGACCCTTGGCGCCGTGGACGGTCATGATTTTCACCGTGTCGTTATCGGCAAAATCCAGCTTCAAAGCGCCGGTCTCGCCCGCTTCCAATTCTAAATTTATGGCGGCCAAAAAGTCCGGCAAGCGCAAATCCAGCTCCGCTTCCTCTAATTTCTTAATTTTTTCGTAGAACTGATTGAGATAGGAAAAAATTTCCAGGTCGCGATCACGATCCAAATCAGCCAAAAACCCGGAGTCGTAAGCGAAACGCAAAAATATCTGGGTCGGTTTTTCTTTGGCCACCAAAAGGGAATGTTGGTTAACTAAATTCAGTAATTTATTAATGTTTTTTAAACTGGCGGGACTCAATTCCCTCAGGGCGTTAGCGTTTTTAATGGCTTCGTATAAAGACCAAACCTTTTTAGCCGCCAGTTTATTTAAGGCAATTAAATCTAAATGCGCCACCTTAAAAGCGTTCATGTTCAAGACGCGAAAGAGGGCGGCGGATTCGTGATAATTGTCCAATAATCTTAAATAAGCCAGGCAGTCTAAAATAATCGGTTTATAATACAAGCCGCGCCAAGAAACGAACTGGTTGGGAATGTTTTGGCGCGTCAGTTCTTTGGTAAAAGCGTCGGCCGTGTCGTTAGCCCGAACCAAAATGGCGAAATCCGACCAACTCGCCTCCGGATCGCCGGCCTTAAGCGCCTGGATTTCTTCCGCCGGAAAAGCGACTTCCTCTTCCTGATGATCAAAATTAAAAAATTTGACAGCCGGGGAAGTTCGCGGATTTTGGCTGTTAAGCCCTTTGGCCGCCAAACGTTTGTTAATCTTTAATTTTATTTCCAGGCGATTAGGGTTATTATGCTGAATGAATTTATAGGCGTAATCCAGAATTTCCTGCCGCGAACGGTAATTTTCCGTCAAGACGATTTCTTCGGCGCAAGCATAATCATCTTTAAACTGCATGATATTGGCTAGGGAGGCGCCGCGGAATTTATAAATCGCCTGGTCGTCACAGCCGACGACGACCAAATTGTTTTTCGGCGCCGCCAAGAGTTTGACCAATTCGTATTGCGCCCAATTCGTGTCTTGGAATTCATCCACCAGGATATATTTGAACCGCTGCCGATAAAATTTTAAAATATTGGGCCGCTCATGGAATAATTTCAGGCTATAGACGATTAAATCGCCGAAATCCAAATAATTATTGTCTAAAAGCAATTGATTATAGACATGATAAGCGTTAGCTAGTTCTTTAATTCGTCCGACTTCCAAATTTTCGTCGTCATCGTTTTCTTCGCCATAGCCGCGAGCGGGTGAGGAGAGCGATTTTTTCTGGCGGACCTTAGCTCGGCGAAGGACTTTCTTCCCGCTCAAGCGTTCATCGGCGTCCGATTCTATCTCTTCGGCGTACTTTAAATAATCGGCCGGGGAAATGTTCTCGTCTTTTAAACGGGAAAAGTGACGAATAAGCTCGGCAATGAATTTGCTCGGATTGCCTAAGGGGCGATAGTAATCAAGATTAAATTTGTCCAAATTTTTTTTGACCAAGACCCATTGTTCGGTTTCGTTTAAAACCTTAAAACCGGCGTTTAAGCCGATATCCAAAGCGAATTCCCTTAACACCCTTTCGCCAAAGCCGTGAAAAGTGTTGATCCACATATCAAAACAGCCATAAGGTAAAATTTTATCGGCTCGTTCTTCCATTTCCCCGGCGGCTTTTTCCGTGAAAGTCAAAAGCAAAATTTCTTCCGACTTGGCCTTTTTTTCGCTGACCAAATAGGCCAAACGGTTAATTAACACCGTGGTTTTACCCGTGCCGGCGCCGGCCACGATTAAAAGCGGCCCGTTTTCATGGGTAACGGCCCTTTTTTGGGCGGTATTTAGAGTTTTTAATATCTCCTCCACCATTAGCTTTAAGGTTTAAGGCCTTATTTTTCCAGTTTAGAGTTCTAAAATCGGGCGAAAAGTTTCCGCTTTAAGCGGACCGATAAGAGCCAAATTGAGTTTATCATTGACAAATATTTTTTTTGCCGTCTTTAAGAGTTGCCGAGGCGTGATTTTATTGATACGGCGCAAAAATTCTTTTGGCGTTATCATTGCCGGCCGTAAAACCGCCTGACGAGCGTACCAAACAGCGACGTTGTCGGTCGCTTCCATTTGCAAAAGCACGCGGCCGGACAAAAGGTCTTTGGCGCGCCTCAATTCTCGACCGTCGACCGGTAGCGAAGCCATTTTCCGGTATTGAGCTAGAATTATTTTTATGGCCGCGGCCGTTTTCGCTATCGGCACACCGGCTTGAGTCGTCAAATAGCCGGAGTCGGAATAAAATTCCGTGCCCGTGCGCACCGTATAGGCTAAACCGCTTCTTTCGCGCAGGCGAATGAATAAACGCGAGCTCATGGAACCGCCTAAAATCACGGCCAAAAGCCTGACTTTCAGTTCGTCGGCGTGGCCCAGAGGACAGGCGCGCACGCCCAAAGACAAATTGACCGAATCGGTTTTTTTATAAAGCCCTTTTACTTGCGGCCGCATCTGTTTTTCCCTGACCGCTTCCTTGTCCCGCCAAGGATTGGCGCTAAAAGCGCTGAATAATTTCACGGCCGCCCGTTTCTCCTTTTCTTTAACGGCCCCGGCCAAAATAACAAAGGCGCTTCCGGCCCCGTATTGCGTTTTTAAATATCTGATGAAATCGGTGCGGTGGAAACGGCGGATGTTCGCCTTCGTGCCAATGGTTTCCCGGCCGGCCGGGCTGTCGCCGTAAAGACAGTTTTCAAACACATCCTCAATGTGTAATAGCGGATTGTCTTCATACATGTTTAATTCTTCAATAATCACGCCTTTTTCGCGGGCGATTTCCTTGGGCTTGAACAGCGAATGCAAAAGCATATCGCTCATAACGTCTAAAGCGGGCGCTAATTTGCCTGGCGCCACCTTCAGCCAATAGCCCGTGTATTCTTTGGCGGTAAAAGCGTTATATTCCGCGCCCAAAGAATCCAGTTCACTGGCCAAGGCTAAAGTGTTCGGGCGCCGGCGCGTACCCTTGAAAAACAGATGCTCTAAAAAATGCGAAATGCCGTTTAAGCGCTTACTTTCGTAGCGGGAACCGGTTTTAAAGATAATTAAAGCCGTGGCTGTGGGCGCCGCCGGCCAACTAACAATAAATAAGGGAATTTTATTTGACAAAACTATTTTTTTATATTTATTCATATAATTAAAAGCCAATTACGGGGAGATGGCTGTTCTAAATTTAGCACATCTCTGATAT
>CAZXZR010000020.1:0-11657 GCA_964645545.1 uncultured Gammaproteobacteria bacterium | reverse complement strand
TTTCCGTCTTTTTTCCTTCGGGATTCAAACGCATAGCAGCTTCCAGCTGCTCTTTCGGTTCGCTCTCTATTGTCGGTTTAAATGATTCCCGTTTCATAGGCGTTGATTAATTAAATCCTACCGCTTTTTTGCGTTTTTATCAACTTGATACAGGAAAACAAAATGCGGCGGGTGGCTTGGGTTTTATTTTTGTGCTCGCAAATTCTTGTTATGCTTTCTTGCTGAAAAATGAATTATTCCAACTTCTGTATGAACTTATTAATCTCATAGTGCCTATTTTTATACCTTTACGTATCTCGTACCACGGCCACGCCCGATACGCTTGACCTTGCCATGCTCAACCAGACTATTAAGTGCCTGGCGTACGGTTCCAAGCGCAATACCCGTGGCTTTAACAATATCGCTCGGGGCCGCTTCGTGGACTTCTGAGACATATTTCCAAACTTCGTATTGCTTCGGTGAAAGCATATCTTCGATTTTTTCTTCCTCAAGATACGAGAGTGCCTTTATAGCCTGTTCCTTAATCACGGAAAGGAAGAAGTTTAACCACGGCGCGATTGAATCGTGTTCAGCTCCAAAAGTTTCCTGCGATTTTCTTAAGGCAATATAGTATTCATCCTTGCGGCGCTCCACGATCTGCTCATGTGATACATACTCCACGAATATATATCCGGCTCTGAGCAGCAGAAGATTTGTGAGGACGCGCGAAAGACGCCCGTTACCATCTTCAAACGGGTGGATTTTCAAAAACTCAACAATAAAGTTGGCGATTATCAGAAGATTGTGGAAGCGGCTTTTTCCGAGTGCTTCGCTTGTCCATGCCACAAGCTCCTGCATCTGTTTGGGAGTCAGATAGGCTTTTGTAGTCTCAAACATGATCTGAGTGACGTTTCCGTCCGGGCCCAGCACACCTACCGTGTTTTCTCTTTTTTTATACTCACCGCGATGCGTATCGTCTTTAACCGAGTACTTCAGAAGATGATTGTGCAATGACAAGATGGTGCTCTCCCTAAGTGGTAGCCCCTGATAGCTGTCGAATACATTCTGCAAAGTTTCTAGGTATCCCTGAACCTCCTGGGCATCGCGATCGGCAAATTTGGAAAGCGAAATGCCACGCATGACTTTCTCGACTTCTTCGTCGGTAAGTTTTGCACCCTCTATACGGGTCGATGCTCCCGCGGATGTGATAAGTGTGGATTTACGCAAGTTCGTCACTGCTTGTGGAGTCATTCTTAAGCCGGCCTTAAATTGTCCTTTTACTTCATCAATTTCGGCCAAAAGAGCCACGATATGCGGTTCGGGATTCTTTATGCGGTGATCAAATTTTTTGATAATTTCGTCCATAAAATGGGCTTTAATGCGTTAAATTTAACGCTACACCTTATATAACGGATTATAGCGGATTATAGCGGATAAAGCAACCGGTCCAGCTGTGGACAACCAATGCAAAAGGTGCCTTTTTAGCACCTTTTTACAGTTGGCCGCTTCTAGATGTTGGCGTATTCCCTAAGAATTGCCTCTGAGTCTTCGCTTTCCTTTTTAGCGAGCTGGGCGACTTTTTGGGTGAAGTCGATGATCCGCCCCAATGGTTTTGGATTCTGAATTATTGAAATTGAGCGGAGTGCCCGTGGCAGGTACCCCTTTCTTCGGACACTTTAGTTCAAATAGATCGACCTTTTTTGGCTAATTCGTAAAACCGGCTGGGCGGCATTTTCAGGGTAGAATGTATTCTAATATTGTTGTAATAATATATCTGGCGGTAGATGGCTTCGGCTAACTCGCCGTCGTTATCAAAGCGATTAACTGGGCCTAATTCTAATTTAAACTGGGAATAGAATGATTCCTGATAGCTATTTTCCCAAGGGCTGGATTTCCTGCTCATTGAAACATTAACGCAACATTTTTTCAGATAATCAGCGTGTTCTTCAGACTGATATTCCGACCCCTGATCGGTGTGGACATAGGCAGGCAAACAGCCTCTTTTCTTCGTCGCATCCAACAGGGCGGATTTAACCAGATAGCGGTTATGCCAACGCGACAGAGAGGCGCCGACTATCTCTTTAGTGTATACATCAATGACCGTAGCCAAATAAACAAAACTATTTTTAAACTTTAGATAGGTGAAATCCGCGGCCCAGGCCAAATCCGGAACAATCGGGCAGAAATTTTTTATCTCGTTACGGTAGATGGCTTCCGGTAATCTCAAATCGCCGTATTTAATCCAGCCCCGTTTTCGCAGTAATTTCGGCTTTAGGTTGAACTTTTTCATGAGCCTCCGCGCTTTCTTCCGATTCATCTTGAGCGCCAAAGCGACCCGTTTGTGGCCGTAACTGGGGTTGGAATCCATTATGCCTGAAATCAGCGCTTTGCATTTCTCGTCTGCCCGTCTCCTCTTAGACTGGTAGTATATGGACGACCTGGCGATGCCCAGCCTTCTGGCCAGCTTGGACTTATTCATTTTTGCCGGCATATTCCTGGCCCTAGCGATTTTTTTTCCTCTCTCGCTGTTCCAGCATGATGCCGCCGATAATCTGCTTCAATTCGGCGTTTTCCCGCCTTAATCTGCTTAATTCCATGATTGACGGATCAGCCTTGGCATTCCTGGCCGGCGATATCCAGCCGTAGATGGTGTTGGGCGACAAGCCGAACTCGGCTGAAGCTTGCGCGACCGTCAGACCCTCGTCTTTAATCTTGCTAATGACCTTATCTTTTATTTCTAAACTTATTTTTTAGACATATGGCGATGGTTAGTTAATTCTTAATTATATCCTACCACCGCCCAAGCCGGCCGCCAAATTTAAATGAACTTTATTGTCCGAGGTTTGGGGTACCTGCCAAACTTTGTCTGCGGAGAGTGAGGGATTCGAACCCTCGATACCTTGCGGTATGCGCGCTTTCCAAGCGCGTGCACTAGACCACTATGCGAACTCTCCTTTTTCCGCGCCGGTGCCCGAGGCCGGAAACTTATATATCCGGCTTAACCCCGACCCGATTACCCGACTTAATCTCGTCACCGAGACCGGAAACTTACCTGGCTGGCCTTAATTCCGGCCCGAAGCCGGACTATATTCGTCCCGGCCTTTAAAGGCCGAGATTGCCCAATTGCCTTAAAACTACGCTTCTCAAGCCTTCAATTCGCTCGCCGTTACTGTCCGTGTAATCCTCGTAGGGCCGGGCGCCGGGAATCATCTCTTCGCCGACGAACAAAGTCGGCGCGCCCAATAAGCCGTAGCTTGCCTGATCGGCAAAGATTTCGTCCATTATTCCCGATTTCGGCGCCGCCGTCAAGCAGGCGCTGAATTTATTTTCGTCCAAACCGATTTGCCGGGCGTAGGCGTTAAAATTGGCCGGCGCCAAAAGATTATTTTTGACTTGCGCGAAAAGCAAGGCGCGCATTTCCTTCCATTTGCCCTGCTGGGAAGCGCAGCCAAGGGCGCCGACGGCGACCGAAGAAAGGGCTGAAGATTTGGCGATGAAAGGCCGGACGATAATGACGACCCGCCCGTTGAAATCCGCGTTCAAACGGTCCAAAGTGTCGGCCAGGCGGGCGCTGTAAGGGTCGGCGTAATCTTCATAAACGAAGATCTTCAAAGGCGCTTTGGCCGGACCGAAAAATCGGTCGCCGTCCCTTAGGCTCGGGACGTCGGCAACGGCGTAAGTTTGCGCGGCGGCGCCGGCAACGGCCGTTTCCGGTAGAACCTCGCTGGTCTTATCCTTCTGCTTGGAAGAAAAAGCCAGAACGACGGCTGCGATGAGGATGATAATGGCGATGACGAACAAATATTGTTTCTTATTTTTCATAGCCTACTGGTTTAAGGCGATAATTCCCCCATTTTAAAAGGGGTTTTTATTTTTCCGAAAAAATTAATAATTTTAATTGCTTGCCCTATTATCTCCTGCCGCGACGATTTCGGCCGCGGCCAAAAGCCTTCCCTCGCCCAAGCGCGGGGCGATGAGCTGGACGCCGACCGGCATGTCCCGGCCGGACTTAAGCTTCCCGACCGGCGGCGCGCCGTTATCATTAACCGTCACCGTTCCGGCCGGTACGGAAATCGCCGGCAGACCGGCCAAAGAAGCGCCGGTCACGAAAATATCCTCCAGGTACATGGTCAAAGGATCGTTTATCTGCTCGCCCAATTTAAAGGCCGGGTGCGGCGAAGTCGGCGTCAAAAGCAGGCCAACCTTTTTAAAGACCCGGCTGAAATCGGCGGCGATCAGGGTCCTGACCGCCTGGGCTTTCTTATAATAGGCGTCGTAATAGCCGGCGCTCAAGGCGTAAGTGCCCAAAAGGACGCGGCGCTTGACTTCCGGCCCGAAGCCGCGCCCGCGGTTCAGGCGGTAGAATTCGGCCAGGTCCTTGGCCTCTTTTTCCGCCCGGCCCCAGCCGATACCGTCAAAACGGGCCAAATTGGAACTGATTTCCGAAGGCGTGATGAGGTAGTAGACGGGGATGCCATACTTGGTGTAAGGCAGGCTGACGGAAATTATCTTCGCACCGGCGGCTTTAAGTTTCTCGGCCGCGGCCACCACCTTTTCCTTGACGGCCGGGTTTAAGCTCTTGGAAAAATATTCCTCGGGCAAACCGATTTTCAAACCCCTGACGCTTTCGCTAACCGCTTTTTCATAATGTTCCGTCGCTTCCGGCGCGCTGGTCGCATCCAAATCGTCGCGGCCGGCGATATTTTTCAAAACCAGGGCGGCATCATAGACGTTTTTGGCCAAAGACCCGATAACGTCGGTGGAAGAAGTCATGGACAAAAGGCCGAAGCGGGAAACGCGGCCGTAAGTCGGCTTCAGGCCGACTAAACCGCAGAAACTGGCCGGCTGGCGTATGGAGCCGCCCGTATCCGAACCCAAGGCGAATAAGCACATATCGGCGGCTACGGCGGCGGCCGAACCGCCGGAAGAGCCGCCGGGTACGCGGCTTAAATCCAGCGGGTTTTTCGTCGGTCCGAAAGCGGAATTTTCCGTGGAAGCGCCGTGGGCGAATTCGTCCAGGTTCGTCTTGCCCAACAAGACGGCGCCGGCGTCACGCAGGCGCTTGACCGCCGTGGCGTCATAAGGGGCGAGGTAGTTTTCCAGGATGCGCGAAGCGGCCGTCGTCTTCAGGCCTTTGGTCATGATGTTGTCTTTGCATAAATAAGGAATCCCTAAAAGGTCGCCGCGCTCCCCGGTTTTTAGCCTTTGGTCCGCATTTTTAGCCGCCGCCAAGGCCCCTTCCTCATCCACTAAAAGACAAGCGTGAATTTCCTTATCCGCCTCCCTTATACGCGCCAAACAGGCCCGGGTCAAATTAACGGCGGTGATTTCGCCCTTGTCCAGGCGCCGGCGCGCCTCTTTTATTGTCAGCTCGTTCAAAAGCATAAATCCTTCAAAGTCCGGGCGGCGCGAAGCGGCCCCTTACTACAAACGAAAACGCCTGACACGGCGCGGAAGCACCGCCAGTTCACAAGACCCTTTTCACTTTTATCTGCCCGCCTTCCAGTTCGCCCTGGCGCAAGGCCATTTCCACCTCTTCGCGGTCCCAAGGCCTGACTTCGTCCGGGCGCATGACGTCGGCCAAGCCGCTGACTTGGGCGGTCGGTTCCACTTCCGCCGTGTCCGCCTCGTTCAGCTGCTCGATGTATTTCAAAATGGAAGTCAATTGCTCCCCGTATTTTCCCCGCTCGCCTTCTTCCAGGCGCAAACGCGCCAGTTCGGCGATATATTTTATATCCTCTTTGTCTATGGCCATAGGTTTTATTTTTAGCCAAATTTTATATCTATTTAAACGCTCCAAGGATTTTTATTTTATCATTTTTAAAAATTCCTCCTCGCCTATCGTCTTCACGCCCAGAGCCCGGGCCCGGCCATATTTCTCTCCCGGTGCCGCGCCGACGACGACGTAATCGGTCTTGGCACCGACCGTTTCCTTGACCCGTCCGCCCAACGCTTTTATTCTATCTTTAGCCTCTTCCCTTGTCAAACCGCTCAAAGTGCCGGTCAAGACGAAAATCCGGCCCGTTAATGGCCCCGAGGGCGAAGCCCCGCCCTCCGCCCCAGCCGCCGAATTGAGCAGAATGACGCCGTTGGCCGCGAATTTTCTTAACAGTTCCAGCTCCTCCTCGTCGCGCCAGAAAGAGGCGATGCTTTCCGAGACTATCGGGCCGATGTCGGCCAGGCGCTCCAGGTCGGCGGGTTTCAATTTTTGAAAATAGGCGGTCAGCTCTTTTACTGTCGCTTTTTTCCCCTGAAAATGCCGGCGGAAATCAGCGGCCAAAAATTCGGCCGTTTCCTCGCCGACATGCCTTATGCCCAAGCCGTAAAGGAAGCGGGCCACCGGGATTTCGCGGCGGCTATCTATGGTCGCCATGACATTCTCGGCTTTCTTCCCGGCGAACCTTTCCAGGCTCAAGAGTTCGGATTTTTCCAGGGCGTAAAGATCGGCCGCGTCCTTTATCAGGCCGTTGGTCATGAATTGCTCCACGAGTTTCGGACCCAGGCCCTCCAAGTCCGCCGCCCCCTTGGAAGCGAAATGGACGACCTGGCGCAGGCGGGCGGCGTAACAGCGCTTATTCGGACAGCGGTAGGCGACTTCGCCTTCGGCCTTGACGACTTTGGCTCCGCACATCGGGCAAACACGGGGCGGGCCAACCTTCTTTTCCCGGCCGCTGCGCAGGTTGGGCAGAACCTTGACGACCTTGGGGATGACGTCGCCGGAGCGTTCAATAATGACCGTGTCGCCGATCTTCAAACCGAGACGGCCGATCTCGTCAAAATTATGCAAAGTGGAACGGCTTATCGTCGCCCCGCCGACTTCAACCGGTTCCAAAACCGCAGTCGGGGTCAAAGTGCCGGTGCGGCCGACCTGCCAGACGACGCCCTTGACTTTCGTCGTCGCCTGCTCGGCCGAAAATTTATAGGCCATCATATAGCGGGGCGCCTTGCCGACTATGCCCAAAACCGGCCACATCTGCAAGTCGTTGACCTTGACCACGACGCCGTCAATGCCGAAGGGTAACTTCTCGCGCTTCTCGGCCGCTTCCTTATAAAAAGCGAAGACGGCTTTGAGATTGCGGCAGAGGCGGTTATATTTTAAGGTCTTAAATCCCAGGAGGTTGGCGACTTTGTCGGCCGCTTGCCGGCTGGAGATTATTTCCCCGCGCTCGTAGTCGTCTAGTAATAGGTCATAGGCGTAGAAGGTCAGGCGCCGGGAAGCGGTTATTTTCGGATCCAACTGGCGAATAGAGCCGGCGGCGGCGTTCCTGGTGTTGGCCAGGAGCGGTTTCTTGCTCCGGGCGTAGCCGGCGTTCAATTCCTTGAAAACCGCCTTGGTCATTATCGCTTCCCCCCTGATTTCTATCGTCCCCTTCTCGGCTAGAGTCAGAATCCGCTGGCTTTCCTGGGCGCTTAATCCCGAAGAAACTAATTCTTGGCTGCTCGGCCGCCGCAGTTGCAAAGGCACGCTTTCAATGGTCCTGATGTTATTGGTCACGTCTTCGCCCACTCGGCCGTCGCCGCGGGTGGCCGCTTGGGTCAAATGGCCGTTCTGGTAGCGTAAATTTACGGCCAAGCCGTCCAATTTCAATTCGGCATAATAAGCGGGAGAAAATTCCCGCTTGAGGAAATTGGCGTTCCGCTCCTGCCAGGCGCGCATGTCCTCCTCGGAAAAAGCGTCAAAAAGGGAGATCATCGGCCGGGAATGGACGGCTTTTTTGAACCGAGCCAAGGGCCGGCCGCCCACCCTTTGGCTGGGGGAATCAGGCGTCACCAAGTCCGGCCACTCGTTTTCCAGCTTAAAAAGCTCGTTCTTGAGGCTATCCAAAGCCGCCGGGGAAACCGTTTCCCGGTCAAGGACGTGGTAGTTATAGCGGTGGAAGTCTATCTCCTGCCGCAGCTTGGCCAGGCGCTGGCGAGCCTCATTTCTGGTCATATTGATTATATTATAGCACAAAAAAGGCCAAAAAAGGCTACTTATTCTATCTTATATAGTCTTTATGGTTAAAATATGAACTAGCCTGCAGGCCAAATCACAGGATTTATTGGTTCATAAAATTTATGGAATAGCCCAATCGGGACTGGACGGCTAAATACGAAAATTAATTATAAAAGTTTAACAAAAAAAGGGGCTTAACTGCCCCTTAGCAAATTCTTGGAATTTGCATAGAAAATTAACTCCTTTTTCTCTGCCTTATCTTGGCCGCTATCCACTAGGCCCTGCCGAATAGCATAAAGATTGTCTATATAAACCATTTTTAAGCTATTTGCCTGCTTTTCACTTAACTCGGATAATGCCGGCTTAACCCACGGCCAATTCGAATCAGATTGAAAGAATGCTTTTCCTTCATAATTTACCATTTTACCGTGTAAATAGGCAAAAGGCGCGTCGCTGCCGAATAGGATCCGTCGGCAACCCAAAATAGATATGGCCGAGTTAAGCGAAGCAACATCAGTGACCATGGAAACATCCAGCCAGATATTGGGGCGAACGGCTACTTTCTTAAAGGCCGAACTAAACGCTTCTTGGAATATGAAGGCGTTACCCAGGTGAGCGATGATAAAGATAATATTCCTGTATTTCCGAGATAGGAAAACCAATTCATCGGCATTGGCAAAAATATTATCCGGCAAATGAATAAGCAGAAATCCCTGACGTGCGTTCCAAAATTCCCATAATTCTTTGGGAAAGTGGTTAATAATCTCTTGCCCCCTTCCTTCGGCTCTTATTTTAGTCTTCAGTATGAAGGGCGGTTGATTCAAAAAATTATTAAATTTCTCTATGCACTCTTTTCGGGATAAACAAGCGATTCCATGGAATCTTTCATCTTTATCAGCTAATCCTCGTATATAGCTTAAATTAGCTTCTTCGCTGGTCCGCTCCGGTAAGCCGAAAGCGATAACTTCATATATCGCCGACCACAAGCCCATCTGGCTTAAAATATCTTGGTGCAATTCCCAGCTAAACCAGTTAAATGTCTCACTGGGCATGGTTGCCTGAGGATCAAACAAGGGCTGAGCATATCTTCCATGGCAATGAAAATGGCAATCAATGATTTTTGCTGGCAGCCACTTCCTTAAACGGTCCAGGGCTTCTAAATCAGCCGGGCGCGGTAAAAGTACTTTTTTATCCATTACAGCCTCCTCTCTGTTTTTATTTTTTAAAGAATTTATCTATTGATTTTTAAACGATTGTCTTGGCCATATCCACTGAATCGCCGTTATCATCAGTAATTATATAACCGAGATGTTCATAAAATTTACGGGCCGGCAGATCCTTAAAAACGCGCAAACGTATCTCCCGGCAACCTTCTTGGCGGGCCTGGGATTCGATTTTATCCAATAGATAACGCCCCAAGCCTTGCCCTTGGAAATCTTTTTTGAGCTGGATATTATGTAGATAGCCAACGGCCGATGTCTGGCGGGAAAAATCAAAAAAACCAATAAAGTTGCCTTTATGTTCTATGATAGTAATCTGGCCCGGGCGGAAATCTTTTCTAAATAGATCCGCGTCCCAGCCGCCCCAATGCTTGGCGACGGCCGCCGACATATTTTCGGCTGATAGATCATATACGGCTCCATAGTCTGAGTCCAGGCAAGGGCGTAATGTTAAATTTTTATTAATACCCAAAAGCATAAATATAGCAAACCGAAATATTAAAATTTTAGACTATAGACTATATTTAATTATATCATAACCTTTTTTAATAAAAACCCCGCCAACGGCAGGGTTTTTGTCTTCGGAAACGGGGCGAGATTTACTGGCCGGTGGTCGTGGAATTGGTTCCGGTCTGGTTCTGGCCAGTGGCGTTGTTCAGGAAGCTGACGATGTCGGACAGGGTCTTGGAGTTCTGGGCGGTCGCCTGCTGGAGCTGGCCCACGGCGTTGATTTGGGCGCTCAAACGGGCGTTGAACTGCCAGAGGATCATGACCAGGGCGCCGACGATGATGCCGACGATAAGCGGGAAGATGAATTCTCTTTTCATAGTTTTGTTATGAGGCGCGCGGCGCAAAGCGGAGTTGGCCGCCGGCCTGTTTAAATTGTTATTTTGTGGCCGAATTCGCGCTGTTTTGGGCATTCAGGTTGGAGTTAAAGAAGTTGACGATGGAATTTATCTGGGTGGAATTCTGGCTTATCGCCGCCTGCTGGGCGATAATTTTCTTGTCCAGACGGTTTAGGGAGAGAAAGAAATAGAGGAACAGGGCCGCGACCAGGACGAGGACGATGACGGTGATGAGCGGCTTGATGAGAGTTTTTTTCATAAATAACTTGTGGCCGGAAGGCGGCGGCGGGGCGGCTCGGGACCGCGGCGGGACGCGGCGAAACCGAAACGGGCGCCAGAGCCGGATTCGGGCTCGGTTTAAATGATTTACTTTCTTATTATACCAATTTTAAAAAAGAGGGTAAAGGGGGTACCATCAGGGACGTAAATGGACATAGACCGGCAGCCTTAGCATGAGGGGTTCCTTTCTTTTTGATTATTTTATTAATTTTGAAAAAGTACTTTTATTAAACTTTAAATTATATATTTGGCTAAATTTAGAGGTAAATTGGCGCTGGTTCATCGGGGAAGGAAAAATATTCAATAGCTTTAATAATTTTTTTCTGCCGAATTTTTTAAGCAAATATTCTACCCAAAATTGGCCAACCAGATAAATCTCTTTATCAAGTCGGTTAAAATAAGAAAAAATTTGCAAAAATTTTCTTTTATCTGCCTGATTGTAATTAAACTTCTTGCCTGACAAATAGCCGGCCAAACCTTCGTTCAACCAAAAGGGATAATGGGTCCTTGTGAGTTGGGTATAATAAATATGGCTATACTCATGTTTTAAGGTTTGCCAGAATTCTTCCTTTTTATGGGTGGATTCTCGAGCGTAAATTTCAGGGCTAAGGATATAAATATTATTGTCCTTAGCGGCGCCGACAAACCACTTTTCTGTTTTTTTCCCCAAAATAAGATCTAACTCTTTCCGGGACTCCGCAAAAAATAATAAAGGCCTATTAATTTTAAATTCAAAAAAATTACTTAGCTCCTGATCAGTTTTACTCAGGAACTTAGCCAGGGCTTTGTTGAACGGCCGAGATTGCGCGGTTAAATAATACTTGATATTTTTAGGGATTTTATGGTTTTCGTTTACCCCTAAGCTAACATTCTTTTGGTTTTCTTTTTTAATCTTTTCCTCTTAGGCCTGATTTGGCGATTCAAATCGCGCCAAACCCTTTCTTTACCAATATCTCGTTTTGATAATGCCAAAAAATATTTTATCTTCGCCAAAAGAAATTTTTGTTTTTCCCGATCTTTCACTAGATGTATGAACAAGCTGTTAGAAAGAAGATCGGCGCATTTTATAATCAGAGTTTCCCGTCCAGCTTGTTTTATCCGGCCAAACATTTCTTGATACTGTCTTTCATTATCATTAATTGAGGCTCGGAAAGATAGGGCATCGACTAAATTGGCGGTTTTAGACCCAACACCCAATAAATGTCAATTCGCCAATTTTTAAGTTAAGTTCGAGCCGACCCTAACCAAAACCTCCGCCGGTTAAGGGCGGAGGTTGGTATTATCTGTTCCTGATTTTATCGAGTTATTTAGTGGAAACGGTCGTCGGGCAGGTGGAAGCGGTCAATAGGCCGCTGGTGAAGGTCATGGTGCAGTTTTTACCGTTAATATCTTTGATAG
>CAZXZR010000019.1:0-12941 GCA_964645545.1 uncultured Gammaproteobacteria bacterium | reverse complement strand
TAATTATATTATAAAACCTTTTGACAAGGGGCGCAAGAGCTTACCTATCCCCTGCCAAACCACTGCTTTTCCACAACTAAAAACGGCCGAAAATGGCCGTTTTTTAAAAAAACAGAATATTTTTTAAAAAAACAAAATAAAAGACAAGATTGGACAAAAAGCAAAAATCCGGCGACACTAAAATAATCTTTCGACCCTTGGCTAAGACTAAAATTTAACCTTTATTTAAGGCTAACATGGAAAAAGGCCAGAAAAATAATGGCCATAATAATGGCGCCGGCGAGAAAGCCCGAAAACGATGAGGCTAAAACCCGGCCGATATGCTAGCGGTAAGTCCTCGCTTCGGTGGAAATGAAATCATTTTGCAACTTAGCCATAATTTTAAATTTAATTATTTTAAAATTTAACTTAATAGTTTTTTATAGCTTCTCTTCCCTTTCCTCCCCGCTATTCATGTCCTTTATTTTATAGACACCCCGCTTTTTTTCGTCCTCGCCTAAAATTACCACCTTGGCGATCTTTTTCTTATTGGCAAAATCCAAGGCTTTCGTAATTTTTTCTGGCTCCAAGCCGCAACAGACGTTTAAGCCGCGGCCGCGCAATTCTTTGGCCAAGCGGTTGGCCGGCCCGGCCAATTCGGCGCGCAAAAGCGGCAAATAATACTTTTCCGGCTCTTCGCGTTCAACTTTGTCCAATAAATCCCAACTGGCCAAAAACAGCCGCGTCGTTTCGTCGCCCGGGGCGATGCCGACGGCCGGGAAGTTCTTCGCTCCGAAAATCTCGGCCAAACCGTTGTAGCGGCCGCCGCCGAACATGGCCCGGGGATTATTCTGGCCCTTGTCAAAGACTTCAAAAACCGGGCCGTCATAATAGTCAAAACCGCGAATAACAGCCGGATTGAATTCCAGCCAGTCGCCGTAGCCGCGCTCGCTCATGGTTTCCAAAATTTCCGCCGTTTCTATAAACCCGAGATTATTCTTTAGAGCCGGCAAAGCCAAAAGCAAAGTCTCTAAATCACGGTTGCTCATGAATTTTTCCAAAACCGCGCGGCCGTTTTTGTCCAAGCCCGCTTCGTCCAAGCGGGTTTTTATGTCGCCGACGCTCAACTTATTCCATTTGTCTAAAGTGCGCACGAGCTTAAGTTTTTTTGCCGCCGGCCAGTTCTTAGCTCCGGCCAAAGCTAAAACGCCGTCCACCAGTTTGCGATTGCTTAAAGACAGAACGAAAGAATTTTCCGGCGGATCAAATTCCAACATCAGGTCTAAAGACAGCTGGATGATTTCCATATCGGCGGCCAAGCTGGCACTGCCGAAAATGTCGGCGTTCAACTGCCAAAATTCGCGGTTGCGGCCCCGTTGCGGCTTCTCGTTGCGCATGAAATTGGCGATGGAAAAATATTTCAAGGGTTTGGGGCTGGCGGCGTAGATTTTGGTCACCATTCTCACTACCGACGGCGTCATTTCCGGTCGCAGGCAAAGCTCGCGGCCGCCCGGATCGGTAAAAGTGACAAGCTCCTGACCGCCGACGTCTTCTCCGGACTTGGCCCGATAAATCTCGGCGCTTTCCACCAAGGGCGTAAGATATTCTTCAAAACCATAACGCTGACAAACACGGCGCCAGACCTTAAAAATATATTGGCGAATAGAAAACTCCTCCGGAAGCCAGTCCCGGGTGCCTTTCGTTTCCTGATTGCTTAAAATTTTCGGCATATCTTTAGAGCTAATATAATCATACTATTTCCGCCTAATTTTCGCAAATTGCCGGCCAAAAGGCGGCGGCGTGCGGGCCAAAGTGAAAAAATGGCCCGCCGGTCCCCTGTTTTTCTTTAGAAAAAATTTAACTTTTTTTTATAAGTCAGGCTTTAAGCTATTAAGGAAAAGTTAAAAGGCCTTTCAAGGCGAAAAAGCGGACAGCCGATATTTATAAATCTTAAAAAAACAAAACCTATGAAAATCCTCATCATTGACGACGAAGCCGCCGTCGCCCAATTCCTAAAAGACGGCCTGGAAGCGCAGCTGTTCACCGTGGACGTGGCCAATGACGGCGAGCGCGGCGCTTTCCTGGGCCGGACGGGCAATTACGATTTGATTATCCTGGATTACGTCCTGCCCAAGTTGGCCGGGCCGGAAGTGCTCAAGGAGATAAGGCAGGAGAAGAGGCACGTGCCGGTCATCATGCTGACGGTCAGGTCGGAAATAAAGGACAAGCAGAAAATGTTCGCCCTCGGCGCCGACGACTACTTGACCAAGCCCTTCCTCTTTGACGAGCTTTTATGCCGCGTCCGGGCCTTATTAAAACGCCCGCCGAAAACCGAGGGCGAGCTTTTGAAAATTGACAACTTGACTTTGAGCACGAAAAGCAAAGTCGTGCGCCGCGGGGGGCGGGAAATATACCTGACGCGGCGAGAATATTCCATCCTGGAGTACCTCTTGAAAAACCGCGGCCAAATCGTTTCCCGCAACCGCCTTTTGGAGCACGTCTGGGATTTCAACGCCGATCCTTTTTCCAATTCCGTGGAAACGCATATGGCCAGCTTGCGGCGCAAACTGAACGCCGCCGGTCGCAATCTGATCCACACCTTCACCGGCCGCGGCTACAAGCTGGCGCTGAAAAAACTGGACGGCGGCTCGGGGGATTGAAGGAAATAATCTCCTGACAAAGGCTTGCCTTGGCTTGACGCCGCTTCGGCCGCTCTTTTTTTAGAGAAACTTTTTCCCTCTTATCTTTTCCGGCAAATACTCCTGGCCGCTGTCGTCTTCTTTGGGCGTATACTTATAGTCTTTCCCGTAACCCAGTTCCTGCATCAGCTTGGTGGGGGCGTTGCGCAGGTGGAGCGGCACCGGCAGGTTGCCGGAAGTCTGCACCTCCTTGACCGCCCGCTGGTAGGCGACGTAGGCGTCAATACTCTTCTTGGACTTGGCCAGGTAAATGGCGCACTGGGCCAAATTGACGCTGCATTCGGGCAGGCCGATGTCATGGCAGGCCTGGTAAGCGGCCGTGGCCAGCATCAGGGCGCTGTTATTGGCCAAGCCGACGTCTTCGGAAGCGAAACGGATGAGGCGGCGGGCGATGTAGAGGGGGTCTTCGCCGCCTTCAACCATCCGGGCCAAATAATAGACGGCGGCATCGGCGTCGCCGCCGCGCATGGACTTGTGCAGGGCGGAAATGAGGTTATAGTGCTCCTCGCCGGCCTTGTCATAGAGCAGGTTCGGCTTGTTAATGATGTCTTTAACTAGGGCGACGGTAATCGGGCCGCCGTGCTCGACCGCGCTTTCCAGGATATTCAGGGCTTTGCGGGCGTCGCCGTTAGCCAGGACGGCTATTAGCTTTCTGACCTCGGCCGCCAGCTTGGCTTTCAGTTCCTTGGCCGCCCGGCTGATGATGGCTTCCAGATCGGCCGGCGCCAAGGCGTCTAAGACCACGACTTTCAGCCGCGAGAGCAAGGCGCCGTTGACGGCGAAGCTGGGATTCTCGGTGGTGGCGCCGATGAGGATGACCGTGCCGTTCTCCACCTGGGGCAGGAGCGAGTCCTGCTGGGCCTTGTTCCAGCGGTGAATCTCGTCAATGAAGAGAATGGTCTTCTGGCCCAAGCGCTTGCCCTCTTTGGCCCGTTCCACGATTTTTTTCAAATCCTTGACTCCGCTAGTGGTCGCGCCCAGTTCCACGAACTCGGCCTTGGTCTCCTTGGCGATGATGAAGGCCAGGGTGGTTTTGCCGCTTCCCGGCGGCCCCCAGAAAATCAAAGACGGCACCTGGTCCTTCTTGATGGCTTGGTAGAGCCAGGTCTTGGAGCTGACGATTTTTTCCTGGCCGACGAACTCCGCCAGAGTCTTGGGGCGCAGATACGTGGCTAGGGGCATATCCTTAATCATAGCCTTTAGATTTTAGCCTTTTTTACTGTTCAAGAAAACATTGACAAAATAAATTTAATATGATAATAAAAAGGTATAAAACTAGTCCTTTAAAATAACCTAATATTAACCTTAAAAAATAGGAGTTTTCATGAAAAAATCTGTAAAAAATGCCTTTCTTAACGGCCGAAAAGGTCGTTTTTATTCCGTGTTGGCGATACTTTTAATCATTATTATCGGACTTTTCCTTAGGGCCGCAAATTTATCTCACGGAGAAACGAGTGGCAAGGCCGTCATCATTTATTACATGGCCGGCTACTTCACCTATTTACTCGTCGCTTATATCTTGATTTTTAAAGTGGACGGCCGCGCGGGGTATTTTTTCTCTGTCCTTTCTTGGTGTCTGACCATCGCCTTATTTGTCGGTTGGATACTCCTTCTCACCAATTTATTTCATTTCCCCGCCCACAAGACCTTGGCCTGGTTTATGTTAGGTGGTTTCGCCCTGCTCTTGCGTTTCACCATCGCCGCCTTGGAAATAAGCATCGGAGAAAAGGAAATAAAAAAAAGGGAACAAGTTTCTTAGGAATAAACCTCCAAAAACCGAACAAAAACCCCCTTCTTTTTCAGAAGGGGGTCTTTTATTATCAAAATATAATGACTAGACTAATCCCTTTTCTCGTCTTTCCCCTCTATCGCTTCCGGCCTTGCGATAGCGGCCACGTCGTTGCCAGTTTTACCCCCGCCGCCTTGACCGCCGCCATCTTTAACGCCCTTCCCTTTCTTTTCCCGCGCGTAAAGCACGTAGGAATAAAGCGGCAAACCCAAAACTATTAGGGCTAGAGCGAGAACGAAGAAAACTATTTTTCCGGCCAAGTTAAAAAAAGCGGTCAGGCCCAAAAGCACGCCGGCCAACATCAGGACACGGCTGCTCAAGCGATGCGTTTTCGTCCAGACCGTTTCCGAAGACAGGGTCCAGGGCGTCCTGATGCCCAAAAACCAGTTCATTTTCACTTTCGCCAATAAAGCGCCGATGAAAATAAACAAAAGGCCGACTAGAATTGGGGCCCAGAAACCGACGTTGACGGCATAACCGAGGCCGTTCAGGCCCATCAAGAGAAAAATGATAAAAAGAAAAAAAATAATCAGGTCCTTAAAACCGTGGTAGGCGCCGGCGAATTCGCCGTAACGCTCCCGCCGCGGGTCAATGAAGGGCAGGACCAGAAAAAGCAGATAAAGCGCGGCCATCATTATCGGCAAAAGGAACGCGGCCACGAAAGGCGTGCCGTAGCCGTTCGCCTGCCCCTCAATGTTCCAATGCGTGGGCACGCGGGCCGGGAAAAGCGGATAGAAATAAAGGCCGGCGATGACGGCGAGGATGATGAGAGCGACGGCGAACCACTCGCTCTTGAAATTTGGCTTGATGGGATTGGACATATGTTTGTATTTAATTATAGCGCTTCTTCTCTTTGATAAAACTCATGAACAAGGTCGGCGCCACGAACAAGGTCAGGAAGGAGGATAGCAGGAGACCGCAGATAATCGCCCCGCCCAGGGCCCGCCAAAGCTCGTTGGAGAAAGTTATCGGGATAATGCCCAAGATCGTGCAGATGGAAGTGATGAAAATCGCTTCCAGCCTGGCCTTGCCGGCATCCACGATCGCGTCGTTAAAAGCGATGCCGTAACCGGTCGGGAATTTATAGTCCTTAATCCGTTTCTGAAATTCCTTGACCACTGGGTGCCGTTGGTCGTCCCGTCCACGCCAGCGGTCAAAAGCACGGTCCGCTTCTGGTCTATCCGGGTGATCGTGTCCACCGAGGGCGCCAATTCTATCTTGGCCACGTCTTTCAAAAAGACGGGCTGGCCGGCCAAATTGACCACGGGCAGGTTGCCGACGGCGGCCAGATCCGGAATCCGATCGGCGGCGAAGCGAGCGATGACCTTGGTTTCCTGGCTGTTTTCCAAGACGGTCGTCACTTCCGTGCCGGCGATGGCCAGACGCAAAGCTGATGTGAGCTTCAAAAGCGGCCCCGGCGGCAAGCGGCCAGCCATCCCTAAGTGGTGAACCGGCCTTAATCAGCGAAAACCAACTTCAAGATTAGCATCAAAGCGACGCCAATTAGGATAAACAGGAGCTGGAGCAAGGATTTAAGGGCGGCCGTCTCCTTTTTTAACTCCGGAATCAAGTCGGCGGTGGCAATGTAAATAAAGCCGCCGGCCGTAAACGGGACGATGAGCTCGCCGAAACCGCTGATTTTCGGCCCGAAAAGGACGGCCAGCAAAGCGCCCAACATGGCGGTCAGGGCCGTCAGGAAATTAAAAAACAAAGCCCGGCCGCGGGAATAGCCGGCATAAACCAAGACGCCGAAATTACCGATCTCATGCGGAATCTCATGGGCGACGACGGCGATGAAACTAGCCAAACCCAAAGGCAGGCTGACGGCGAAGGAGCCGGCGATGATGACGCCGTCAAAAAAATTATGCAAGGCGTCGCCGACCAAATTCATTATCCCCAAAGGATGCGGATGCTCGGCGCTGGTGGGAATATGGCAATGGCGCCAATGGATGATCTTTTCCAAAACGAAAAAAATCAACAAACCGCCGATAAGCCAGAGCCAGACGTTCAGCCGGCCGCCGGCCGCGGCGGCCGCCTCCGGAATTAAGTGTAAAAAACTATCGCCTAAAAGCGCGCCGGCCGACAGACTGACCAGGAAAAAGAGCAATTTTTGCAAAACTTTCGGCGACAGGGATAAAAAAACCGCGCCGATCAAAGACAGGGCCGAAACGATTAAGACACTGCCGAAGATATAAATGTTTAAGCTCATATTAAAATCTAAAAAAACCGTGCCGCCGAGGAAATAGCGGTCTTTTTAACAATTAACAAATTATGGCAGATTAGCCCAAAAATTTCAAGAATGGCGCCTTTAAGGGCCCTCGTTTTGGAAAAATTAGGCTTTTTTGGGGTTAAAAACTTTAGAGTCTGAGATAAAAACCTCCCGAAGAAATTCATTAACAAAATCAAAAGGACCGTCGTTTAAAATCACGGCATCGTAGGCCGCCTTAAAGGCGGACAAGCGCTCTCCCGGGTTTTCGTTCAAAAACCCTATTTTCAATAAATGCTCGTAAGCGAAGCCTTCGGCCATGCCGACGTCACCCAAGGAGTCCCCCAGAATAAGGACATTCTTCCGTTTTTTCAGGCGCGGGAAA
Source organism: uncultured Gammaproteobacteria bacterium (assembly GCA_964645545.1). GTDB lineage: Bacteria > Patescibacteriota > Patescibacteriia > Patescibacteriales > UBA12465 > UBA12465. Next base: position 5,883 of record CAZXZR010000019.1, on the reverse strand, counting down.
AAAGGATAATCCTGCAATAGAGTTTCATCCTTGTTGAAAACATGTACTATCGGTTCGCGCACACCGAGCGCCCGACCGTCGTCGCCCCAAACAAAAGAATTGGAAATGACGCGGACGTTGGCGCCAAAAACGCCCTTGTCCTGCAAAAAGGGGATGATGCCTTCTTCGCCGAAACCGCTGGCGGAAAAAATCACCAAGGGCACATCCTTTTTAGCTAAAAGCGTAAAAAATTCCGGCACGTTTGGCCGCAGAACCAAATCGGCGTCTTTGCTGGCGCGAAAAATATCTTCCTTTTTTAAACCGTAAGCAACTAAGAGCTGAAAATGCTTCCGCCACCATGTCGCCATTAATTTTTTCTTTTCCGCCAAAGCTAAAGACAAATCTTTTTCTAAAGGATAATATTTGTCGGCCAAAGCCTGCGCTTTCCTGGCGTATTCGGACGACAAATAGTTACGCTTGCGCAAAACGGAAATGAAAGTGGAGGCTTTACGGCCGTAGGCGACGTTAAGCGTCAAGGTCCGATCAAAATCGCACAAAACCTGAAGTTTGCCGGCGCCGGCACGAACGAAAGCGGCCTTTTCTTTTTCCCAAATAGCAGGATTGGCGATGACGACGTTATCCATAGGCGTAAAAGATAATTTATTCCTAAGCGCAAAAACGGAAATTAATCTCAATTCCAGTTTAGCATCTTTAAATGGATTTGGCATCTTTACGCAAGGACTTCGACGCAAACAAAAACGACCCGTTGGCAACGGGTCGTTTTGATTAGTAGATTATTCATTTTCTAGCTTTTTCTCTTCGGGATAATCCAGTTCGCTCTGGTCGGTCACTCCATGCTCCTGCATCTCCCTGTACTCATCCGTCCAGTTATCAACGTTATGAGCATCGCCATCCGGATCCTTTAAATATTGCTCTCTCCTCTTCCTAACCTCTTCCCGAGCCTTATTCGGGTTTTCCTTTTCCCAGTCCGCTTTCAGTTCCGCGGAGCTTTTGGGGGGCTGTTCCCGCCTGGGACTAAACCAATCTCTAATTCCCATATGATTTTAATGTTTAATCGTCCCGTTTAGACCTTGAAGCCAAGCTCTAAGCGGCAACGAATTGTTAATAAATTTTAATATTTAAAGTCGTCTTTCCTCTTTTTATACCTCCAATATAACGCTTCTTCCCGAAATTTTCAAGTTTGGGCCAAAATTGCCCGTATCATCATGCTAAGAATATTATACTCTATTTTTATATATTTGTCAATATATAAAAATTATTATAATTTTAGCTAAAAACATTAAACAGCTTTCAAAAATCAAATTTTCTTATATCTCTTAAGGTTGTCAGCCGAATAAATAAAAATAACTTACGCAAGGAAGAAACAATAACTTTTTTATTAGAATTATTAAAAAGCACATGCGTTCGCCACCAACGAGGGATTTCCGTGTGAATAAAATCAGACGGTATATCATCCAAATATCAATTTTTATAAAAAATACAATATAGCATACACAATGTATAATAATACATGATGTTCCAATAAAAAATAGTTGAAATTAACTATTTTTTATGCACGGGATGAGGGAATCGAACCCCCGCCAACGGTTTTGGAGACCGCCGTACTACCACTATACGAATCCCGCAATCAGCGGCCGGGCCGCCCAAAATTCCCACTCCCGTCCTCCGTCCGCCCCAGCCGCTCAATAGGTCTCCTCAAAAACTTCGAAATAAGCCTGGGGATGCTGGCAAGAGGGACAGACGGCCGGCGCCTCCGGACCTTCGTGGATGTAGCCGCAATTATTGCATTTCCAGCGTTTCACTTCCGGTTTCTTGAAGACTTCTCCCTTCTCCACGTTGGCCAGCAATTTTTCATAACGGCGAGCGTGGGCTTCTTCCGCTTTGGCCACGTTCTTAAAACTCACGGCGATGTCCTTATGGCCTTCCTCTTCGGCTTCTTCCGCCATCCTCTTATACATATCGGTATATTCGTAGGTCTCGCCCTTGATCGCCGCCGCCAAATTATCCGGCGTTTCGCCGATAAGTTCCAGGCGCTTAGCCCAGAGCTTGGCGTGTTCTTTTTCGTTCCTTGCCGTCTCTTCAAAAATATTGGCAATCTGAATGAAGCCGGCTTTCCTGGCCACGGCAGCGAAGTAATCATACTTGTTCCGGGCCACGGATTCGCCGGCCAAGGCGTCCGCTAAATTCTTTTTCGTTTTTGGTCCCAACATATGTTTCAAAACTATTTTTCTCTTTAGCCGAGCCTCGGCCGCGCCGGCGGGCGCCGCGCTTCAGGGCGGCCCGGAAAATAGCGCGGCCGCGCCCCCTATTCCTTGGCAATGTGTCGGCCCTTCAATTCCTTGGGCGGCGAGAACTTGTCCGGCGGCCGGGGCTTCCCCGCTCCTGCTTCGAGCGTCTGCGCCCCGTCCAAATAGTTCCCAAATTCTAATTCATAAATATGTAAAACGGTGACGGCCAAAGCGACGATGAGCGGGCCCAAAACCACGCCCCAGAAACCAAAGAGAACAACACCGCCTAAAATGGCGAAAAGAACAAAGATTGGGTTAATTTCCGCCTTGCCTTTAATCATAAAAGTGCGGACGACGTTATCAGTGGTGCCAATGATAATAGCCCCCCATAATAATATGAATATGCCCTGCCAGACCTGGCCGATCAAAAGGTAATAAATACCCATAGGCACATAGAAAACGGTGGAGCCGATATAGGGCAAAAAGGAAAGAAGGGTAACGAGAATAAAGGCTAAAAGCGCGGGAAAACCGATAATGGCGAAACCAATGGCGCCGACGATGCCCTGGGCGATGGCGGTGACGAAGGTGGAGAGGAAAGTCGTATAGCTGACGGACCGGAATTTCTGGAAGATCTCGCGGTCGTATTTGTCCGGCAGGGGCGAGAGGCGCATAAGCCACAAAAGCATTTTCTGGCCATCAATGAAAAAGAAGAAAGTGGCAATGATGATTAAAAGCAAAGACAACAAAAAGCTAGTCGTACCTTTCAAAACCAAAGTGGCGCCGGATAAAAGCCAATTGCTGGACTGCTGCAAAACGCTTAAGAAAATTTGTTTGAAAGTCTGATCGTTAAAATTCAGGTTGCTAAAATTGAAATATTGCAAAAGGCCGTGTTGGAAAATGGGCATTTTGAAAAGATCGTTGATGTTATGGCTGTTAAAAAAATTAACGGCTTCGGAATAGGCGGCCACGGATTTTTGGCCGGCGTAAATGATTATCTTCACCGCCGGAATAATAATGATCAAAAGCAGTAAGACGCACATGATTAAAGCGGCGATATGGCGCCGGTTGCCCAAGAAGCGGGCCAGGTGGGAAAAGGGCGTGTAAAAAACCGAGGCCATAATGGCGGCCACCAGGATCTCCGTCAAGAATGGTCTATAAACCAAATAACAGCCAACCAAAACCAACAAAACCAAGAGAAGTAAGAAAGGTTTGGTCAAATTTTTAGGCATAAATTTGGCTTCCGGCCGGCGCCGGCAATTATTATTTAGTCTCTTTGTGCAGGGTGTGTTTTTTGCAGACCGGGCAATGCTTCTTCATTTCCAAGCGGTCTTTCAGGATTTTTTTGTTTTTGCGGGAATGATAATAGATGGTCTTACAAACCGTGCATTCCAACTTGATCATGTTTTCTTGTGACATATTTTGGCTTTAGTAATGACAATTAAAAGATACAAAAAAAGCAGCTAAAAGTCAAATTTTTTCATTAAATTTTCCCTATTTTTGGCAGTGCGGGCAATAATTCGTGCCCCGACCGGCAATTTTTAGGCGCGCGATAGCGCCGCCGCAGACCCGGCACTTTTCGCCGGCGCGGCCGTAAACCTTGAGACGGGCGGAAAAACCGCCAGGCCGACCGGAAGCATCGCGGTAAGCGCTGAAAGTCGTGCCTCGATATTTTAAAGCCTCTTTAATAACGGAGTTTATCGCCCGCCACAGCTTCTCGCTTTCAGCGGCTTTGAGGCCGGCGGCTGGACGGTTGGGCCGAAGCCGCGCGGCGAAAAGGGATTCGTCGGCGTAAATATTTCCCAAACCAGCCATAAGTTTTTGGTTTAAAAGCACGGCTTTTATCGGCGCCCGGCGACCCTTTAAGGCGGCGCGAAATTTTTCCAGGGAAAATTCCTTGGTCAAGGGCTCGGGGCCGTAACCGGCCGCCAGAATTCGCGCCAGTTTTTTCTCGTCCACCAATTTCAAATAGCCGAAGCGCCGCTGGTCGTTAAAAAACAAGCGGCCACCACGCTTAAAAGCGATAATCGCCCGCGTGTATTTATCCGGCAAACGGCGAAACAAATCAGCGACGCTTTCCTGGGTGAGATTATGGCCGCCGGCAAGATGATGGTAAGCGTCAAGATAGAAAAGCTGACCGGTCATCTTCAAATGAAGCAAAAGAAATTTCTTTTCGCTCTGAAGTCTAGCTTTACCCTTAGTGCCGAGATTAAGGGCGAAAATTAAAAGTTTGCCGCGGCGATTAACCGCCTGAACTTGATAACCAGCAAGAGCGTTTTTAAAAAAAGCCGCGGCCGGCGAGGCGGTTAGCGGCGTCAGGATTCTTATGGCGGCGATGGTCCGGCCGGGCAGAACTCGGCTCAAACCGCGCCGGATAGTTTCCACTTCCGGTAACTCGGGCATAGTTTTATATGGCCGCCAAGACGAAAAGGATGATGCCCAAAAGGATGAATTCGACGATGAAAATCTTGAGCAGGCTTAGGCCGATCCTGTCGGGATTGATTAGAGGCATAGGTGAGGAGCCTGATATGATTTAGGGGCTTGGCTCATTGATAATAAGGATAGTAATATTATAGCTTTTGGAAAATAAAAAAGGAAGTCTGATGTTTTAGACTTCCTAAAAAACCTTAAACATTAAAAGTGTAATAACATTCTGAGGGTTTGGGAAAGAAAAAAAGCACCTCTTGTTAGAAGTGCTTCCTTAAACTGAACGCCCTTACGGTAATACGCGGAAGTTTGCCCCAATTGCTCGGAGCGTACCGTTTATCTTATTAACAGGGAGATTCGCTATTGCGAATCTCTTTTGCTTTTCTTTGTTGGTCATACCGGGCCGATATGACAAACACAAGTGAGTTTTGCTATTAAATACGCCTTTTGGGGGCCATAGCCATACCCACAAAGAAAAACCGTTTTTATATTGCGTCTTGCACCCGCGAGTGCAAATAATTGAACGCTGGCCCGTACCGGTTAGATGATCACCGGTAATCAGCCATTTTTCTGGCCATTTTTCTGTGTTACCCAGAAAAACACAAAATTGATCTCTGGTGATCAATATAATTTCCTTAATTATTTTGGCTCTCCCCCCACATTTGGGGCATGTTTCTTTTTCTCCCACCTTACAGGGAGTGTGAAACTGATAGCCGCAATATGGACAAGTGACGTGTTCTGCGCCACTCTTTTCTGTTCTTTCAATTTTTTCCATTATTATTTTTTTTAAAGGTTAATAATTTGATTAATTATTAAATCCGCCTTAATCCCCCAACTAGCCAAAGACGAACTTAGTAATTAATCAAATTTTACCTTATTTGTAAACGAACTATTTTAATGCTTATATAATAGCATACCTTTACTAAAATGTCAATAGTCAGCAATAAATTAGGCAATATTACTCAAAAAGACCAAAAAAATCTCTTTTTATCCCAGCAGACAACGAAAAATAAGTTTTTAACGGCTAATCCGACTAAACGGAAAGAAATCATTAAAAATATACTTCGGAACGCTAAAGCTATAAACGGAAAATTAATTAATATTAAATTTAAAAATCCCTATCTCCTATTCGCAAAAGACCCCCAAAAATGGGAGTCTTGACTTAAAGTGGGCCGGGTTGGATTCGAACCAACGAAGGCGTAAAGCCAGCAGATTTACAGTCTGCCCCAGT
>CAZXZR010000018.1:0-14198 GCA_964645545.1 uncultured Gammaproteobacteria bacterium | reverse complement strand
TTAGCGATCACGGCGGCTACTGTCTATCTCTATGACGTTACCTCCGGCGAAACGCAGCTCAATGCGGTCGGCGTTAACGAGGATCAATTCATCGAGATTGACGATGCCAAGGTCGTGACTATTGCTAAGGGCACGAGTCGCACCTTTGAGATCAGAGGTACGGTGGCTGGCTCTTCGGCTGGCGATTCTATCAGCACCAAGGTGACTAAGGATGGCGCGGCTTTGAGCGCCGTTACCGAAACCGCTACTGGCGGTGGCGCTGACGACGCGACGGCTGATGGCAATAATGCCTTCATCTGGTCTGATAACTCGGCTGATACCCACGGCGTAGCTTCGACTGAATGGACCAACAGCGTTTTGCTGCCCAATTGGCCCACGGGCGTGGCTAACATGAGCCGGTAAGTATTTCCAAGTTTTCCCGATTTCCTTTAATAAATCGGAGCGAACAAGAGCGGGCTTCCAGCCCGCTCTTTTCGTATCCGAGATTATTCGCTTTTAGACAAGTCCGATGTCTCCGTGATATAATTAAACCAGCTCGGCGAATTTCAGCCTTAATAAATAAAGATTATGTCCGCTAAAACCTACCAGCGCCTTCTCCAAGCCGGCCTCTTCGCTTCCTTGGCCATAGTCTTTTTCGTCTTCAAGGGCCTGCTTTTCCCTTACATCACCTCCAAGCAGCTGGTTTTCAACCTCCTTATGGAAGTCCTTTTCGTCTTTTGGCTGGTTTTCATCCTACGCTATCCCGCCTATAGGCCGAAACGCAACCTGATTACCTGCGGCCTGATCGCCTATTCCGCAGCCATCCTCCTTTCCTGCCTGGTGAGCGTCAATTTTCTCTTGAGCTTCTGGGGTAATGCCGAACGCATGCTTGGCTTTTTCCATCTGCTCCATTTCTTGATTTTTTACTTTATTCTCATCACGGTTTTCCGTTCTGGGCATCAATGGCGCTGGCTTCTGGCGGCCTCGGTTTTAATCGCCGCTGTGGTCAGTCTCTTGGGTCTGTTCGGAGCTAATGTTTATGGCTCTTTAGGCAACACGACCTATGTCAGCGGCTATTTGATTTTTAATCTTTATTTCGCCTTGCTTTTAATAATCCGCGGCGGTGAGGACGGAACCGCGTCGGCCGCCGAAAAGGACGGCGGGGAAGAGGGCGGCGAGGGAAAGGGAGGCGGCGGCGGCCAAGGCCGCTTTTGGCGCTGGCTTTGGCTAATACCCATAGTCGTGATGCTCTTTGAATTTAAGGCGGCGCGCACTTCCGGCGCCATAATCGGGCTGACCTTCAGCGTCCTTCTCTTCGTTTTCCTCCTCGCCCTTGGCCATCGCCGCCGGAAAACGCGGCGCTTGTCCCTGATAGTTTTCCTGCTCGCCGTTTTGGCTATCGCCGCCGTCTTTTCCCAAGCGCGCTCGGCCTGGTTCCAAAACAGTTTCCTGCGTAACCTGACGCCGGAAAAAAATACTTTCCAGACCCGCCTCATCTCCTGGCGCGGGGCCCTGGCCGATTTCAGATACCACCCCGTCTTCGGTACCGGTTTCGGCAATTACGCCATCATTTTTGACAAGCACTTCGATCCAAAATTTTTCAATTATTCCCTGGGCGAAACCTATTTTGACCGGGCCCACAACAATATCATTGACATCGCCTCCACCACCGGCGCCCTGGGCCTCCTGGCTTATTTGAGCATTTTCGCGGCCGCCCTTTATTACCTCGGCCGCCTTTTCGTCAAGAACGGCCGGCGCGCCGGTGGCGGCCGGCAAATGGGCGCTGGCTCCGCCGCCGACGGGAATGGCGCCGGCGGCTTTGGTCCGCGCCGCAATTTGGAAATCCTCGTTCTTGTGGCTTTAATGGCCGGCTATTTCGTCCAGAATTTGGCGGTTTTTGATTCTTTTGTTACCTATATGGGGCTGATGCTCTTTTTGGGCTATGTCTATTGGCTCTATTTTGGCCGGGAAGAGGCGGCGGCCGAAACTGGCGTCCGGCCAGAGGAAAGCCGGAACGATAACGCCGGCCCGCTGCGGAACCCGGCCGCCGAACTGTTGGTCCTTTTCTTGCTCTTGGCCGGCATTGTCGTTTTTAACGCCCGCACCAACCTGCGCGACTGGCGCATGTTCAAGGGCGTGATAGACGGCTACGCCCAAATAGTTTCCGGCCAGACCGAGACGGGCTTTACCACTTTCCGTAGCGCTTTGGTCGGCACGCCCCTGGATCGCGACGGCCGGACGGCCCTGATAAACCTGGTCATTTCCTCTCCCGACATATTCAACGGCCTGTCCGCCGCTACGGCCGCTTCCGACCTTGATTATGTTATCGCTTTGGCGCAAGCTAACGTCGCCCCAAATCCCCAAGACAGCCTGGCGCAAATGCAATTAGCCCAGATTCTGGACGCGGCCGCCCGCTATTATTATGACGACCTGGACAAATTCAACTACTATTCGGCCCGGTCTTTGAACGCCATTGACGCGGCCATAGAATCAAGCCCGGGCCGCGTCCCCCTTTATCTCATCAAGGCGCAGATGCTCTTGATCCGCGGCCAAAAAGACGAAGCCATAGCCAGCGCCAATTACGCCATCAGCCTCAACCCCGACTACGCGGAAAGCTATTGTCGCCTGACCCAGTTTTATATGCTCCTGGCGGATAACGGCGGGCCCGCCTTGGCGGACAATAATGATTTCGGCCCCGTTTTGGATAAATGCGTGGACTTGGGCGGGGGCGACGGCCTTAACTCCGATTACCTTTTACAGACGGCGATCAATTATTTTTTAAGCGCCGGCGATTACGGACGGGCGGTAAAATTTTCCGAACGCCTGGCCGCCGTCCATTCTTATAACGGACAACTTTGGCTTAATTTAGCCGAACTTTACTTTATCGGCGGCCGCGATGACGACGCGCGGGCGGCCCTGGCTAAAGCTGAAGCCATAAACCCGCTCCTGGGGAAAAATTGGAACGAGTTCATGGCCGCTGTCGCCAGCTCCACGGCCGGAAAGAAGGAATAGGAGGTCTGGGGTTGAAAAAACCGCCATATGTGTGTGCACATTACCGGATATATTGACAAATCGTCGGGGGGGGGCTATAATTTTATTAGGATATTTGTCAAACGACAGCCAGATGGCTAAAAGAGGTAAATAACCATTAGGAATAAATAATTAAAAATTTATGAACAAAATTGAAGAATTAGTAGAGAAAGTCAAAAAAGGTACGGCTAAAAAGAGTGAAATTTTATCTCTGTTAAAAATAATGAACGCCTCGGTCGCCGGCCTAAAAGTGATTTTAAAAGAAGCCAAAAAGGCGCAAAAATAAGAATCTTAATCAAATTAGATTTAATTTTATGAGCATTGAAAATGGAAAAAATTGGACCCAAGAATCTACAGGCAAGAAATTTACGGAAGAAGAAATGGCAGACGAATTAGCTAAAAGATGGAATCCGGAAGATGATGAAAAACCTGAAAAAAATCAGGAGAACGAGGAGGATTTAGAGAAGAAAATTGAAGAAGAGGCGAAAATTTTGGAAACGAACGTCGCCGAGGCGCAGAGCATGTTAAAAGAAATCGGGAGCGAGAAAAATTTAGAAGAAACTATTAAGAGCATGGATCAATCTAAATTAAGGCAGATTGTAGATGAAATAGAGTATATTTTTAGAGACGTAAAAGACGATTTGCAAAAGTTCGCCCTTTTCGCAGGAACCGGGGCGGTCATTGGCGTGATAGCGTACTCACAAATAGCGGATAGCGGTTTCGGAAATGTTTTTACGAGCCTAAATTTTTTGAAAGCAGCGGGTGTGGGTGCGGGGCTTGGAGGAATTGTCCAAACGGTAAAGCTGTCCTTTAAGACTTTGGAATCCGTAGGCGCCAGTCTGGCAATTTTGATTAAGAAAAAAGAGTCGGCACAATCGATGGAAAAATAATAAAGACAACTAAACTAATTTTTTAGAAAATCAGGCCGCGAGGTCTGATTTTTTAAAACCCGCAGAAAGCCCGTTTTCGCGGACTTTTTTCGTTTTCGGGGCGGTGGGAAAAATTAAGGAAAATTTTAAGGCCGCGTCAGGGCCGTTTTGCTATAGTAAAAGGGCTAAAAATTAAGTTTGTCCGCTGGTGAAAATTATCACCGTCGGGCGCCGATCTTATGTCCAAATTCTTTGTCGCGGCCTTGGCCGCGCGTCGAGGAAAAAATTTTTTCTCCGGGATTTTAAAGCGCTGGCGCGCCCGGACGTTTCGCAAGCGTTTTTTAAGCGTTTTTTTCGCTCTAATCCTTGGCATCGGCCTTTATTTATTCATCTCCCTTTTAAGCGTCAGCCGGCCGGAGCTGGCTTTGGCGCGCTTAAGGTATTCTTTCGCCCGCGAGACGGTTTGCCATGAAGACTGCCTTATCGCCAGAAGCCGCGAGGAGCAGGCCGTGGCCGCCGCTCTGCCCGCGCGCCGCCGCCTCGCCGGGAAGTTGAGAAAATATTTTTTGGCCGAGAAAGAGAGCCGGGCCTTTAAAAAGGAACTGCTGAAAATCATCGCCTTGGCTTACGGTCCGGACGCGCCGCCCGAATATGTGCGCGCTTATGTCGCTTCCGCCGGCGCCGACCCGGAACTCCAGGCCGAGATTCTATCTTTGTTCAATAAAGAAGCGTTTAAAGTTTCAGATTTGATCGCCCGTTGGCAAGCGGAAATAGAGGCATCTTTTTCTGACTCGGCGTCGACAACGGCGACTAAAGCTTTAGCTACGTTTAAGACCCTGAAAGAAACAAGAGACGACTCTTTAGCCCCTTATTATTTTTCTTTACTCGTCGGTCCGGCCGGAAATACCCTCAAAGAAGAGGCAATTGTCGCCTTGTCAAACATTGGCGATAAGAAAAGTTATTTTTCGGCTGAACAGGTGAGTCGAATCAAGGATTTGATTATGAATAGCGCAACCGATAAGCATTTACGCGCCAGTCTGGTCTTGCTTTTGGGCGATTATTACCCTTTGTATCCGGCGCAAACAGTAGCGGTTTTGACCGCGCTTTATGAGCTGGCGTCGTCTGACGACGCGGTCAGTCAAGCTTTTGCCGCCGACCTCGTTAACCGGACCGCCGGTTGGGCGAAATTGGCCGAACCGACAGTCAGCGCGGAAGAGTGGGATGAATATTTTAATAATTAAATTCGCGCCGGCTTTTCTTCGGCGCCGCAAAAATATGGGGATAAAAAAATGGCTTTCATTCACGGCCAAAAAGAAAGATTTATTTAAAATCAGCCTATTTTTAGCTACATTTTTAAGCCTGGGCGCTTTTCTTTTTTCGCCCGCCTTATGCCGCGCCTTGGAGCCGGGCGCCCTGCTTTACCGCACTTCTGCGGCCGGCAAGATGTTCGGCTACAGCGGCGACCCCTTGCTTTACGCGGAAAACGGGATTTTGAAAGATATTTTTCCCGGCCACGTCGGCATTTACGTCGGCCGCGAGAACGGCGAAGATTACGTCGTGGAAGCTCTAGCCGACGGCATCGTTAAGATGCCAGCTAAGTATTTCGTTGACTCTGGCGCCGGGGAAAAATATTTGGGGGCGAAACTGCCGCGTTCGGCGACGGTGGTAGAACGGGCTAAGGTCGTAGCTATTGCCAAGAGTTTAGTGGGCAAGAAATTGGGCTATGACTTTGATTTCAAAAAACAAAAAGGACCGAGCGACGGCGAATGGACCTGTGTCGGCTTGGCTGAGAAAATTTATGAGAGCGCCGACATTTCTAATCCGGAAAATCTCGGCGCCTTGGAATACGATCCGGATTATTACGCCGTGGACGTTACGCCGGACGGTTTTGACAATTACAGCGTCATCAATAGCGCCGGCGATTGCTTTTCTAAGGAACGGGAATTTTCTAAAATCGCCCGACGCAAGGATTTGCTTTTGCCGGCCCCGGAACTAATAGGCTTTGACGCCGGTTTGGAACATGAAGGCGAACGTTATGTTTTTCTCCCCTATACTCAATTTCTCCAGCCGACTTTAAAAGATGTAAGCACCGACATTACTATTACCTCGGATTTTAACGGTGAAGCGGTTAGGGGCAAAGTACCGGTCGCCGGCATTGTTTTGCGTTGGAGTTTAATAAATAATCCCTTGTCGTCTCTGGCGACTTTAGTCAAGGGCGCCAAAGAGGCCGTCATTAACTTGGCCGCGAAAATATTTTCCGGCGGTAGCGGCGATGAATTAGTTTTAAACGAGGAGGAAACGGGAAGCACGGCTGCGGACTCCAAAGGCCAAACGGCGGCGGAAAGCTCCGGAACGGTTCCGGCTACGAGCCGGGTAAGCGTCAATAAAGCCGACCCGGCCGCTTTGAACGCGGCCAAAAGGGCGGCCGAAGAAGCGGCTAAGGCCGAGGCTACGAAAAAAGATAAGGAGAGAGAAAAAGAGCCGGCCAGCCTGAAAAAAATCATTCCGCCCGATTCCAAGAACGATTCCGAGACCGCTTTAGCCGGCGCCAAAGTGAACAAAGCCGCTGCGGCGACTTCTACGGCCGCGGAAGAAGAGAATCAAACCCTGGAAAACGTCGCTAATAATAGCGCGGCCACTTCCACGGTTGCCGAGACGAACGCCGCGGCGACGACGAATGGCAATAATACCGCCAATACCGCCATAACTTCTTCAGCTTCCGGCGGTCCGCCTTCGCCGCCGCCCTTAGCTTTACTAAATCGGGTTTACGCTACCGACGACGACGATTGGGTGGAGATTTTCAATCCCAACGATTACGATTTTGATCTGGCCGCGGCCGGCTACCGCTTGGAAAAAACCAAGACGGCCGAAGATTCCACTATCCTTATCCGCCTCGGCAACAGCGCCGACGGCGCCTATCCCGGCGGCACGGTGATAGAAGCGGGCGGCAAATATTTAATTGTCGGCGCTGAAGCTAGTTCATATTATAAAAATCAGGCCGACGCCATTGCCACGCGCGATTCTTTCGGCTGGACCGGCAAGGATTATACCCTTTATTTAGGCACGGCCGCCATCAGTTCCAGCGCCGATGCCGATATTGTTGATGCCGTCGGTTTCGGGCCGGGAGCGACCTATTATCTCGGTTCCGGTCCGGCGCCGGAAATCGCCGATTATTATATCTTGGAACGCGTGGCCGTGAACGACGACAACCGCTTGGATTATGTTTTAACCTATACCGACGATCCGGACGCGCCGCCGGAAACGCCGGTGGAAGAAGACAACGCGACGACAACGGATGACGAAAATACTGATGAGAATACTGAAGCAACGAATGAGAACGAGAACGGCGGTAATTCAGGCAATCAGAATCTCGCTTTGCCTTTGCCTTTCCCTTCAGAAGGTCTAAGTCATCTTTGGCATTTTGACGCCTGCTACGGCGCCGCCGCCAGTGATGAAATGAATGATAATCCTAACGCCGCTTTGACGGCGATGGCTCCTTGGGCGATAGGGAAATGGGGTTGCGCGCAGACGGTCGGTTACCAATATCCGGCCTTAAGCGCCGCTTTGAGCCCGAAGCTTGAGAGCGGTAATTTTTCCTTAAGTTTTCGTTATCGCTCATCAAGCGAATTTCCCCGCTTGGCCTTGAAACTATTCAATGCCGACGACGAAGAAACCGAGTTTATCCTTGATCCGAATCGTTTGGCCGTCAGCGGCCTGCCTAATTCCCAGTCCAGTGCTTTTTCCGGCCTGCCTTTTGACGACGCCTGGCACCAATTGGCCGTGGTCGTCAATGAGGCCGAGGATTATTGGGCCTTTTACGTTGACGGCGAGGAAAGGGAATGGGCGACTTCCACGGCCGTGCGTCCCCAAGCCGAGCGTCTGGAAATCAAGGGGGACAACGGGCCGGCCTTGATAGATGAGCTCGCCTTTTGGCCGCGGCCTTTAAGCGCCGAGGAAATCGCCGCCGCTTATCAAGCTGACGCGCCTTTTTATCCGCCCGCCGCCCGCCCGCTTCAGGCGGAAGCGGCCCTGGTCCATTTCTGGAATTTTAACGAGGGCACAGGCACGACGACCGCCGACCAGATCGGTTCCGCGGATTTACATTTTTCTGCCGGCCTGTGGTCGGAAAACGGCGCCGAAGGCAGGAGCCTTATCAGCGTTTTCCAAAAAGACGTCAATCTCGGCTTTCCGGCTATGGCCGACAAGGATTTATCTTTGGCCTTCTGGTGGAAAAATTCCGCTTATCCGAACGAGGGGCGGGTCAAAATCGGCTTGCGTTCGGGAGAAAAAGATCAGCTCGTCTTGGTAGCCAGCGATTATCGCGTCGGCTTTTTCTTCAACGGCCAAGAGGGAATTTTCAGCGAAGGCGCCGGCAACTTCCTGCCCGCCGACGGCCTTTGGCACCATTTGACCCTGACTTACAATTCTTACGTCTATCGCCTGCGATTTTACGTGGACGGGGAGGAGAAGGCGGCTAGGCCCTTTATTTGGCTCAAAAACGGTGAAGAGCCGGACGGCTTAATTATCCGAAACGAAAATTGGACGGCGGAAATAGACGGCTTGGGCGTTTGGACGGGTGTTTTGAGTTCGGAGGAGATCACCGCGCTCTGGGAAGGAGAATAAAAAATTTATTGCCACTTTTTTATTTAATTTTAACCTATAAATTACAGAAAAAAACCCCACTAAAACAGGGGTTTTTAATATTCTCCGGCCGCGCCAGTTCCGCTCTTTTCCTGCCAGCTTGTCCCTACCCTTGCTTTTTTTGCCTTTTTATTGTATGCTTAGAAACGTTATCAGGGTAAGCGGGCGATCGCTGCGCCCCCGAAAAAAGCTTGCTTTTCAAGGGGCGGAGAGGAAAGTCCGGACTTCATTGACAAGGCTTGGCGACAAGCCTAACGATAGTGGGTAACGCCCACCGGTCCGTCCCATCGCGGGGCGGATTAGGGAAAGTGCCACAGAGACTATACTAATTCCGCAATCTTAACGGAATCAAAGGTGAAAAGCGGCCGGATGTCCTTCGGGGCTACCGGCTCCGGCCTCCGGTGACGGGGTGTCCGTGGCAAACCCTATCGGAAGCAAGAGCAAACTTGGCGTTTGGCCGCTGCGGCAGCCTGACGCCAAAGACAAGTGGCTCGCTCGAGCCCGCCGGCAACGGCGGGCCTAGATAAATGATCGCTAGAACAGAATCCGGCTTACGGCTGCCCCGATAACTTTTATTTTTGCCCTAATTGACTTATGAAAAGAATTGAAGCTTTTTTTTCCGTCCTTCTCGTGCCGGTGGATTTTGCCATGCTGGCTCTGGCCGGCGTCTCTGCCTATTACCTGCGTTTTTCCCGTCTTTCAACCGGCATCAGGCCGGCGATCTTCAATCTGCCTTTGGGCGTATACCTGCGTTCCCTGACGATCATCGTCATCCTTTGGCTGTTGATTTTCGCTTTGGCCGGTTTGTACCGCCTCCGCGGGGCGCGTCGCCTGGCCCAGGAAATAAGGACGATTTTCCTTGCTTCTTCCACGGGCCTGGCCCTGGTCGCCATCCTGATTTTCTTCCAGCGCAGCCTCTTTGATTCGCGCTTCATCGTTTTGGCCGGCTGCGTTTTGGCTTTCGTTTACGTGTCCCTGGCTCATGCTTTTATCCGCTGGCTGCAACGCCGGCTTTTTGTTTTCGGCGTCGGCGTGCGCAAGGTCGTCCTGGTCGGCAATTCCAAAACCACCTCCAACCTCTTGGCCGAATTTTCCGCCAATCATAAATCCGGCTTTGAAGTCGTCAAACGCCTGCGTGATTTTTCCCTGGAATCGGCCCAGGAACTGGCCGAATTCATCAAGGATAGGCCGGTGGACGAGATCATCCAGAGCGATCCCAACCTGACTAAAGCCGAAACCCTGCGCCTCTACGATTTCGCTACTGACAATCATATCACTTTTAAATACGTGGCCGACCTTTTGGAGGTCAAGGTCTTGCGCAACGACGTCTCGGAAATCAGCGGCATGCCGGTGGTGGAAGTCAAACGCACGACCCTGGAAGGCTGGGGCCGGGTTTTCAAACGCCTTTTTGACCTCGTCGTTTCCGGCCTGCTGATCGTCATCCTTTCGCCGCTGATCCTTTTGACGGCCCTTTTGATAAAACTGGATTCGCGCGGCCCGGTCTTCTTTTCCCGCCGCGACGACGGCGCCTTCCTTTATCGGGTCGGCGCCGGCGGCGCGCCTTTCAAATACTTCAAATTCCGCTCCATGATCCCCAATTGCGACAGCATGCGTTATAATGAATTAGCCGACCGCAATCTGCGGAGCGAAGGCCCGATGGTCAAGATTAAGGACGATCCGCGGGTGACGCGCGTCGGCCGGTTCATCCGCCGCTGGTCCCTGGACGAATTGCCCGAACTTTTTCTCGTTTTCATCGGCCGCATGAGCCTGGTCGGCCCGCGCCCGCATTTGCCCGAAGAAGTGGCCAAGTACGAGAATTACCATAAGAAAACCCTGACGATAAAGCCGGGCGTCACCGGCCTGGCCCAAGTTTCCGGCCGCAGCGATCTGCCTTTTGACGAAGAAGCGAAACTGGACGTCTATTATATTGAAAATTGGTCCCTGCTTTTGGATTTAGCCATCTTATTCAAGACGCCGCTGGCGGTATTCAAGCACCGGGCGGCGGAATAACAAAACCATGAAAGTCGCCTTAGTCCACGACCATTTGGCCCAGGACGGCGGGGCGGAAAAGGTCCTGAAGGTTTTTGCCGACCTTTTTCCCGAGGCCCCGATTTACACTTTGCTTTACGAGAAGAAAAACGTGGACAAGTATTTCAAGGGCCGCCATATTGAAACTTCCATCATCCAGAAATTGCCCGGCGGCGTCAGGCATTACCAGTGGTATCTGCGTTTCATGCCCTTGGCCGTGGAATTCTTTGACTTAAGAAACTTTGACCTGGTTATTTCCGATTCCAGCTCTTTCGCCAAGGGTGTCATTACTCCGCCCGAGACCCTGCACATCTGCTATTGCCACACTCCGACCCGCTACCTCTGGAGCGACACCCACCAATACATCAACGAGCTTAAATACAACAAGTGGCTGAAAAAAATAATCTCCCTGGTCTTGAACCGCCTCCGCGTCTGGGATAAGGCGGCCGCCGACCGCCCGGATTTTTTCATCGCCAATTCGCGGACGGTCAAGAAGCGCATCGCCAAGTATTACCGGCGCGACTCGGCCGTCATCAATCCGCCGGTGGCCACGGAGAATTTTTTCATCAGCGACTTAAGCGGCCAAAGCGCGGCTGACAAATATTTTTTAATCGGCTGCCGTTTGGCGCCCTATAAACGGGTGGACATCGTCATCGCCGCCTTTAAGGGATTGGGGCCGGCTTACCGCCTGAAGATTTTCGGCGACGGCGTGGATTTAAAACGTTTGAAGAAAATCGCTGGCGATAGCCAAAATATAGAATTTTTGGGCCGCGTCAGCGAAGCGGAGAAGGCACGGCTGTATAGCCAAGCCCAGGCTTTCATTAACCCGCAAGAGGAAGATTTCGGTTTAACGGCGGTAGAGGCCATGGCCAGCGGCCGGCCGGTCATCGCCTACGAGAAGGGTGGAGCGACGGAAACCGTTATCGCCGGCCGAACCGGACTTTTTTTCCGGGAGCAGACGCCCGAGTCACTGGCGGCGGCCGTCAAGAGTTTTAGAAGCGAGGATTTTTCCCCGGCCGCGATCCGCCGCCACGCCGAGCAGTTTTCCGTGGCCAATTTCCGCCGCCGGATTTTGGACTTTATCGCGGAGCATAAGAAGCCAGCGGCCGGATCGCCGGACGAAGCGTCCGGATTTCCAGAGAAGCCGACGCCGGCCAAGGCGGCCTAATTTTTTCTTATGAAAATAGGCGTGGACATCAGGGTCTTAATGGACGAGAATTATAGCGGCGTGTCTTTATACACCGCTAATTTATTAAAAGCGCTCTGGCGGCTGGAGGCCGGAAGGGAAGCGGCCGGCCGGGAAACTCTGGCCGGAAACGCAGCCGCGGCCGGGCCGGCCGCCGGAGAGAGAACGCGCTATAACTTATTCTATAACTCCTGGAAAGACCAGAAAGCGCGCCTGGAAATCTGGGAGCGCGAGAACGCGCGCGTCATCGGCACGCGTTTTCCCAACAAAATTTTCAATTACGGCCTGCAGAAAATTTTCCGGCGGCCGAATTTGGACGAGGTTCTCGGCGGCACGGACGTCTTCTGGTCGCCGCACCTGAATTTTACGCGCCTAAGCGCCAAGACGAAGGCGGTCCTGACCGTCCATGATTTGTCGTTCTGGCGCGAACCGCGCTTTTTTTCCGGGCGCAAGAATTTTTGGCATCGCGCTTTGGCGATTAAGGACTTGTTAAAACGTTACGACAGGATCGTGGCCGTTTCCGAGAACACGAAAAACGACCTCATGGAATTGGCCGGCGTGCCTCCAGAAAAAATCAGAGTCATTTACGCCGGCAACAATTTAAATCCGCGGACGGCCGGGGAAGAGGCCGGTTCCGGAAGGGCCGAAGCCGGCGCGGGCGAGCGCCGGGTCACCGGCCCGGCCGAAACAGAAGAGCGCGAATTTTTCATCCGCCACGGCCTGGGCGCTGACTTCCGGGCGCCTTTCATCCTTTACCTCGGTACCATAGAACCGCGCAAAAACATCGCCGGCTTGATAGAGGCTTATGAGATTTGGCGGAATAGTAAGAGGCCGGAAGCGGCCACTGGCGCCGGCGGCCAAGGCTCGGTTTTAAAATTAATTCTGGCCGGCGCGGCCGGTTGGAAAACCCGAGAGATTTATAAAAAATGGCGTCGGTCGTCTTATAAAAACGATATTAAATTTTTAGGTTATATAAGCGAAAAAGAAAAGAAAATTCTTTACCGGCGGGCAACGGTTTTCGTTTATCCTTCTTTTTACGAAGGCTTCGGCTTCCCGCCCTTGGAAGCCATGGCTTTTAGCTTGCCCGTTATCGCCGCCAACGTTTCCAGCCTGCCGGAGGTAGTCGGCGACGCCGCTTTAATGGTTAATCCGTATAAACCGGAAGAAATCGCTCAAGCCTTTAGTTTGCTTTTAAATGACGAGGTTTTGCGGCAACAATTAATTAGCCGAGGTTTAAAAAAAGCGGCAATGTTTTCTTGGGATAAGACGGCTCGCGCCTATCGTGAACTGTTCGCGAATTTGGCAAAATAAGGTAAACGATAAATTTATGGACAAGAAAAAGTCCAAAGTTTTAGTGGCTATGTCCGGCGGCGTGGATTCGTCAACGGCGGCCAAATTGTTAGTCGACCAAGGTTATGCCGTGGCCGGCGTTTTTTTGCGCTTTTGGAAGGGCGATCAGAAAAAGCGTCTGGCTGACAGCCAAGCTTTAAGCGACGCTCGGAGAGTGGCAAAAAAAATCGGCGTGCGCTTTTATATTTTTGATTTCTCCCGACCTTTTAAGATAAGGGTTGTCAATAATTTTTTAAACGAATACGCTCGCGGCCGGACGCCCAATCCTTGCATCGTTTGCAACCGACTGGTGAAAATCGGTTTGCTTTTAAAAAAAGCGCGGCAGCTAGGTTTTGACTACGTGGCTACCGGTCATTATGTTCGTTTAAAAACGCTTAAAGGCGAGCCTAGGCTCTATAAGGCTAAAGACAAAAACAAGGATCAATCATATTTTCTTTATACTCTTAAATACGCCGAACTTAAGCGCTTGCTTTTTCCGCTTGCTGATTACACCAAGCCGGCCGTCAGAACTTTGGCGGCTAAGTTTAAATTGCCGGTGGCCGACAAAGCGGAAAGCCAGGACATTTGTTTTCTTTCCGGCGCGCACAATAATTTTTTAAAAAAATATCTGGCCCTGAAGCCCGGGCCGATAAAAATTTTGGGCACGGATAAAGTCATCGGCCGCCACGCCGGCCTGCCCTTATACACTATCGGCCAGCGTCGCGGTCTGGTCGGCGGCATCGGGCCTTTTTACGCGGCCAGTTTCGATTATCGCCGCCGGATTTTATACGTGGTCAAAGACTGGCGGGCCGAGAGTTTATATAAAAAGGCGTTTACGGCCGTGAAAGTCAACTGGCTTCTAGACAAGACGCCGGCCAAGGCTTTCCGGGCCGAAGCCGTTATCCGTTACCATCATCCGGCCGTCAAAGTCAGGATAAAGCCCTTGCCCGGCCAACGGGCGCAGGTTGAATTTTACCGGCCCCAGCGCGCCGTTACATCCGGCCAAAGCGCGGTTTTCTATCAAGGTGGCCGGGTTTTGGGCGGCGGGGTTATAGAGTAAAATATATAAAACAGGCGGAATGTCTCGCCTGTTTTTTGTGCGTTTATTTGACGAAATCCGAACCTTTTTTGAACGG
>CAZXZR010000017.1:0-14343 GCA_964645545.1 uncultured Gammaproteobacteria bacterium | reverse complement strand
GCGGGCAAAAAATGGAGGGGTTTTAGGGGAGGAAATTTTTTGCCCGCGAGCCGACAGGTTTTCCTGCCCGCCGCCGCAGGCGGCGGGCAATCCATCAGTTCAAGTTTCGTTTCTTAGATTTGTGGATTAAATTCGGTAAAATAATAGTGAGAGTTTGTTGCTGTTTTAATTCTGCAGCATATTTTAACGATACGAACTCAAAATTTTTAGACGAACTGAATTGTTCGCCCCGCCCCGCTTCGAGCGGGGCGGGGCTTTTCGGCCCGCCAAAATCCTGCGGATTTTGGCGGGAAATGAAGCGGATTTTGATGTTTTCGGGCGAGTAGAGAATTTTTTCTTTTTTTCAAATCTTGCTATAATAAAAGCGAACCCAGTTCCATACGCTTCGCGAATTTTATTACAACAATTAAGTTGTAATCCCGAAGGGGCAACTTCTGTCAATTTCGCGAAAGCGGGATTGGGTTCACAGGGTTGCCCCTTTGGTTAAAAAATATGAAAAACTGCGCAATATACACAAGAGTTTCGACAGATATGCAAGCGGAAAAAGAATTTTCGTCTTGCGAAAGCCAAGAAGAAAAAATTAGGTCGTTCGTAAATAGCCAGAATAACTGGCGAGTTTTCAAGGTTTATTCTGACGCTGGCTATTCGGGGGCAACGCTTAACCGACCGAATATCCAACAACTTCTTTCGGATTTGAAAAAAGAAAAAATTGATGTGGTTTTGGTTTATAAAATTGATCGGCTCACCCGTTCGCCAAAGGATTTTTACCAACTCATAGAATTTTTTGAGCAATCAAAAATTGATTTTATTTCTATAACTGAGAGGTTTGATACTTCAACACCGGCGGGTCGGCTTTTGCGGAATATAATGTTTACCTTCGCCCAATTTGAAAGAGAGTTAACCTCAGAAAGAACACGAGATAAAATGCTAGAACGCGCCAAAAAAGGTTTATGCAGTGGCGGATTTACTCCTTATGGCTACACAAGACAAAACAAAAAACTTGTTCCTCAAAAAAAAGAGGCGGAAATAATAAAATCAATTTTTGAAAAATACCTTGAAACACAATCTTTATCCGCTGTTTATAAGTTTTTGAAAGAAAAAGGTATAAAAAGCAGAAACGGCAATATTTTCTCGAAAACAAATATCGCCTATTCTTTGAGAAATGTTGTCTATATGGGAAAAATTAAACATAACAAAGAAATCTATCAGGGTATTCACGAACCAATAATTTCTGAAGAAATCTTTAATCTTGCTCAAAAAATTCATAAAGAAAAGGTTAAAAATTTTAGAGTGTACAAAAATTTTCTTTTCGGCGGATTGGTAAAATGCGAAACTTGCGGCTCAAGAATGACCTCTTGTTTTACCAATAAAAAAGATAATGGAAAATTAAAAAGATATTACTATTATCGTTGTACTTCTACTGTGAGAGAAGATTGGCAAAGCTGTCCGGTAAAACAAGTTTCCGCCGAAAGATTGGAAAATTTTTGTTTGGAAAATTTAGAGCGAATTTCGGTTGATAAAAACTATATTGAAAATCTTGTTTTCCGGTTAAATAATGATTTACAAATCCCCCGCCAAGTTGGACACGAACTAACGAATTCATGCTCTAAATTTTCCACTGAAAGCATATCCGACACTCTAAAATTTTTCCTTTCCGAACTGAAAATAAGAAAAGGAATTGAAAGAAACCTTTTTACTAAAAGGTTTCTTGAAAATATCCTCTACTCGCCCGAAAATATCAAAATCCACTTCATTTTCCGCCAAAATCCGCAGGATTTTGGCGGGCCGAAAAGCCCCGCCCCGCTCGAAGCGGGGCGGGGCGAACAATTCAGTTCGTCTAAAAATTTTGAGTTCGTATCGTTAAAATATGCTGCGGGGCCTGGATTCGAACCAGGATAAATGGCTCCAAAGGCCACGGTCCTACCATTAGACGACCCCGCAATCGGGCCGCTCTAAGCGGCCGATAAATAAAATATCCTGCTACCAGGATATTATTAAAAAATGGCCAAAAAGTCAAACATGAAAGCCCGAACTCGGGCGGATTTAAACCAAAAAGCCAAACGGGCGCAACTGAAGCGAGCCGGCGCCTCCGCCCTACACCCGGGCGTATTTTCGGACCGCGAACAGACTGGCGGCGACGTTGATGAATAAGATGACAAGAAACTGGCCGCCGAAGACCAGCCAAAAATTATTGACGAAATAGGCAAGGATGTTGACGTTATAGCCGGTGAAAAAGACTTCCAGATAGGGCTGGAGCAGGGTCAAGAAGGAATAGAAAATGGAAATCATTATCAGAAGGCTTAGCAGGGTATAGACCAGGGCCGAAACCACATAGGGCATGTAAACGAAGAAATTGGAGGCCCCGACCAGGCGCATTATTTCTATTTCCTGGCGGTGGGTGTAAATGGCCACGCGAATGGAGTTATAGACGACCAGGAGGCTGGTAAGGATGAAAAGCGAAATGAGGACGAGGCCGACTTCGTTGACGCGCTTGGTTATCGCCCCAATCTTGTCCAGGACCAGGCTGTTGTCGGAGAAATCGCGCGATTCTATTATCGGGTTGTCCAGGGCCCTCAATTCGTTAATCAACAGGCCGGACTCGGCGAAATTGCTCGGTGTCAGCGTCAGGCTGGGCGACAAGGGGTTACGCCCCAATTCCTGCAGGGCGCCCAAGATTTCCTGGTTGTTTTTATAGGTCTCGCGGAAAATCTGCAGGGCGTTTTCCTTGGAAATATAGCTGATGTTTTTCACCCGCGGCGAATTGGCCAATTGCGTCTTCAAATTCATGATTTCGCTTTCCGGCGTTTCCGGCTTGATATAGAGGCTGATGTCAATCTTGTCCTTGATCGCTTCCACGGCGCTGGCGCTTATAACCCTAACGGTCAGGAGCATGTTGATGGAAAACAGGGCCAGAAGCAGAATAGTTATGGTCACGATGGTCAGCCAGATGTTCCTGGCAATGTCCTGAAAGCTGAATTTGAGGATGCGGTAGAGGGAAAGCATATTAAAGCAAATATTTACCCGAAGCCTGGTCGCTGGTTACGCGGCCGCGGTCCATGGAGATGACGCGCTTGTTCAGGCGGTTGACGATTTCCTTGTTGTGCGTGACCAAAATCACCGTCGTCCCGAATTTGTTGATGCGCAGCAAGAGGTCAATGATCTCGTTGGCGTTGATGGCGTCCAAATTGCCGGTCGGTTCGTCGGCCAAAAGGATTTTGGGCTGGTGCACCAGGGCGCGGGCAATGGCGGCGCGCTGCTGTTCGCCGCCGGAAACCTCGTGCGGATAGCGCTTCGCCTTGTCGTCCAAGCCGACGATCTTCAAGACGTTGGGGACGATTTTCTTTATCTTCGCCGCCGTGCCGCCGGACACTTCCAAGGCGAAAGCGACGTTCTCGGCTAGGGTCTTTTTCGGCAGGAGCTTGAAGTCCTGAAAAATGACGCCGATTTGCCGCCTCAAATAGGGGACTTCGCGCTTGCTTAGGCGGATGATGTCCCAGTCGCCGACCAGAACCCGGCCGGAGGTGGCCCTTTCCTCGCCGATTAGAAGCTTGACCAAGGTCGTCTTGCCGGCGCCGGATTGTCCCACGATGGAAACAAATTCGCCCGGCTTGATGTCCAGGCTGACGTCGTCTAAAACTTTGATTTTGTTGGCGTAAATTTTATCAACCGCGCGCAGTTTAATCATAATTATTTTAAGCCAAAATTATTGGGCCGCTAATTGCCTTTGGCCGTAATTGATTAATTGCTCGTTGTCCCAAACGCTTTCCGCCTTGGAAGGCGAACCGAAGGTGACGATAACCAGATCTCCCGTTGGCGTCGCCACCCGCGTCATTAAGCAATAACCGGCTTCGTCCAAATAGCCGGTCTTGGAGCCGGTCAAGGGATAACTGCCATCGATGACCATTTGGTTGGTATTGGTTAAGGTGTGGCTTTTTTGGGTATTAATCGTCTTGAAAGTATAGCTCTTGGTGGTCGTGACTTTTTTCAATAAAGGATTGCTTAAAACTTCTTTGCTTATTATAGCATAATCATAAGGCGAGCTCACGTTTTCCGGGGACAGGCCGGTCGGTTCCACGAAATTAGTCGCCGTCGCTCCCCAAGAATGAACCAAATCGTTCATTCTCTTGATGAATTCCGGCCGGCTCAAGCCGGAAACGCGGACCAGGCTTTCCACGGCGTTATTGGCCGAACCGACTAAAGCGGCGTAAAGCAGGTCCTCCACAGTCATGGTCTCGCCTTCGGCCACGCGCAAGAGGGTCGGCTCGCCCGGCTGACAATATTGATAATTATAATTCTCATCCTGCTCCTTGTAGCTGACGACTTCGTTCAGGCTCGTCCGGGTATCAAAAAAAACGCGCATAGCCACCAGTTTAGTCAGGCTGGCCAAAGGCGCGACCGTCGTCGCGTTTTTTCCCCAAAGCACGCGGCCGTCGGCTTCTGATAAAACCACGGCTTCGGTAGCGTTGATATCAGGCGCGCCAGTCGTCTGCGACCGAGCGCTATCTAAGGCAGAAACAACGACTTGAAGCGGCTCTATTTTTACCCTAACCAAACCCTCGCTAAGGGAAGCGAGCTTCTGGAAAGCGACCTTGTCTAAATCGATGACGCGGTCGGGATGAACGTTTCTGTCCGGCCCCCAGTCGTTTACGGCCACATCCACGGATTTACCGTTGTCTAAATTAGAGACGCGCAAAACCGAACCCTTGGCGAAATCCGGCGAAGCCGCGAATAGACCACCTTTATAGCTGTACCAGCTGGCCGTGCCTATGGTCATTAAATCCGGATTGCTCAAGAGAATTAATTGGCCCATGGTCGCCGTGGTTGAGGCGCTAATGTAATTTTCTTCCGGCACATCGCTGCTTAAAAGCGGTTGCCAGCTATTGGCCAGTTGATCGTAGGCGAAAATTTGTTTGAAATAATTATTGCCGGCGCCGTAATTGATTTTTATCGTCATCGGTCGACTGGGATCGTAGGTTTGGGAAGCGCTGAAAGCATAGCGGTAGGCCGGTGTCAAAGCTTGCCACTGCCAAGGGAGATTATTGGCCTCAACTTCACTGCTACTTAGGGTCGTTGGCGAGCCGAAAGCTTGCGCGGCGTAATCAATAGT
This sequence comes from uncultured Gammaproteobacteria bacterium, assembly GCA_964645545.1. Taxonomy (GTDB): domain Bacteria; phylum Patescibacteriota; class Patescibacteriia; order Patescibacteriales; family UBA12465; genus UBA12465. Next base: position 9,236 of record CAZXZR010000017.1, on the reverse strand, counting down.
AAAGTCGGCCGCCCGGGCCGCCGGAAAAATGCCCAAAAACAAAAAGAAGGGCAAAATCAGGTAAATTAGACGCGTCTTAAATTTCATAAAAAAATAATTGACTAAAATTACTCCTTACGTTTATAATGATTAAAGTCGGTTTCGGCCGCCTGGCCGCGGGTGTCGTATAATGGCTATTACGTCAGCTTCCCAAGCTGAAGAAGGCGGTCCGATTCCGCTCACCCGCTCACATTCGCCGAGATAGCTCAGCTGGTAGAGCGACGCACTCGTAACGCGTAGGTCGCGGGTTCAAACCCCGCTCTCGGCTCAAGGGAAAAAATAACGCCACCATTTACTGAAATTACCCGTGGCCGTGGTCATCGCCGGCGCTGTGCCGGCGTTTCCTTTAGGCGCTTCAATGACGACCACCTGCTCCCCGGGCTTTTTTAAATTTAAATTCAAGCGCGCCTGCTCTTCCAAGGATTGGTCCGACTGCAAATAGCTGACCATATCCTTGAGGTTCTGGTTCTGACTTTCAAAGGCGGCGATTTGTTTTTGCACGCCCTCTATTTCTTTCTCCACCAGGCGCTTTTGGCTATAGCTGCGGGCTAAAGGGAAGATTATCAACAACAAAAAAATCAGCCCGATAATCGCCAAAAAACGCTGGCTGGAGACCAGGCGATAGAAAAAATGGCGCGGTTTGGCGCTTTGCCCTTCGTTTAACAAATGCGGGCTGATTTTTCTTCTTAACATTAATTAGTATTATAGCATGTGCTCGACGAGTAGACAAAATGCCGCGCAAATTCGCCAAAAAAGCCTTCGGACAAAAACGAAGGCTTTTCGTTTTTCAAATCCTGAAGCCCGCCTCTCATTTCCTCTCCTTGGGTGTCACCCAGAAACCCATGTAGCGGCCGCGCAAAAGATGAATTTGCGCGTCCAAGCAAGGTATGGCGCCGAAAAAGATGATGGTCACGGGCACGAAAAACCATTCCAAAGCCATCTTGATATTCTTCCAGACGCTATATTTTTTCGGCCGTTTCGGCAGAAGCAGGCCGGAGATAATGGCGGAAACGAAGAGGCCGACCATGGCCACGTTCATAAAAATCTGCGTGACCAGAGGTAAATTGCCCGATAAAACCATAGTGTTGAAACGGGAACCGCCTAAAAGCATAGGCATCCAGCCGATGACGGCAATGATAAGCGCGTTGGTCGCCCAAGAATGGAAGCCGTAAATTTGCACAAAAATATGGGAAATGATTTTTTTCTTGTCTAGTTGGCGCCAACGCTTTCTAGCGTTAAAAATTAGAAAAGGAATGTTTTCCGCGCCCCAAGCCCAGCGCCGCTGTTGTTTATATAAACTCTTAACCGTTTTCCAAAAGCTTTGGTCGCAGGTAATATCCATGGAAACGGCGTGATGAATCGGCTCCACGCGGTAATCGCCGTTATAGTACAAAAGACAATGCCAGAAAATGCGCGAGTCTTCGCTGACCATTTTCGGCGACCAGAAACCAATTTCCGCCAAAGCTTTAAAAGTCATGGAGTGCGAAGAATAGGTGACCAGACTTTCCTGGCGCACCTGCATGATCATCTGCCAAAAGGTGTTGGAAGTGGCCGCGACGCGCGAAAAAAAGGGCGCGCGCCAGATGTTATTTTGGTAAACCGGCACCGGCTGATAACTGGCCCGATAGGGTGAAGTCGCGGTCAAAAATTTATAGCTCAAGGCGAAAAAATAGCCGGGTCTTACGGCCGTGTCCACGTCAAAGACGCTGACCAAAATTTTATCATAAGGCAAATTTTCCCAATCAATTATTTCCTCTTTTATCACTTTTATTGACCAAGTCTGGTTGGAGCCTTTGCCTTTAATTTCGCCGACAATGCTGTCGGGATGAAAAGTCGTCAGGAAATGGCCAAAACGACCCCGGAATTCTTTTTCTATTTTCTCGGCTCGTTCATGCGCCGCCGCTCCCGCCCGCTCTTCAAAAGCCACGGCGACGATCATTTTTTCCCTCGGGAAACCGTCGTTCAACAGGGCTTGCAGCGAAGTCCGGATTATGCCTTCGTCTTCAAAGGCCGTGGGCATGATAATGATCTGCCACAAATCATCCCAAACCAAACCCTGACGGCACAAAGCGTCAAGGGCGACTTCGTCGTCAAAATGATAAGTTTTCAAAGCCTCGCATTTAACGCGCCAGTCGGTTTTTAGGCCGCGCTTTAGATTGCGGTAAGCGTTAATTAAAAAAATCGCCATGTATACCACCAAAAGCAGCCAATAAACGTCAAAGGCGATAATGAAATAAGCGATCCAGACCGGTTTGAGATAGGATAAGATTAACAAAATAAAAAGCGTGGCCAAAGACAAAAAACCCGGCAACATTTCTAAAAGGCGATAAAAGCGGTAATCGCGGCCGCTTAATTCCGTGGCTCGGCCAATTTTTAAGTAATCTTGACCGGTATTTAGGGCTTCTCTGGGGCTGGCCGACCGTGGTCCCTTTTCCTGTCGGTCAGCCGTCATGGTGGCTTGATTGTCCGTTTCCACGCTTATAGGCATAATTTAAAAAGCTTTGAAGGCTCCCTTATTTTTTAACGCAAAAAAGCAGGCGGCGCAAGCCTTGACGTCAAAGACGGCGTCATGGGCTTCGCTAAAATTGGCGGCGAATAGACAACGGTGTAATTCCGTCAGGCTGGGCCATTTATAGCCGCCGCGGCCGTTGTCCAATTGGCAAACGTCAGCGCCGGCGCGCATGGTGCAAAGTTGTTTCCGGCTCGCCAAAGGATTAGCCAGTTTTTCCCGTAAAAGTTCGGCGCCGATTACTTTTAAATCAAAATCAATGTTATGAGCCACTAGATAATTGGCCTCGTTAACGGCGTTAAGAAAGCGTTCTAAAGTCGGGCGCAAAAAAACGCCTTCTTTTAGAGCCCGCGCCTGGGAAATACGGTGGATTTTAACCACCTCGGAGGGAATGACAAAACCTTCCGGTTTGATAATGAAACTACAGCTCTCCCAAGGTTCGCCGGTCTCATCGTACCAGCTCCAGGCGATTTGCACCAAACGCGGCCAATTTAAAAAATCATCAAGCGGCGCTTGATAATCTTCCGGTAAACCCGTGGTTTCGGTGTCAAAAAATAGATACATAATAAGAATCGGCCGTCGCGACCGAGGGCCGATTTAAAACTTATTGTCGCTAATCGTTACCTCCTCGCCTTCAGCTAAATCTCTTTCCGGACCGCGCTTGGCCGGCGCCGGATTTTCTTTATTCTTATTATTCTTAGGCGGCTGTAAAAAAACCTCTTCTTTCTCCCTCACCTTTTCTTCTTTTATCACCCGCCCCTTAAAATCAACCGGAGCCCGATTTTTCAAATCGTCTAAAGTTAAACTGGGAATAGCTTTCTGCCGGGCCGCCTCCAATTCTAAAGCGGCTTTTTCTTTCTGTTTGGCCAAACGCCTTTCCTCCAATTCCAAGCGCTTCTCTTCTTTTTTCTTCATCAAACAATCGCGGCAATAAACCGGGCGGATGCCATCGGGAATAAAAGAAACTATGGTCGGCCGGCCGCAATTGTCGCAAATGGCCTCATAGCCGCGGCTGGCGGGCGCGGGCGAGGACGGCGAAACAAAGGAACGAGCCGGCGGGCCGGCGGACGGAGGCGAACTCGGACTGACGGTCGGCGAAGAAGGTGTAGATAAAGGCAAATTCCGGGACGCCGGCCGGTTAACGGCGGCTGGCGGCGTAGCGGCCGGAGAAAAATTATTCCGCGACGGCGTTGAGCCAGCGGAACGGAAAGTTCGGGAAGACGCGCCTCCTCCCGCGGTTTTTTCTTCTTTTTCCTCACCGTAATTCTCGTGCCAGCGCATTATCTTGTCTTCCACGTCGCGGCGGTCGGAAGCGTATTTTTGCCGCGAATAAGCAATAACTTTCTCCAAATTGCCGGATTTTTCTTCTTCAGCCAAGGGCGGCAGGCCTAAAGCGGAAAAGGGCGCGGAGGCGACACCGTCAATCATTAATTTTAAATACATTTCGTATTTGGGCAGATTGACCAAGTCCTCTTCGCTAAAAGTTGGGGTAAATTCCTTGACTAATTCTTCGGCGTCGGCGGCGCCGACCCGAAAAACAACCATGGTGCCGATATTGCCGAAAACGGCCGCCTCTACTTTCTCACCTAATTGCTCAATGTATTGATGGGCCAAAATCAAATTCAAGCGATATTTTCTGGCTTCCGACAAAATGTTGGTGAAGCTGTCGGTAGAAAAATTTTGGAACTCGTCAATGTAGAGATAGAAGTCGCGGCGATCACGCTCTGGCACGTCCACGCGGCTCATGGAAGCTAATTGGATTTTAGTAATCATCATCGCCCCCAAAAGCGCGGAGTTGTCTTCGCCGATGCGGCCTTTGGATAAATTCATGATTAAAATTTTGCCGTTATCCATTATTTCCCGTAAGTTAACGGCTGATTTCACCTGGCCAATAATGTTTCTCATCAAAGAGCTGGATAAAAATTGGCCGACTTTGTTTTGAATAGGGGAAACGGCTTCGGCGGCGAACTTGTCGGCATAGCCGGAGAATTCTTTTTCCCAAAAAGCCTTGACCACCGGATCTTTGATGTTAGAGACCACGCGCTTGCGGTAATTTTTGTCCGAGAGCATGCGCACCACGCCCAACAAAGTGGAACCGGGGAAATCCAAAATCGCCAAAATGGCGTTACGCAAAATGTATTCCAAGCGCGGCCCCCAGGAATCGGCCCAGAGTTTTTGAAAAACGCCGATTAATCCGGAAGCGACCAAGTGGCGCAAATGCGGCTCCACTTGCTCAACGACGTTGAAGGCGATGGGATAATCAATGTCGGCCGGATTAAAATAGACAACCTCGTTAACGCGACTAACGGGAATGTATTGAATGACTTTCTCGGCCAAATCGCCGTGCGGATCAACGACGGCGACGCCGCGGCCGGCGCGAATGTCGCCGACGATCATGTTCTCCAAAACTGTGGACTTGCCCATGCCGGTTTTGCCAATAAAATACATATGCCGACGGCGGTCGTCGGTTTTAATGCCGAATTTTTTGAATTCGTGGCGATAGGTTGTCTGCGCGAAAAGCGCCACTTCGTTACTGGCCATAAATAATAAGGGGCCGACTTATTGGTTGGGAGTAAAATTCTGGCCGCCTAATTTGGCCCCGTAGGAATTAAACATGTTCACATAGCCTTGCAAATAGGAAGAAATGGTACGGAAGGAAATGAAACCTAAAATCACGATCAAAACCAAAAACGCCCATTTAACGGCGATCCAAATGACCCGCCAGTGAAAATAGCGCTTGACTCTTTTTAGGCTGCGCAAAATCTCTTTGTCGGCGCTTAAAATTTCCTGCGCCCAAGCGGGCGCGGCTTTGGTCGCCGGCATAGCCGCACTTTCTTCCTCTTTTTCTTCTACGACGGCAGCGTCATTTTTTATTGTCTCGGCCATATTTTTTAGCCTCTGACTTGGCAGAGTTTAACGTATTTTTCGCCCAAAGCCGCGAAAGCGCGCATGTCTTTGGCGCTATAGGCGCTACGAGCCTGATAAGCGGCGTCAACCAAGTTCGTATCGGACTTAAAAGCTTGTAAATACCACTTATCCGTGCCTTTAATCGTTTGGCCCATTAAAGCTAAGTCTTTAGCGCCCAAAAGCCCGGGCACGACCGTGGTCCGAAATTCATAGGGCAAACCGCTGGACTTTATAATTTTAACACTTTTCTTGAGATTCTGACAATTAACCGGCGCGTTGACTACTTGGCGATATTTCTTAAAAGGCGCCTTCAAATCCATGGCTAAGTAATCAATTAATTTCTTTTTAATCAATTCGGCTAACATAGTCGGGTTGCTGCCGTTGGTGTCTAATTTAACTAAATAGCCTAAGGCTTTGATTTTTTTAATAAAAGACGGGAGATCCCGATGCAAAGTCGGTTCCCCGCCAGTAATGACTACGCCTTCCAAGCGACCCACTCTGGACTTTAAAAAAAGAAAAAGGTCTTTTTGGGAAAGGGGTGAAAAACCTTTTTCTTTTTTATGTTTTTCTGTCCTTCCCTTTTTGGGCAGGACAAGCATAGGGTTATAGCAAAAGTGGCAACGAAAATTACAACCAGCAGTGAAGATAATGGCCGCTAGATGATCGGGGTAGTCAAGAAGGCTTAATTTCTCCAAGCCACCGATGATCATAAAGCTAATTAAAATTTATTCACTGGCAACTTTAAAGGTTTTACGATCTTTGTATTCGGACGCCTTGCCCGGATTATAGTTTTTCACCGGGGTCAACCAGCCGACGACGCGGCTGTAAACAATGCATTCTTGCCGTTGAGTTTGAATGGGACTCATATATTTACCGCTAATTTATTATAAATTAATTATAAATTTCAAATTTGGCTTTCGGAAACGACTTCTTCTTCCAAAGCGGCCGTGTTAACCGTCTCCTGATAGCCGATCTCCTCGTCACATTTGGGGCAATATTTATGCTCCCCGGAAAGATAGCCGTGCTTGGGACAGATGGAAAAGGTCGGGGTGATGGTGAAATAGGGCAGGCGGTAATTTTCCACGATTTTTTTGACCAGTTTCTTGGCGGCCGCGCCCGAAGGCAGGCGTTCGCCCAAATAGCCGTGCAAGACCGTGCCGCCCGTGTACTTGACCTGTAAGTCGTCCTGCAAATCCAAGGCGGAAAAAATATCATCGGTGAAACTGACGTGCAAATGACTGGAATTGGTGTAATAGGGAGCGGCGCCCAGTTTTTTCACGGCCTCGCTGTTGGCACAGATTATGCCCGGATAAAGCTCCTGGTCTTTCTTGGCGAAACGGTAAGTGCAGCCTTCGCCCGGAGTCGCTTCCAAATTATAAAGGTTATTGGTCTCGTTCTGGAAATCCATCAGTTTCTCGCGCATAAAGTCCAGAATCTCGGCGGCGAAGGCGTGGCCCTCCGGCGAAGCGATGTCCTTGCCCATCAGGTTGAGCAGGGCCTCGTTCATGCCGTTGATGCCGATGGTGGAAAAATGGTTCTTCCAATAGGCGCCGAAGCGCTTATGGATATTCTCCAAATAGAACATGGAGTAAGGATAAAGATGATCGTCAGTGAATTTTTCAATAATTTTCCGCTTTATTTCCAAACTTTCCTTAGCCAGCTCCATTAATTTCAATAAGCGGGTTTTGAAATCCTCTTCATCCCTGGCCAAATAGCCGAGACGGGCGAGATTAATGGTAACCACGCCAACCGAGCCGGTCAAAGGGTTGGCGCCGAAGAGCCCGCCGCCACGTTTTCTTAATTCACGGTTGTCCAGACGCAGGCGGCAGCACATGGAGCGAGCGTCATCGCGTTTCATGTCGGAATTGATGAAATTGGAAAAATAGGGAATGCCGTATTTGGCCGTCATTTCCCAAACCGGCGTCAAAGAAGGACGCTCCCAATCAAAATCCTTGTCAATGCAATAGGTGGGAATGGGAAAGCCGAAGACCCGGCCGGTGGAATCGCCGGCCAACATAATTTCGGCGAAAGCTTTGTTAAAAGTATCCATTTCCGCCTGAAAATCCTTGTATTTTTCCGGCATGATTTTCCCGCCGATAATAACGTTCTCTTCGCCGACCGAGGGCGGCGGCGTCACGTCAATGGTCACGTTGGTAAAGGGCGTTTGGAACCCGACCCGCGTCGGCACGTTGATATTGAACATGAATTCCTGCAAACCCTGCTTGACTTCGGTATAGGTCAAATTGTCGTAGCGGATGAAGGGCGCCAGGTAAGTGTCAAAATTGGCGAAGGCGTTAGCGCCGGCCGATTCGCCCTGAAGAGTGTAAAAGAAATTAATGATCTGCCCCAGGGCGCTGCGGAAATGCTTGGGCGGATTGCTCTGGACTTTCTCGCTGACACCGCGGAAGCCGCGCAGAAGCAGATCCTTCAGGTCCCAGCCGCAACAATAAGGAGCCAAGAGACCGAGGTCATGGAGATGGAGATCGCCCTTGACGTGCGCCTGGCGGATGTTCTCCGGATAAAGTTTATTTAACCAGTAGCGAGCGGAAATGGCCGAGGCGATGTAATTGTTCAAACCCTGGACGGAAAAGCTCATGTTACTATTTTCCTTCAGGCGCCAGTCGGCCCGGCCCAAATAGTCTTCCATCAGTTTTTCGTCCACGGTCGCCTGGCCGATGTCGCGCAATTGCCGGTGCTGGTCGCGATAGAGGATGTATGACTTGGCCAGATCGATGAGCCGGTTCTCTATCAGGACTTCTTCCACGATGTCCTGGATTTCTTCCACGGCCGGAATGCTGTGCTTGTGGAATTTCTGGTTCAATTTTATCACCACCTGGTCGGTCAGCTTTTTGGCCAGATGACGGTCGTCCACGCCCACGGACATGGCGGCTTTTAAGATGGCGCTGAAGATCTTTTCCTGGTCGAAGGCGGCGATGTCGCCCGAGCGTTTGATGATTTTGGTGATGGTTTCCGGCATAAAAGAGGGGACCGGTCCGACCGGCCGCGAGAAATTAATTTTTTTCTTTGATGAGCTTATTCAATTCCTTGCGGAATTCATGGGCGTCCTTGAAAGATTCGTAGACCGAGGCGTAGCGGATATAGGCGACGGCGTCCACCCGCTTCAGGTTCTTCATCACCACCTGGCCGATTTGACGGGAGGTGATTTCCGTTTTCTTCAGGCGCTGAAGGTCGCGTTCAATGGAGTGGACCAGCCTTTTGAAGCGGTCCTCGGTGATGGCCCGCTTTTCACAAGCCTTTTTCAGGCCGTTAATCAGCTTATCGCGGCTGTATGACTCCCGCCGGCCGTCCCGTTTGACGATGATCAGGTCCAAAAGCTCTATTTCCTCATAAGTCGAGAAGCGGAAGCCGCATTTCAAGCATTCGCGCCGCCGCCTAATGGACAGACCGTCCGGGGCGACCCGCGAATCCACCACTTTGGTGGCAGGATAATAGCAAATCGGGCATTTCATAGGTTTGGGGCCTGGGGCTGAACCCCATATTTAGTGGCCTTTTTAAAAAATAGACCACTAAATATTGTATCCGATACTATTTTAGCAAATTTCCACCCTCGGGTCAATTTAGCTAACTTTCAAAAAAATCACGCGACTTTAATGAGTTATCCACAGAAAATTTGCGAATCAGGAAACAAAAAAGAGAGGCTCCGGATATTATCGCGGAAACCTCTCGTTTTTAAAAGGATCAAGGGGCAAAAATCAAAAGGTTCTAGCCCTCAAGAGTACAAGCCTCAGCCGGCGGGCGGAAGCCGGAGGCCGAACCATAG
>CAZXZR010000016.1:0-15467 GCA_964645545.1 uncultured Gammaproteobacteria bacterium | reverse complement strand
GCGGCCGACGGCGAATATGTCCTGGATCCGACCGTGCCTTTTGGCTATAGCTTTTCCTTTTCCGGTAGCAATATTGACGAACCGGACAAGGCTTATAGCGTCGAGATGCTTTCCGGGCCTTTCGATCTTTTGGCTCTCAAGACAGCTATAGAGATAACAGTTAGTACCGTCGGCATCAATAAATATCAGGTGACCTACTCCGGCGTAATCCCCACTTCCCATCAATTTACCGCCGACACAGATTTCGTCTATAAGGTGACGGTCACTAACAAGCTCAAGGGCAGTTCCACCAAGACGTTTACCCTCCATATCCGCGTTGACCGCCCCTATTTGGATTTCAATTGTCCGCCGGCCATCCGCTTGAGCCTGAATTACCGTTGTTCCTTGGGGCCGGTCCAGTCCGGCCACCACACCTTAACCTACAGCAACTTGGCCGCCTTGCCCGCCGATTTATATTTAATCGCACCCGGTTCTCCGACCTCGACTGAACCAGTCTATTTGCAGGGCCAAGCCACAGTCATTTCCACAGGGACGCTGATAAACATCAAGGTCACCAATGAATACGGGCCTTTTTCCACTCGCGGCTTCACCCTCCGCGTCAACGATTACTGCGGCGACGGCCAGAAGCAAACGCCGAACCTGGAAGGCCGCGGCGGCATCTATAATGACGGCTATGAAGATTGCGACGGCAATGCCGGCGTTACCTTGGATCCGGCCATGAGTTCGCCGGAGAAACAGTACGGCTGCCAGCCGGCCCTTGGCGAGACTACGCCCGAACCCATATTAAGCAACAATTATTGCGTCTTCAAATCGCCGCTAGCCGGCGGCGGCTTCTGCGGCGACGGCTATTGCCAGCTGGAGATAGAGACGCCGGCCGGACCGGTGGATGTGGAAAATCCGACCAACTGTCCAATGGATTGTTCTCCTGACGCGGTTTCGCCGACTTGCGATAGTAGTATCCACCAGCATTTGTCCGGGATGAAGTGCGTCTGCGATAACGGCTGGTACGACTGCGACGCCGACCCGGCTAACGGCTGCGAGAGCCAGGCGCCTTGCGTCGGCTGCACGCCCAATTGCCAGGCCGGCTGGGAATGCGGGGACGACGGTTGCGGCGACACCTGCGGCACTTGCGCCCCCGGCAAGACCTGCGAGAACCATAAATGCGTCTGTACTCCTGATTGCGCCGACCGGCAATGTGGCCCGGACGGTTGCGGCGACACCTGCGGCACTTGCGCCCCCGACGAGACCTGCAATCAGGCCGGCCAATGCGTCTGCGAGATTATTTGCGGCGAGGATTGCTGCAATTCTAATACACAAATTTGCTGTGGGGATCAATGTAAGCCCAAAAACCTTTATTCTCTTTGCGGCAACGCTTGTTGCCATAATTCTAAAGAAGTTTGTTGCGACAACGTTTGCCGATCAAAAAGTGAATATACCGCCTGCGGCATATCTTGCTGCACTAAGCAACAAACTTGCGATAAGCAGCATCATTGTGTGAATAAATAAGTAGTAATTTTTAAAACAGCTTAAGCCCAGAGGTTTATGTTTAAAAATAGAAAAGTGATAATTTTGAGTTTTCTTTTATTGTTTGTCGCGATTGCGATCGTGTTTATTTTTATAATGTTTAAAGAAAATCCGGTTTTGCCGCCCGTCCCCGCCTATCAGCCGGAATTTTTAAATGCGAGCGAGAAACAGAATCTCGGCTTGCCGGCCTCTAGCCGGATTCAGGCCTTGAAGCGGGACGCCGGCGGCCAGGTGATGATTTATAAGATAATTAGAAACGACAGCGATATTGTTACTGATCCGAGCCAAGTTGGTCCGGTCAGTCCGCGTTTGCCCTAAGCGCTTGTTTTTGCCTTTGGCCTCGCCCACCGCCACTCGCGTCTCTCGGGGAAGTATGGAACTATACAGCCGGCGATTTATCCGTTATAATTTAATTAATAATAATTTGGCAACTTTATGTTTAATGACAATCCTTCTCAAGCCAATCGGCCGGCGGTAGACGATATTTTCGCCGAAACCGACAAAAATAACGCTGCTGGCGGCAATTACAATCCGCCGGCGCCTTTGGGCGAAATTGAGACCAAAAAAGTCGGTTTGGCGGCCGACGAAGACCAAAATTTAGGCGGCGAAAGCAAGAAAGGCGGGGGCCGCTGGTTTAAAGTAGTTTTAATCGCCATCGTCGTGATTATCGTCGTTTTAATCGGCTATTTGGTCTATTCGCAATTTTTAAAGAAAAGCGCGAGTGAGAGTTTGCCGACGGTAGTTAATACGCCGAGCACCAATTCGGTTGTTTCCGAAGTAGCGCCAAGCGCTACTAATAACACGGTTTCCGAAGTGACGACGCCGAGCCCGATTGAATTGTCGCCGGCGGCGACAACGCCTTCCGAATCTACTTTGGCGCCGGCCACCACCTCCGAGGAAACGGCTTCGGAGACGCCGAGCGTCATTCCGACCGTGGTTGACTCCGACAGCGACGGTTTGACGGACGCCGAGGAAGCGACTTACGGCACCAATCCCAACGTGATTGACACGGATAACGACGGTTTGAGCGATTATGAGGAAGTCAAGATTTATCAGACTAACCCTCTCTTAAGTGATACCGATGGAGACGGTTATAGCGACGGTGAAGAGGTGCAAAACGGCTATAATCCCAACGGCGCCGGACGTTTGTCGGGGCTAACGACGCCATAAAAGAAGGCCACGGTAAAAAATTTTTTCATTTATGGTCAATAATCCCGAGAACAAATCGCGGTCGCGGTTGGGCGTCTTTAGAGCGTCAAAATCGTTGCCGCGCTTATCTTTAAATTTGCATACCATGCCTCAAACCAGCCGTCATCATTGGCAACGATGGCTGGTTTTAGGTATTTTAATTTTGGCCCTGGTAGTTTTAGTCGCTTATTTCCTTTTCAGTTAAAAAATTATGTTCGCTTTTAAGAAAAAAAATAAAGCTCCTTTAATGCCCGCCGTGAGCGTCGGCCAAGAAAAAAAGCCGGCGGCCGAAGATTTAATTGTGCATAATATGCCTTCGCCCGTCATTCCGCTGGCGTCGAAGCCGGCTCTGACGCCGGCCATTCAAATCGCGACTCCGGTCAGTCCGCAAGGCAATTTCAAAAGAGTCGGCCTGCTGATTATGGTCGGCGGTTTAGTTTTTTTATTTATTTTGGCTTATATTAGCTATATTTATATTATAAAACCGGCGAGTAAATCCGGAGCGAAAGTGGCGGTAACAGCTCCTATAGAATCAGTCTCTAGCTCAACGCCAGGGGAAACTGTTGCCTCGGCGCCGGCTAATGAAGAGAACGCCGCCTCCGTACCGACGACAATACCGGCCGCAGTCGTAGCCACGAGCGTACCAGCCGTTTTTGATTTGACGGCTACGGCCGCGGAGGAAACGGCGACGGCTAGTGTCAGTCTCTTGTCCTTAGAAGACAGTGACAACGACGGCTTTTATGATAATGAAGAAATGGTCTTAGGCGCTAACCCCAACCGCGCCGATACCGATAATGACGGTTATGATGATTTAGCGGAAATAAGCAATGGTTACGATCCTTTAAGTGCCGGCAAATTAACGGCTAACCAAAATTTGGTTTTTTTCTCCAGCGTCGCCATGGGTTATGAAATTTTAGCGCCCAAAAATTGGCCGGAAGAATCTTTGAATAACGAGGCGACGGTGGTTTTTTCCGCTCCCGACGACTCCTTGGTGCAAATTTCCGTGGCCGACAACACTGATGGACAATCTATTTTGAGCTGGTACGGCGACTCCTTCCCCAACGACACAGTTACTTACGAGAGATTAAAAAGCGCCGACGGTTGGGACGGCGTTTGGGGAGAAGACGGCCTGAATTTTTACTTGACGGACAAAAGTCATAAAAACATTTACGTCATTTCTTATATCCCGGCGATTAGCGATCGCGTCGCCTACCCGAATATTTATCAACTGATGCTTAATTCTTTTGTTTTAAAATAAGGCTTTTAATTCAGGACGGATTAAATAGAAACGCCGGCTTTTCGTCGGCGTTTATATTTTTCGCGTTTAGATTTTTCCCTTGTCTTTAAGGTTTGCGGATAATTTTGTCTACCAGGCCGTATTTTTGCGCTTCTTCGGCCTCCATAAAATAATCACGGTCGCTGTCTTTCTCTATCGTGGCCACGGATTTGCCCGTATGCTGGGCTAAGATTTTATTCATCTTGTCTTTCATTTTTAAGATATGCTCGGCGCGAATTTTAATATCGGAAGCTTGGCCTTCGGCGCCGCCCATGATTTGATGAAGCATAATTTCGCTATTAGGCAGGGCGAAGCGCTTGCCCGCTTCACCGGCCGCCAATAAGACGGAAGCCATGGAAGCGGCCATGCCGACGCAAATGGTGGAAACCGGCGATTTAATGTATTGCATGGTGTCGTAAATCGCCAGGCCGGCGGAGACCGAACCGCCCGGGGAATTGATGTAGAATTTTATGTCCTTATCCTTGTTTTCGGCGTCCAGAAAGAGGAATTGGGCGATGATGATGTTGGCGACATGGTCATCTATGGGTTCGCCGAGAAAAATTATCCGGTCTTTCAAGAGGCGGGAATAGATGTCGTAAGCGCGTTCAATTTGGCCTTCTTTTTCAATAACCGTAGGTATTAATGGCATATTATTGGTTTTGGAGCGGCCGGCTGGTCGCTCTGCTTCTTAAATTTATAGAGCTATTATAAATAAAATTCTGCTTTTTGTAAAGATTGAGCTTGATTTTTATTTTTAATTATTTTAAAATAATTAAAGTTTTAATTCCCGCATCAAATTGATTTTTACCGGCGTCCGGTCGGTTTATTTTTATAAAATTATGTCTTTAGCGCAAAGATTTGCCAAATTATCCGTACGGGCCAAAGCCTGGTGGATTTTAGGCCTGATTATCATTTTTGCCCTAGTGGTAATTTTGACGGTAGGCAGTAATTATTACAATAATTTCAGCCAGAGATTGGCTGACAAAACTAATCATATTATCGTTTTGCCGCCGATAAAACCCATCTCCTTCAGTTTGGGTCTGGATTTAGTGGGCGGTACGCGCTTGGTCTATTCCGCTGACGTGGGTAATATTCCGGAAAGCGATCGGGCCAGCGCCTTGGCTTCGGCTCGCGATGTTATTGAACGTCGGGTTAACGCCTTCGGCGTTTCCGAGCCCGTCGTCCAAGTCAACAAAAGTACGGCCCGCGGTTACCAAATCGTGGCCGAATTAGCCGGTATAAAAGACATTAACGCCGCTATCAAGATGATCGGAGAAACGCCGATTTTGGAATTCAAAGAAGAGGCGCCTAACCAGCCGGCCGCCACGAGTACGCCGGCCACGGCCGAGGTAACGACCGATAGCGGCACGTCCACGGTTACTTTAACGCCGACGGAAACGAGCCAGAATCCCGCTGATATTGTTTGGCAGAACACGGAATTGACCGGAAAATATTTAAAACGCTCCGTCTTGCAATTCAATCCCAATGACGGCCGGCCGGAAGTGGCCTTGGAATTTAACGCCGAGGGCGCTAAAATTTTTGAAGACATCACTACCAGAAACGTCGGTAAGCCGGTGGCCATTTTCTTGGACGGCTATATTATCAGCGCTCCGACCGTGAACGAAGCGATTACCGGCGGCAAAGCCGTCATCTCCGGCCAATTTACCGTGGAAGAAGCGAAACTTCTGGTCACCCGCCTTAACTCCGGCGCCTTGCCCGTGCCTATAAGCCTGATTTCTCAAAAAACCGTGGAAGCCAGTCTTGGTTCGCAGTCCATTGCCAATAGCCTTAAAGCCGGTTTAATCGGCTTATTATTGGTTTCTCTTTTTATGATCCTCTATTACCGTTTGCCCGGCTTTTTGTCGGTTTTATCCTTGTTGATTTATGGCTTTACGGTTTTGGCGATTTTTAAGGCTTTGCCGATTTGGCTGGCTTTAATTCTTATCGTCATTATGGTCGGCCTTATCTTCTATACGTTTAACGACCTAAAAATATTTAACGGCACTTTGGCGCTTTTATTCGCCATTATCGGCATTTTGCTTTTCGTTTACGCCTTGAAACCGGTGACTTTGACCTTGTCGGGCATCGCCGGTTTCATTTTGTCCATCGGCATGGCCGTGGATGCCAACATCCTGATTTTCGCCCGCACGCGCGAAGAATTAAAGCAGGGTAAAAGCGTCAGCCAAGCGGTGGACGCCGGTTTCAAGCGCGCTTGGCCGTCCATAAGAGACGGTAATGTTTCCACTCTGATAACCTGTTTAATTTTGATTTTCTTCGGCACCTCCACGGTCAAGGGTTTCGGTACGACTTTGTTCATCGGCATTTCCGTGTCGCTCTTCAGCGCCATTGTCATCACCCATACCTTGTTTGTCGTCATTTTGGGCGATTGGCTGGAAAAGCGAACTTGGCTTTTAGGCGTCAGGAAGGCGAAGGCAGAAGGAGCCGAAGTGGGTGAGAGTAATAAATAGGCTTAAATAACCATATGATTTATCGGATAATTCAAAAAAGGAAAATTTTTCTCACGCTTTCCACTCTGGCCTTGGCGGCCGCGGTTTTGGCTCTGATTTTTTGGGGTTTGAATTTTGGCATTGATTTTACCGGCGGCAGTTCCTTGGAAGTTCAGTTTACCAATTATCAACCGACTATCGCCGAAATTCAGGATAGCTTAAAGAGCGCCGACTTGCACAATCTGGTCATTCAACCGACCAGCAATTCCTATATCTTAAAATTCAAAGAGGACAGCGAAACGGCGCACCAGGCGGCTGTTGGTGACTTGGCCGCTTTGGCCGCGGCTCATGACGGCGCTTCTTTTAAGGAATTGCAATTTGATTCGGTCGGTCCTTCCATCGGCCAGGAATTAAAAAGCAAGTCGTTTAACGCCACCGTCATTGTTTTTATCATGATTATCGTCTATATTTCCTTAGCTTTCCGTAAAGTTTCCAAGCCGGTCGCTTCCTGGAAATACGGCCTCGCCGCCATCATCGCCCTGGTCCACGACCTCTTGTTCATTCTTGGCGTTTTCGCGCTCTTGGGCCACGTGTTCAAAGTGGAAATCAACACGCCTTTCATCGCCGCCGTCCTGACCGTTCTGGGCTACAGCGTTTCCGATACCATCATTGTCTTTGACCGCATCCGCGAGAATCTGCCCAAAAGCCAGGAAGACTTTGAAAATACGGTCAACCGCAGCCTCAATCAGACATTGACCCGTTCCATCAACACGTCTTTTTCCGCCATCTTGGCCTTATTGGCGATCCTGTTTTTCGGCGGCAGCACCATCAAGGATTTCGCCCTGGCTTTGGCGGTCGGCATTTTTATCGGCACTTACAGTTCCATTTTCATCGCCAGTCCGGTGCTGGTAATCTGGGACAAGCTGGCGCATCGGGCCAAGGCTTAATCTCCAAGATCAGAGAAAATAAAAAAAGCGAATTGACAAGCAATTCGCTTTTTTGGCCCCCAAGAGCCGCTTAATTATTTTTTACCGAGTCCCCGTCATCATGGT
Source organism: uncultured Gammaproteobacteria bacterium (assembly GCA_964645545.1). Classification (GTDB taxonomy): domain Bacteria; phylum Patescibacteriota; class Patescibacteriia; order Patescibacteriales; family UBA12465; genus UBA12465. The sequence continues at coordinate 7,980 of CAZXZR010000016.1, read as the reverse complement.
AGCGCATGTTGATGTACCAACGCTGGTAAAGCGGGGCCACGGTTCTCGTCAATAATAGGCTCATTTTTTTTGCCCTTATGCTATAATACCAATATGAAATTAAGCCTAAAAATGCCCCGCTGGTCAGGCCGGGAAATCCTGGATTTATTGATAGAATTCAGCTATTTGGCCGCCATTTTTTTAGTACCGCTTTATTTCGCCGTCTGGTTCCCGACCTATAATATTTTTGAGCTTAACAAGCTGGTCCTGCTCCAGATTTTTGTTTGGCCCCTGCTTTTCTTCACGCTGGTGAAAGTGATTTTTTATTGGCCGTTCGCGCCTTTCAAGGGCCTGGACAAGCGTGAATTATTAAAGGCCTTACAAAGGTATTGGCTCTTGCCGGCTGTTTTTATCGTCGGCTTGGCCTTGGGCCTGATTTTTTCCATAAATCCTCAACAAAGTTTCTTCGGCTCCTATGAGCGGCAGGAAGGCCTTTTAAGCTATCTTTTCTATTTCGGCTGGTTCATTTTAATTTCGTTTAATATTTTAAGCGTTGATAATCGTTTTCGCGGCGCGAGCGATGGAGGTCTGGAGGCGAAATTAGCGCGTTTAATTAAAGTCGCGATTTGGTCTGGTTTTTTTGTCAGCCTTTACGGCCTTTGCCAGCTTTTAGGTTTTGATTTCTTGTCTTGGCCGGAAGCCCCGCTTTTAACCAAGCGCGCCCTTTCTTCTCTGGGCCAACCCAACTTTTTCGCTTCTTTTTTACTCTTGGTCATTCCTTTGAGTTTTTACCAAATTTTTAAAAACCGGCGCTTCGGGACTAAATTTGTTTATTTTTTGATTTTAGTCTTTAATTTGGGAGCTCTGTTCGCCTCCGCCAGCCGCGGCGCTTTATTGGTCCTAGTGGTGATATTGGTCGTTTACCTTGTCTATTTAAATTGGTCGGCCTTAATTAGCCGCGCTAAAAAAATCGGGCTTAGCCTTTTATTGTTGTTAATTATTAGCGGCGGCTTGTTCGGTTTGGAAAAGATTTCGCCCGGCCGCCTGTCCAGTCTAGCCGATTATCGTAGTGGCAGCGTGGCCGCGCACTTGAATTTTTATGGCGCCGCTTTGGACGCTTGGCTTTCTCGGCCTGTCTTTGGTTACGGTCTAGAGAACGGCGGCGAGGTTTTTATCCGCTATTACCGTCCGGACTGGGGAATTTACGGAAACGTCGGCGCTTCTACCGATCGCGCCCATAATTTAGTTTTGGATATTTTAGTGGCCACCGGCCTTTGGGGTTTATTGCTTTTTACTTGGCTTTTTTACCTAGTTTTTCGCTTAGCGGGGGAAAATTTAAAGAAGCGGGTCTTAGCCCCCTTGACGCTGGCCTTGACTTTTGGCGCGGCCGCCTACTTTTTATCTTTGTTTTTTAGTTTTTCCTTTGTCGCCGGCCAAGTTTATTTTTGGTCTTTTTTTGCCCTCTTGGCGGTGATTAATTTTTCCGCCGCCTTTGGGACAAAAACAGCAGTGAGCAATAAGCCGTTAACAAGTCCAGAAGAAGGGGCCGGCCAGAAAGTTAAAAAATTTTTTCCCCGCGAACTTAAAGTCGCGGCCGCTCTACTTTTCGGCGCTTTAAGCCTTTGGCAAATCAGTTTGGCTTTCAAGAACTTGATCGCCGACCATTATTTCAACGCCGTTAATCACAACTTGGCCCTTGGTGATTATTTTTCCGCTTTCAAGCAAGGAGACTATTTGGCGGCCGAGAAAACCAACCCCGTTAATGAAGATTTCTATAATCGTTTTTGGGCGGATAAATTGACGGCGGCCTATGCCTCTTTAGACCCAAACCTGGAAAAACCCTTGGCCGAACAAAAATTGCAAGTCGTTTTTAAGGCTTTGCCAAATTCAGGCTATCGAAACCTTTTGGCCAAAGCCGAGGTTGCCGACGTTTTCGGCGCTTATGAAGAGTCCGAGGCTTATTTCTCTCAAGTGAGAGCCATAACTCCTTTTTGGCCCTCGCTTTATTTGCAGGAGGCGAAAATGTTTACGAACGCCGACCTTTGGCCGCAAGCCTTAGACGCTTACGCCTCTTTAGAGGGAACTTTACCGGATGTAAACAGTCCTTATATCAATGCCGAACATTTGAGCGTGGCCAAATACTATCAGTATTTGCTTAACCGCGGCCGCGGCGACCTTTATTTTCAAACCCAGGCTTATAATGAAGCGGAAGAATATTACCAACTAGCTTATGGCTATAACCTCGAGGATTTCACTTTATTCAAAAAAATCGCCGATACTTATTACGCCCGCGGTAATTTAGATGAAGCTATAGATTATAATGAGCGCGGTTTGAGCCGCGACCCCAAAGATTATAATTGGTTTTTGGCTTTGGCTCTTTTATACCAACAAAAAGATGAAAAGGCTACGGCTTTAAATTATTTTAATCAAGCCGTCAATTTGGAAGCCTCCTTAAAAGAACGATCGGACTTGGAGACTGTTTTTAAGCCCTAAATTTATGGCTTCAGCTTCAAAAACCGTTCTATTTTTAGATCACACTCCCTTTTTAGGCGGGGCGCAGTTGGCCTTAGTGGAATTGTTGAAAAAATTGGATCGAGGAAAAATTCGTCCTTTTATTATTAATTCTACGGCGGCTCGCGATTTAGGCTTGACGGCGGAATATGAAGGCTACCAATTACCTTATCAGCTTTTGCCTTGGCCGCGTTTGAAAAAAATTAGCCTTTTATCGCCCCTATATTTTTTACGGAATTTAAAAAAAATCATTAAAATTATTAAGCGGGAAAAGGTTGATTTAATTTTTACCAATACCGTCCGGGCGGCGATTTTCGCCGCCGCCGCCAGTCTTCTTACCCATCGGCCTTTAATTTGGTATCAGCTTGACTATACTTTTCCCCGGCTTTTGTTTGAAATTTTAAAAAGGGTGCCGGCGCGAATTTTTTATGTTTCGCGCTCGCTGGCCGAATATTATGAAGGCCACGGCGTCGAAAGAGAAAAAGTTTTTTATCTTTGGAGTAATTTTAGTGAAAAATTAGCTGATATTTCTTTTAAAACCAGAGACGATAAACGGCGGGAGTTAGGAATAAAAGAAGACGAGGTTCTTTTGGGCTATTTAGGGCGTTTAGTCAATTGGAAGGGGCCGCAAATTTTAATCGCCGCCCTCAAACTTTTGCGTGTCAGCGGGTATAATAACGTTAAAGCGCTGATCGCCGGTACGGGCAAAAATCAAAGAGGCGACAATGAGGCCGAACTGAAGTGCTTGGTTAGAGAGGAAGACTTGGCGCCAGCCGTTATTTTTACTGGCTGGGAAAAAGACAACTTTCGCTTGATGCGCGCTTTAGACATTCTTTGTCTGACTTCTCTCGGTCCGGAACCTTTCTCGTCCGTGGTTTTGGAGGCGATGATGGCCAATGTATCCGTCATCGCCACGACGACCGGCGGTACGCCGGAGATAAATGAACCCGAAGCCCTTTGCTTATTAGTTAAGCCGGGAAGGGCCGAGGATTTGGCCGAGAAAATAAAAACGCTTATTAATGATAAAAGTTTAGCCGCCGAGCTAAAAGAAAAGGCTCGCCTTAAAGTTCAAGCTTATACGACCGCGGCCGCGGCGGCGCACTGGCAGGAAATTTTTTTCACTTTGCTTAAATCTTAAATATGCCTTTTTTCTTCTATGTTTTCGTAGTTATTATCGGTCTGATCATCGGCAGTTTTTTAAACAGTCTGATTTGGCGTCTTTATACCGAAGAGAGCTTGTGGGGGCGTTCCTATTGCCCTCGTTGCGGTCATAAAATTTCTTGGTATGACAATATCCCGCTCTTAAGTTTTGTTTTATTAGGCGGCCGTTGTCGGCATTGCCGGCGCCCGATTTCCTGGCAGTATCCGGCGGTGGAATTTTTAACCGCCCTTCTATTTCTTCTAGTTTTTTTAAAAGACGTTAGTAGTCCGCATTTCGCTCTTTTATTGACTCACGATTGGCTTTTAATCGCCGGCGGCTTAGTGATTTTGGTTTTTGACTGGCGTTGGCAGCTCATCCCCCTATCCTTTGTCTGGCTTTTGTCAGCGGTCCTTTTTATTCTTAATCTTTTACTCGGTTTGCCCCTCTTGACGCTTTTGTTTTTCGGCGCTATTGGCGCCGCCTTTTTCCTCTTACAATGTCTTTTGACTAGAGGCCGCGGTCTGGGGCAGGGGGATATCTGGTTGGGCCTACTTTTCGGCCTGGCTTTTGCCAACGGGGCACAATTGCTTTTGCTTTTAATTTTAGCCTATTGCCTTGGCGCTTTGGTTTCTCTGGCTTTTATATTAGCCGGGGAAAAGGGCTGGAAATCACGCCTCGCCCTCGCCCCCTTTTTAGTTTTCGGGGCGATTATTACACTAATTTGGGGAGAAAGGATGATTAATTGGTATTTGGGCTTATTTTAGGACGAGGCTGCCCGGCTTAATAATTGTTTAATTTTTATAAATTTTGTATAATGTTAACAGCAATCTTGCTTAAAATGACAAGGCCATATTTTTATATTTAGGGATTAATTTTTTAATTTTATGAAAGATAATATTATCGCCGGCTTAGATATTGGTTCCACCGCCATTCGCTTGGTCGTCGGACAAAAAATTCCGGGCCCGGCCGGCGAGGAGTTGCAGATTATCGGGGCCGTGGCCGTGCCCACGGCCGGAGTTAACCGCGGCATCGTTAACAGCATTGAAGAAACGACCTCTTCCATTTCCGCTTGTTTGGAAAAAGCCGAGCGTTTGGTTGGCGTTCCCATCACCAGAGTTTGGGTGGGCATCAACGATCCCCATATCAAATGCGAGCGTTCCAAGGGCGTGGTCGCCGTCGGGAGAAGCGACGGCGAAATTAACGAAAACGACGTCAATCGGGCCATAGAAGCCGCCCGGGCCTTGGCTGTGCCGGTCAATTACGAAATTTTACACGTCATTCCCATCACTTTTAGCGTGGATAACCAAGCCGATATCAAGGATCCCATCGGCATGAACGGCATTCGTTTGGAAGTGGAAACTTTAATCGTTCAGGGATTAAGCACGCAGATAAAAAACTTAACCAAAGCCATTTACCGCACGCGTTTGGAAATTGAAGATTTGGTTTTGGCGCCCTTGGCGGCCAGCGAAGCCGTTTTAAGTCCCAAGCAAAAAGAACTAGGTGTGGCTTTGATAAATCTCGGTTCATCCACGACTTCCGTCGCCGTTTATGAAGAACGCAATTTAATTCATACCGCCATTTTGCCTTTGGGCGCCGAACACATCACCGCCGATATCGCCATCGGCCTGCGTTGCCCGATAAATTTAGCGGAGCGCATCAAGAAAGAATACGGCAGCGCCATGCCGGACGAGTTTTCCAAAAAAGACGAAATTGACGTCAGCGATTTAGTTAAAGAAGAAGAGGTCAACGATGACATTGACATTATTTCCCGCAAGTACGTGTCGGAGATAATCAACGCCCGCGTGGAAGAAATTTTTGAAAAAGTGGACAATGAATTTAAAAAAATTGACAGGAGCGGCCTTTTGCCGGCGGGCGTGATTTTTGTCGGCGGCGCCGCCGAGCTGGTCGGACTGGTAGACGCGGCCAAGAAGAAGCTGCGACTGCCGGCCGCCATTGGCCAGGCCAAGAACGTCAACGTCGTTATTGATAAAGTCAAAAATCCGGAATTTTTAACCGCTCTCGGTTTAGTCATTTGGGGCAATAATTTGGAGCCGGAAGCGGTGAGTAGGGCTAATAATAAATTAAAACGCAGTCTGGGCGGCCTGTTCGCGAAAACCAAATCCTTATGGCAGAAAATAATGCCGCGTTAAGACATTAATATAATCATGTTAATTTTATGGCGGAAGTAAAACCGGAAATAGAAACCTTTGCCAAGATAAAAGTCGTCGGCGTCGGCGGCGGCGGCGGCAGCGCCATCAACCGCATGGTGGACAACGGCATCCGCGGCGTCAGTTTTGTGGCCATTAATACCGACGTCCAAGCTTTGCACTACAATAAAGCCAACGAGAAATTGCATATCGGCAAAGGCGTGACCAAGGGCTTGGGTGCCGGTATGAATCCGGAATTGGGTAAGCGCGCCGCCGAGGAATCGCAAAATGAAATCCGTGAAGTTTTAAAAGGCTGCGACATGGTTTTCGTCACCTGCGGCCTGGGCGGCGGCACTGGTTCGGGCGGTTCGCCGATAGTGGCGCAAATCGCTCGCGACTTAGGCGCTTTGACCGTGGCCGTAGTCACCAAGCCCTTTATGTTTGAGGGCGGCCAACGCAAGAATATCGCTGACCGGGCTTTATCGGAATTGACCGATAAAGTTGATACCATCATCACTATTTCTAACGACAAATTATTGCAGGTCATAGACAAGCGGACCTCGCTTTTGGACGCTTTCAAGATCGCCGACGATGTCTTGCGCCAAGGCGTGCAGGGCATTGCCGAAATTATCACCGTGCCCGGCGTCATTAACGCCGACTTCGCCGACGTCAAAGCCGTGATGGCTAACGCCGGTTCGGCCCTGATGGGCATTGGCCAGGCTTCGGGCGAGAACAAGGCCGTGGAGGCGGCCAAAGCGGCGATCAATTCCAGCCTTCTGGATATGTCCATTGAAGGCGCGCGCGGTATCGTCTTTACCGTCACCGGCGGTTCGGATTTGAGCATGACCGAAGTCAGCGAGGCGGCCAAAGTCATTACTTCCGCCGCCGCCGAGGACGCTAAGATAATCTTCGGCGCCGTCATTAACGAGAAGATGAAGGACCAGATCAAAATCACGGTCGTGGCTACCGGCTTTGACGGCCGCGCTAAAGGCCCGAAGGCGGAAAGCATTAAGTCTTATACCCCCAACGCCTTCATCATTGAGAAAGAAGCGGAAAAGGAAGCGGCGCCGGCCGCGCCCGCGGAAAAGGGCAAGGGCAGGTTTTCGGTTTTCCGAAACGTTCCCGTCAAGCCGGCTCTGGAAAAGAAAGCGGAGAAACCGGAAGTGAAGAAAAACGAGGATGAGGACGATTTGAGCGTGCCGGCCTTTATCAGGAAGAAGATGGGGTGATATTAGTAAAATATTGAAATTATAAATAAAAATAGGGAGTAAATCCCTATTTTTTGTGTCCAATTTCACTAATTTTTGTTATTGACAGAAATCAAATAAGATATTATAATATTTTATTAAACTTAACTTTTTCAGTCCTTCAACCAAAACCAGACTCGGTTTTTCAAATCCTTGGTAAGCTCATAGGTATCGGCATGGGATAAAACGCCTAAAAAAGATTGCCACGACTGATTAAACCTTTCTTCGGAAATAGCTCCCGCCTTAAGCTCATTAACTCTTTCTCTCAATTTCCTGTAAATTCGTCGCTTCGTTCTTTTCCTGAGGAGCCGATAATTCGGCAAAATAACATAGCCCAGGAAATCTAAGCCCCTTTGATAAGAGATAATGGAAATTTTACTCGGATGCACTTCTAATTTCAGGTTTATCTTCAGGAACTCTTTGATGGGAGCGATTATTTTTCCCAAAAATAGTTTGTCTTGGGAAACAATGATAAAGTCATCGGTATAGCGGGCGTAATGTTCTATCCTTAAGCTCTGCTTGACGAACCGATCCAGCTCGTTCAGATAAATGTTGGCAAAAATCTGGGAAGTCAGGTTGCCTATCGGTAATCCGCGCTGATTAAAAAGATTGTTTTGTCCACCTGGGAAACTGCCAACTACCTCGGCCATCAGCCAAAGAGTTTCGGAATCCCTTATCTTCCGTTTTAAGATACGTAAAAGGGTTTGATGGTCTATAGAAGCCAGTATAACGACCGTGGCGGTAGCTTTTATCCGCCAGTTCCCGTTGCAGTTTTAAAATATTCTGTTCCAGCTCGAATTCGAAGGCGGCCACGTCTTCTTTCCGGCTTTTGCCGAGCCGAAATTTAGACCAGGCCGCGAACAGATTATCCGGGGAGACAATCTCGGCGAATAGATTTTTATATATTTTCATATATGGATAATTTCGATATTCCCATTTTCAAGAAAAGCTATGA
>CAZXZR010000015.1:0-17232 GCA_964645545.1 uncultured Gammaproteobacteria bacterium | reverse complement strand
GTATATGAGAGAATACCGAATATTTTTATGAAAAAATACCGAATATTTTTCATTTTTTTGATTTTAGTCGCTTTAGGTTTTTACCTTAATCGCGCTTACGCGCGCATTTATTATATTATCGGTCAGGCCGACCTCAAAGCGCCGCCGCATCAACCCGTTTATGTGAGCGGCGGGCTAACGGCCAAGCCGGAGATAAATTATTTGGCTTTAGGAGACAGCTTAACGGCCGGGGTGGGCGCGAATAAATATGAACAATCTTATCCCTATTTAATTTCCCAATGGCTGGCCGCGGCTGGGTATAAAGTAAGCTTGAAAAGCGAGGCTTTTCCCGGCGCCAAAGCCGGCGATTTGGTTAATCAGCTGATTAAGGTGCCGGTTAAAGAGCAGCCGAACCTAATCACGATATTTATCGGCGTTAACGATGTCCACGGCAATGTCAGCCAGGCGGAATTCAGTAAAAATTACGAATGGATTTTGAATCATTTGTTGCCGGAGACGAAAGCCGACATCTACCTCATCGGTTTGCCCTATATTGGTTCGCCAAGCTTAATTTGGTTTCCCTATAATTACTATTTTGCCTGGCGGACGAAACAGTTCAACGCCGCCATTAAAAAACTGGCGGTTCAATACGGGCTTAATTATGTAGACTTGTACACGCCGACCGTCAGTTTGTTCAAGCAGGATGGCACCCATTACGCGCCCGACTTCTTTCATCCTTCCACCAGCGGCTACGCCTTATGGGCGCAAGTAATTTATGCCGCTCTGCGTAAGTAATTCTTTAAGGCAAACTTTTATTTTCCCCGGCCTTTACCGTTTTTTATTGTTGTCCCTTGACTGGCGGCGGGCTTAGGGCTTAGGGAAATTTTGTGGAAAACAAAACCGCTACTAGGAGCGGTTTTTGGAGGATTTTTACATGAAAGGCTCACAGTTTTTCCATGCTTAAAAAATTTAAAGTTTCAAAGATTGGTCGGGGTGGTGAGATTTGAACTCACGATCTTCTGGTCCCAAACCAGACGCCTTAGACCACTGGGCCACACCCCGGGAGTAAAAAATAAACCCACATTCAATATAACATGGGCTTATTTTTTTATCCAACTAGGGTGCCTCGGGTCAGAATCGAACTGACGACACAAGGATTTTCCTTGTTTTGACTTAAGTTTCCTTAAGGATCGGACTATCTCATCTCCGCTTAATCGCTTAAGGACGGAGTCGGGCGCTCGCGGCGGGGTTATTGTTGGGCTCACCCGCTAGTCTCTACACCTTCCTCAAATTTTTACCCATTTGAGGCTTGGCTCGGGGTTACCGTTCCTTTAAGTTTAGGCTTCCCCGAATTCACCCGATTTTCATCTCAATGTTTCCATTGGGCGGACCGAAAACCCAGTCCTTTGCTCTACCACTGAGCTACCGAGGCTTGTTAAAAAATGTTGCGGGGGTCGGACTCGAACCGACGACCTCTAGGTTATGGGCCTAGCGAGCTGCCAACTGCTCTACCCCGCGATCATATTTTTTACCGGCCGGATTTTTCGTCCGGTGGGAAAAACGGTGGGCAATGGAGGGCTCGAACCTCCGACCTCAACATTATCAGTGTTGCGCTCTAACCAGCTGAGCTAATTGCCCTTAAATTTACGAGTAAGAATATAACAAATATTCGTTTAAAAGGCAAGCTTTTTAAATTAAAAGCGCCGGTCTTAAAATCTGGGGGGGCTTAGAGACGGGAAATAAGAAGGGCCAGTTCCGTTTTTAGATCCGCCCGCCCGCTTTTGTTAAGATAATCCAGATGAATGAGGCGGTTGAAGTAGTTTTTTAAACCGGCGGCGGAGAAATCTCTCGCCGACAATAAAGTTTTTTTAACGACAAAAGGGTGGAGCTTTAATTTATTCGCCAGCGTTACCGGAACCGGATTCAGGCCCTCATCCAGAGCGCTTCTGATTTGCAGGAGGATTTTAAATTGACGAATAAGCATGGTTAAAACATATTCCGGGCTTGAGCCGGCGCGGTATTGTTTTTCCAATAGTTCCAGAGCCAAACTTCTGTTTTTGGCGCTTAAAGCGTCGGTTAAAGAGAAAATATCCTCGCTGAAAGAACCGGCTACCGTTTCTCTGACAGTCTCCGGTGTAATGGTTTTTCCTTCAGCGCTTAAAGCCAATTTTTTTATTTCCTTGCTTAAAGTCCATAAATTGCCGCCGGTCAGATCCAAGAGGCGACGGGCGGCACCGGCGCCGATTTCGCGCCCGTAAGCGGCGGTTTCATTTTTAATGAAAGCCAAAACTTGCCCGGCGTTTAAGGTTTTAAATTCTTGCACGTATTCTTGTTGGTTTAAGAACTCAAACAATTTTTTGGCGGCGGCCGGAAGCGGTTTATTTTTCGTATTTAGTTCTTCCTCCCAAAAAATTATGACGTTGTCCTCTTTATCCCGCCGGGCGTTTATCTTTTTTAAATAGTCCCTTAGCGGCACGAAAAATTCCGTCTGTTTGTTTTGAAAAACATTTTCCAAAACGACCAGTCGTTTTTTCACGAACAAAGAACCGGTGTTTATTTTTTCGCTCAAACTCTTCCAATTGCTTGCGGCGCCGTCAATGACGCTGACGCTTTGCGAATTTTGATCAACGTCGGCGATGAATTTAGCCTTTAATTCTTTCAGTTTGCGTCGGCTCAAAAAAGTTTCGGCGCCGTAGAGAAAAATAATCATAGATGATTTGAATTTTTAAAATGGCCGCTTTTTACCGAGAGGCGATTTGCGCTTTTTCCGCCGCCCGCATTTCTCGCCCCAGCAATTTTTTCGCCCAAGCGGAGAAAAACTCCGGGTTGTCAGTAGTGTAATATCGCCGTTTGGGTTCGGCCACCGTTTCCAGCTCCAGTTCCGGATGGCGTTTTAAATAGTCCTTTAAGCTTTCGGCCACGATTTGGCCCGGATCGGGAACGAAACAGCGCCGCCCCATTAGGCGCTTAATGTCTTTATAGAGGAGGGGATAATGGGTACAGCCTAAAATTAAGAGATCAAGATTTTTGTTTTTTAGCGGCCGCAGGTATTTTTTTAGGATCATTTTACTTTCCGGCTTTTTCAACCAGCCTTCTTCTATTAAGGGAACAAGTAGGGGCGCGCTTTGTTGAAAAACCTCTAATTTTGGCCATAATTTTTTGATTTCGGAGACATAGGCGCCGGAGTTAATGGTTGCTTTGGTGCCGATAACGCCGACGCGGTGCGTCTGATTTTTGCCGGCCGCTTCCGCCAAGGGTCTAATGACGCCTAAAATTCGGCGTTGGGGATAATGGGCGGGCAAATATTCTTGTTGCAAGCGGCGCAAAGCCTGGGCCGAGGCGGTATTACAGGCGATAAGGATTAAGTTACAGCCTTCGGCGAAGAGAAACTTAACCGCCTCGCGGCTGTAGCGATAAATTGTTTCCGGCGATTTATTGCCGTAAGGCAGGTGGGCGTTGTCGCCGAGGTAAACGTAATTATAATCCGGAAGTTCCTGCAAAAGGTTTTTAAAAACCGTTAGACCGCCCAGGCCGGAATCAAAAACGCCGATAAGGTTACGCGCTTTAATGTCTGACATAATATTTAAAACGGTCGCCCCGTTCCTTGTAATTTTTAAACAAGCCAAAACTGGCGCAGGCGGGCGACAAGAGAACAATATCGCCGGCTTGAGCTTGCTCGCGGGCTTTTTTGACCGCCGCCGCCATGCCGTTGACGACTAGGAGGTTCTTGCTCGGAAATTTTATCCGGACCAATTCTTTTTGCAAACGCCGTGTCGCCGGTCCGGTTAAAAGCAAGAGAAATTTCACTTTCTTTTTTATGCTTTTGGCCAAAGAACGGAAATCGGCGCCCTTGTCAGCCCCGCCGGCGATGAGAATTAAGGGTTGGGAAAAGGAATTTAAATCCAAAAGGGCGCTTTCCGGCGTGGTGGAAAAACTATCGTCAAAATATTTAACGCCCCCAAGTTCGCGGACCAATTTTAGACGGTGTTCCAAATTGCCGAAATTAGCGATCGTTTTTTTATATTGCGCCGCTTTGATTTTTAAAACTTTGGCCAGACGGACGGCGGCGCCGACGTTTTCGCGATTGTAAGCGCCGACCAATTTTGCGGGCAGGGAGGAGGGAGCGAAATAGATTAAGCGGCCGCGGATTTTTTCCCGCTTTAATTTCGAGCGCAGGTTTTTATTGGCTAAGAGCCATTCATTTTCCGGCGCGCGGGCGATATTCAATTTCGCTTGCCAATAACTTTTTAAATCCGGATGGAAATTGGGGTTACGCGGGTCGGCCGGGGCCAAATGTTCTTTAAACAAATTGGTGATAATGGCCCAGCGCGGCGAGTGTTCCAAATCTTCCAATTGGAAACTGGATAATTCCAAGACGACGAAATCTTTAGGCTTTAGGCGATCGAGAAAAGAAAAAGGCGCGACGCCGATATTGCCGCCCAGCCAAACGTGCCGCCCAGCGTCTTTTAAAATTTTGTCAATCAAACTGGCGGTCGTGCCTTTGCCCTTGGAACCAGTGACGCCGACGATGTTTTTAGTCGGGCAGAGGCTAAAGAATAAATTTAAGGCGCTGGTAATTTCCGTTTTGCCTTGAGCGCGGGCCCTTTTTATTCCCGGGCAAAAGAGCGGCCAGCCCGGTGAACGGAAAAGGAGATCAAATTTCTCCAGGCCGCGATTGAAGTCACGCGGATTCAGGCGCACGTCCTTGATCCTTACCGTCGCTTTTATTTTATGTTTTTTCAGCCAAGCCAAAAGGGCCCGGTTTTCCAAGCCGAGGCCGAGCAGGGCGATTTTTTTATTAGCCAATTTTTTTAGCTCTGTTTTAGCACCCATTTAATTTAATATTAGCAGAATATTAGCTAATGTTTAAACTTATCCTATACAGGGGAAAGGATCTGTGGTTTAATGGTAATAGTAATTTTAAAAAATAAAAATAATGGAAAAAACGGAAGAAAAAAGTTGTCAGTGGAAAACATGGAAAATCAAACGGCAAAACCGATGGCGGCAGATTGGCTTTGAGATCATGCTTATTTCGTTTTTGGTTATTATTGTCGGCGTTCTCTTTGTCTTTTGGTTTCGTTTTTCCGGCGGACAAGCACGCTTAATGACCGAAAACGATATCGCCGATTTGATCAAAATCCAAGTGAATTACGCCATTTCCTCTTGGTGGAACATTGCCTTCGCTTGGCTTTGGCTAATGCTCATTTATTTTGTGATCGTATCGCGTTGGTTAAAGAAGAAGTTAGGAAAGATAATGCGCGCCGTTTTGGCTTGGGCCCTGTTTTTGCTCGGTCTTTATTTTTCTTTTACTCGCGGAGGCATGTTTTACGGTTTGCTCGCCTGTTTGTTTTGTATAATTTTTGCGGCGGCGCTCGTCGGCCTGAATTTCCTTCGCCTTTTCCTGAAGGAATTATTTTCCATGTCGCGCTGAAAAGCCGTTTCTTTATAAATAAGAGGAAGCGGCTTTTTATTTTAATTCGCCCCAATTTTTTCCGGCGCTTTCTTCCACGACAATGGGCACTCTCAATTTAAGAACGTTTTCCATAACCCGTTTTATGGCCGGCACGTAAGTTTTTATCTTATCCTTTTTGATTTCAAAAATCAACTCATCATGGATTTGCAGGAGAAGACGGATCTCCTTTTCTTTACCGCCGATAAACTCTTCAATTTTCACCATGGCCATTTTTATTAAATCGGCGGCCGTGCCCTGTAGAGGCGTGTTAATGGCCATGCGTTCGGCGCTTTTTCTGACCGCCGGCAGGGAAGAATTAATTTCCGGCAAAGGCCGGCGTCGGCCAAATAAAGTGACGGCGACACCGCTTCGTCGGGCCTCACGAATGAAGCGCTCCACCAATTTTTTGATGTTCGGATAGGCGGCGAAGTATTTGATGATGAATTCCTGGGCGCGGGCGTAAGGAATGTCGGCGCCTTGGCTTAAACCGTGCGCCCCTTGGCCGTAAAGAATGCCGAAATTGACGGCTTTGGCCTCGCGGCGCATGCTTTTTGTCACCGCTTCCGGCTTGACTTGATTTATTTCCGCGGCCGTGGCCGCATGGATGTCTCCTTTATTTTTAAAAGCTTGAATCATTTTTTTATCTTGAGCTAGATGCGCGGCCAAGCGCAACTCAATTTGCGAATAGTCAAAGCTGACCAGTTGGAAACCATTTGCGGCCACGAAAGCGCTTCTGATTTTTCGGCCGGCGGCGCTGCGCGTGGGGATATTTTGCAAGTTCGGATCGGTGGAAGACAGGCGGCCGGTGGCGGTCACGGTTTGGTTAAAATTAGTATGGACGCGCCCGGTTTTAGGGTTAATCATCTGCGGCAAGGCGTTTAAATAGGTGGTTTGCAGCTTGTTTAATTCGCGGTAGTCGGAAAGCAAGGGAATAATCGGATGTAGTCCCCGCATTTTTAGCAGTTCCTCTTCAGCCGTGGAAAAACCGGTTTTAGTTTTCTTGATGTTGGCTGTGGGAATGGCTAATTTTTCAAAAAGAATTTCTTTGAGTTGTTTCGGGGAATTGAGATTGAATTTTTTTCCGGCTAAGCGATAGATTTGTTTTTCCAGTTTTATGAGGCGAGCGCTAATTTCTCGATCCAAACGTTTTAAGGGCGCCGGATTAAGTTTGACGCCGTTATCTTCCATTTTGCCTAAGACGGGAATAAGGGGCATTTCAATTTTTTTAAATAAGTCTGTCAAACCCTCAGCCTCCAGTCGCCGCCCTAAAATTTTTACCAGCCGGTTGGTGAAATCGGCGTCTTCGCAGGAATAGAGGCTTAATTTTTCCGGATCCAGGGTTTTAAAATCCAAAGTTAATTGTCCCGGCTGCGTGTCGGCTAGGTTAACTTTGCTGATTTTTTCAAAACCCAATTCAGTGAAAGCTAAAGAATCCAAACTGTGCTGGCGGCTGGCCGGGTTTAATAGGTAGGCGGCGATCATGGTGTCAAAAGCCAAACCTTTAAGTTCCACTCCTTGGCTTCTTAAAACGCGGTAATCAAATTTCAAATTATGGCCGTACTTTTTGATTTTTTCATTGGCAAAAAGCGGTTTTAATTTTTCTAGTCGTTCTTTCGTTGCCAAGACGAAATAGGCGACGCCTTCTCGCCAAGAAAAACTTAAACCCAAGAGTTCAGCCGTCGAGGGATCTAGGTCGGAAGTCTCCGTGTCTAAAGCAAAGGCTTTTTGACTTTTTAGTTTTTTGAGAAAGGCCGAGAATTTACTCTCCTCGTCAACCAGCTGGTAATTGAATTTTTTTTGATTGCGGGCGAATTTGGCCGTCGTGGTTTTATCTAAGGGTTCTTTGGCCGTCTTTTCGCTTTTAAGGCCGTGGGCCCGATTGAGATTGTCGCGCAATTCTTTGACTTTATTTAAGAGAGATTTGAATTCCAGTTCACTAAATAAGCTTAAAACCCGTTCCAATTTAAAAGCGCTGAAGCGAATGTCAGGCAAAGAAAATTTCAAGGGTGCTTTTTGGTCTATGGTCGCCAAACGGCGGCTTAAAAAGGCTTCACCTTTATGTTTTTTTAAAAGCGCCAAAAGTCGTTCTTTGATTTTGGGATTATTTTTTTTGACGGCTGCGTAAAGTCCGTCCAAATCTTTAAAAGTGGTCAGAAGTTCGCTGGCGCCTTTTTCGCCGACGCCTTTAACGCCGGGGATATTATCACTCGGGTCGCCGCGCAAAGCTTTGAAGTCAATAATTTGCGCTGGTGTTAGATTATAGCGCTCCTTAACTTTGGCGGCGTCATAAAGCAAGCTGTCGGCCAAGCCGTGGCTCATGGTATAAACTTTGGTCTTGGCGTCAATTAATTGCAGGGTGTCCAAATCGCCGGTAATGATGATTTTTTCCAAATTTTTTTCGGCGTTTGTCTGCCGGCAAATAGTGCCGATCAAATCATCAGCCTCGTAGCCGCTTAATTCGAAAATCGGGATGTTGAAAGCCGCGGCCACTTTTTTCACCAGGGGAATCTGCTCGTAGAGTTCGTTCGGAGCCTGAACGCGCTTGGCTTTGTAGGCGGCGTATTCCTCGTGGCGGAAGGTCGGCCCCTTTTTGTCCAAAGTCAAAACCACGAATTCGGGATGGAATTCGTTCAAGGCTTTCAAGAGGAAAGAAGTGAAGCCGTAGACGGCATTGACGATTTGTCCGTTTTTGGTGCGCAAAGTCGGGGGCAAGGCGTGAAAACTGCGGTGAATCAGGGCGTTGCCGTCAATGATAATCAATTTAGGTTTGTTCTTGGACATGGCTTAATTTTATCATTTTTAAAGGCGCGGGGCAAAAGGCGAGACGAATTATTTTTATGGGAATTAAAATCCTTTTTTACAGAAAGTTTACGGTAGTTAATCTGCTCCAGATATGGAAAAAGGCCTGGCTTATGCCAAGCCTTTTTCATTAGTGGACCCTGGGAGAGTCGAACTCCCGGTCTCCGGCTTGCAAAGCCGGCGCTCTAGCCAGCTGAGCTAAGGGCCCGGTTGGAAGGATAACTTTAACAATTATTTCTTCGCTGGTCAACTAAGAGGGCACGCAGAGTCAACTAAGAGGAGGAAAATGGTCAGCGACTATTTCTGGCTGTAGCGGGTTAGCGGTTTTGTCAGCCATTGCAAAAAGGCCGTGCCGCTGCCGGTCATAACGATAATGCCGACGAAGAGGAAAACTATACCCACCAGTTTATAACCCAAGCGCGAGCCGCCCTCGTAACCGAGTTTTTCTTCAAACCAGGACATGCGCCCGAAATTATTAATAAACCATTCCGTCTTAATGATCAAGATCGCGCCGACCGCCGTTAAAATTATACCCAAGATGATGTGCCCCATAGGCTTAATAGCTAAGGTAATTAAGAGGATTATATCTAACGCCTTTAATGATGACTTCAAAATGGAGATGCGGGCCGGTGGAACGCCCGGTCGAGCCCATTAAGGCGATGGCTTGTCCTTGGGAAACTTCTTCACCGACTTTAGCCAATAATTTAGAGGCATGGGCGTAACGGGTTTTCATGCCGCCGCCGTGATTTATTAAAATCGTGTTGCCGTAACCGCCGTTCCAGCCGCCTTGAGAAATTTCCACGACGCCGTCATCGGCGGCGTAAACCGGCGTCCCGACTTTATTGGCGATATCAATGGCCGGATGCCGCCAGGAGAAATATTGAGTAATGCGATAACCAACAGTCGGCCAAAGCATTTTGCCGGCGCTCGTTTTAGCCGTGCTGGGTGAAATTAAATTGCTAATGGCGGAAATGCCGGTATAAGTGGGGGCGGGCGCGGTCGTGGTAATTTTTCTTCCCCCGGGAATGATGATTTTTTGTCCGCTTTTCAGACCGCCGGACAAATCATTACAGCTGGAAATTTTGTCGCCGTCCACGCCGTAAAGCTGGGCAATCCGGCTCAAAGTGTCGCCGCTTTTAACGGTATAGAGCACGCCAGTGTAAGGAAGAATAGTTAAGGTGTCACCCGGGCGAATGAGGCTATAGGCGCTTAAGTTATTAGCCCAGAGAATGGTGTTAACGGAAATGTTAAATTTGGCGGCGATGGAGGTGACGGTGTCGCCGCTTTGCACGCTGTAAGAGATTATTTCCGTGCGCGCCGGCGCCAGCTCGCCCGTCGGCGTCAAAATGTGGGGCTTCATGATAAGATCGCCTTCTTCGTTTAAAACCAAGAGATCGGAAGGCGTCGGCGTTTCTGTCGCGGCCGGGGAACCGGCTTTATTCACGGCGCAAGGATTATTTTCATATTTCTCCTCGCCGGCGGTCAGCAAATCATTGGGCGTCAGGATTTCTTCAATTAGAGTGGTTTTTTCTTCATTGCTAACTTCCGGATTAATTAAGTGCGACATGGTGGTTTGGGCGATTTTTGTTTCCAAGGCGGCGGCTTGGCTTCTTTTGGCAAAATTACCGCCGATGAGAATTAGGGCCAGAGCTAAAAGCAGAAGGAAAATGAATTTTTCCCGCAGCCATTCAAGCGCGCTTTTATTAAGTCGCCCACCCCTTTTCAATCGGAAAATTTCATAATATATTTTTACTAATATTTTGTAAAAGACGCCTTTAAAGAGCAAACGAAAAAAACCGGATATGATCCGGAAGATTGTGATCAAGACTTTTCCTAAAAAACGCAGCAGTTTAATGACAATTAGGCCGATTTCAACCGTTAACTTCTTAAATTGGCTAGGTTTAGGCTCGTCAATACGATTAAGGATTAGCTATCATCATACTATCATTTTTGAACTTTCAGCGTCAATTTATGATATAATGGAAGTATTAAGATTATTTTATGATTAAAGTCGTTTTGTTGCGCCACGGCGAGAGTGTTTGGAATAAAAAGGGTTTGTTTACTGGTTGGGTGGACGTTGGTTTAAGTCCGCGCGGGGAAAGGGAAGCGCGGCGGGCGGGCCGGAAAATTAAAGCCGCCGGCTTTAAGTTTGATCTGGTTTTTGAAAACTATTTGAAACGTTGCCGGAAGACCACGCGGCTGGCTTTGAAAGAGGTCGGCGGCCGGCCGGACGTGGAACAGGATTGGCGCTTGAACGAAAGGCATTACGGGGTCTTGCAGGGTTTGAATAAAAAGGCTATGGTCTTGAAATATGGGCCGGTGCGGGTTTTTAAATGGCGCCGCTCTTACTCTGTCAGACCGCCTTTGATTAAAAAAGGCAGCCACTACGACCAGAGCGGTCAGGCTTTATACCACGGCCTTAAAGTGCCGCGCGCCGAAAGTTTAAGTGACGTGGAAAAAAGAGTCGGCGCTTTCTGGCGCGAGAAAGTCGTTCCCGCCTTAAAAAACAAGCGCCGGATTTTAATTTCCGCTTCCGGCAACAGCCTCAGGGCTTTGGCCAAGTTTCTCGGGCAAGTAAACGTCAAAGAAGTGGCTGACTTAAACATCCCCACCGGTCTACCTTTGATTTATGAGTTGGATAAGAACTTGAAATTGCGGCGGCATTATTATTTGGCGAGCGGAAAAGAATTAAGGGCGGCCGTGAATAAAGTTAAGGAGCAGGTTAAGGTGAGATAGACTTAAATTATTTTTATGAAAAAACACCTTAGCGATAAGGCGTTTTATTTTAACATTTTTATCTCACGATAACCGGAAACGGTTTTTGCCGGCCGTAAGGCTTGGGGCCGGTTTTGAGGCAGTAGTTTTCTAGGCCGCGTTTGAAATAGGGCGGCTTGGAGGCCTGGATCCTGCCGGCCAGATAATAAGCCAGGGAAATGACGAGGGCGGGGCCGGCTTTGGCCGGCAGTCTTATCGCCCAGCGGTTTCCGGGCGCGCCGAAATATTCATTTTTCCCGAAACTGATGACCAGTTCGCGCGGAGAGGCGGCGATGAACTTAGCGTGGCGCGCCTGGCCTTCGCCGTAGGCGCGCAGGCTGGAGTGGGGGCCGAAGAGCTCGTCGTCCTTGACGTTCAGCATGTCGGCTACGGGCCGGAAACGGTCGGGCAAAATGAAAGTGAAGAAATTATAACGGGCAAAATCATTCGGCGCCGGCAAGCGGCGCAGGAAGCCCCTTATCGCCCGGGGATTTTCGCCCCCGCCGGCCAGGACCATCCCGAGATAAGTGGAGAAGTTATAGGAATATGGTTCGGGGATCTTGGCGCCGGCCCAAACCCGGTCCGCCGCTTTGGCGCCGGCGGACTTTGCCTGGCAGGTCAGGAGCAGGGTTTTCAGGCCGGCGGCCTTAGCCGCCTTAATTTCCCAGACCGAATCCTTCTCGCCGGAGGCGGAAATGACCACCGCTTCCTTGAGAGCCCCCTTCCGGATCAAGGGCCGGTAGATTTCCAGTTTTTCCCGGAAATCGCCTTCGTCGGCGAAAATTGCGGGCCGGCCGGAAAAGAGCAGACGGCCGGTATGGAAGGCGTTGACGCTGCCGACGACGAAAAGCGAAGCGGCGCCCTTGAACTTAAAGCGGGGCGGCTGTTCGGCGGCGAAAAAATCCAGGGCCTTAAGGACGATCCTGTCTAGGTTGTCGATTTTGTCCGAAGCCATATTTTTCCTTGATTTTGCTTATGTTTTTATTATAATTCATCTTGATTTTTATTTCAATTTGCGCTAAACTGAAACTGATTGATCGTGGAATTAAACCTTAAAGCGCCCGCCCTCCCCGGCGAGCTTAATCAACTTATGTCCGGACACTCCAAATGGGCGACCACCCATCGCCAAAAAGAATTGGCCGACGCCAAACGCGGCGTCGTGTTCACCAAGCTGGCCAACATCATCACCATCGCCGCCAAAAAAGGCGGCGACCCGAACGCCAATCCGTCTTTAAGGGCGGCGATCGACCGCGCTCGCGAAGCCAGTCTGCCCAAAGACAACATCGAACGGGCGATAAAGAAAGGCACGGGCGAATTGGCCGGCGCCCAGGTGGAAGAGCTTTATTACGAGGGCATCGTGCCGCCCGGCGTGCAAGTCGTGGTCAAATGCTTGACCGACAATAAGAACCGGAGCGGCGCTACCGTCCGCCATCTTTTCACCAAGGCCGGCGGCAACTTCGGCGCGGTCTTGTGGAATTTTGAATTGCGCGGGGTGATTCGCGTCCCGCAGGCGGCGGTCAAGGGGGAAAAACTGGGTAACGAGGATTTGGAACTGGCCTTGATAGACGAGGGTATTCTTGATTTCAAGAAAGAAGCAGAAGGCATCATCATCTACACAGAGATCAAGAACCTGCAGCGGATCAACGCCTGGCTGGAGAGCCGGGGTCTGAAAGCGGAAGCGGCGGACATCGAATACGTGGCCAAAGACAAGACGGACTTGCCCCCGGCGGAAAAAGAGAAAATAGACAATTTTTTGGAAGAATTGGATGACAATGAAGACGTCAACGACTATTATACCAACCTGGCTTAAGAGCTTATTTATGGCCAAGATAATTTTAGGCATCGATCCCGGCCTCGCCGACACCGGCTACGGCCTCATTAAAGAGGCGGGCGGCCGCGCCTCCGCCTTGGCTTACGGGACGATTAAGACCGCGGCCGGTTCGGATTTGGCGGCCCGCCTGGAAAAGTTGCATGACGAGCTGGACAAGCTTATCAAGAAGTATAAGCCGCAGGCGGCGGCTGTGGAAGAATTATTCTTCAATAAGAACGTGCGCACCGCCCTCATTGTCGGCCAGGCGCGCGGCGTGATTTTGTTGACCCTGAAAAAGAACCGGGTACCCTGGCTCAATTTCACGCCCCCGCAGGTTAAGCAGGCGGTGACCGCCTACGGCCAGGCCGCCAAAGCGCAGGTGCAAAAGATGGTGAAACTGACTTTAGGCTTAAAAACGCTTCCCCGTCCCGATGACGCCGCCGACGCCTTGGCTTTGGCCATTTGCGCCTTAAATCCGCGTTTGTGCCCAAGAAATTGAAGATCGTGCAAATCGCCGCGGAGGTGGCGCCTTTTTCCAAGACGGGCGGCTTGGGCGACGTCAGCCGCAGCTTGCCCAAAGCCTTGAAAAGGCTCGGCCATCGGGTCATCATTATCACCCCCCTTTACGGCCGCCTCATCGACAAGCAGAAGAACAAGTTGGAATTGATTTTTCCCCACGTCAGCCTGCGTCTGAACGGCGAGGAAAAGATCAAGGTCAATTATTGGCGCGGCTATTTGATGCAGGGCCTGCCCGTCTATTTCGTGGAGTACAAGAAATTTTTTTCGCGCCATAAGCGCATCTACGGTTCCCAGCATGAGAACGCCCGTTTCCTGGTCTTCAACATCGCCGCCCTGAAACTCCTGTCGCTCCTGAAATTCTCCGCCGACATCATTCATTGTCACGACTGGCAAGCCGGTCTTATCCCCTATTACTTAAAAACCGACTTCCGCTATTCCAAGACCCTGAAGAAAGCTAAAACCGTTTTCACTATCCATAATTTGATCTTCCAGCTCGGCCACAATTGGTGGGAAGTGCCCGCGGCCCGGAAAGATTACGGCCAGGGCAAAATTCCGCACTTGGCCGACCCTAAATTGGAAGACATCAATTTCGCCAAGCGGGCCATCCTTTCCGCCGACCTCATCAATACGGTCTCGGAGCAATACCGCGAGGAAATCATGACCAAGAAATTCGGCCAGGACCTGCAAAGGATTCTGAGAAATCGCGCCGACCGCCTTTTCGGCATCATCAACGGCATCGACTATAACACCTACAATCCGGCCAAGGACAAGACCCTTTACAAGCGCTACTCGCCGGCCAAGCCGGCCGCCAAAGAAGCCAACAAGATTTATTTGCAAAAGAAGCTCGGCTTGGAGGCGGACGAGGCCACGCCGATTTTGTGCACGACCTCGCGCGTCACTTTCCAGAAAGGCTTCGCCTTGATTTTAAAAATAATGCCGGCCCTATTGAAACTGGATCTGCAGCTGGTTTTCATGGGCGACGGCAGCCGGGAATACATCAAGCCGATCAAGGTCTGGGCGAAGAAATTCCCCCGTCGGGTCGTCTGGCTGCCCTTCCAGCCGGCCGAGGAGACCCTGCTTTACGCCGGCTGCGATTTTTTTCTCCTGCCTTCCGTCCATGAGCCTTGCGGCCTTAACCAATTGATTGCCATGCGCTACGGCTGTATCCCGATAGTCCGGGAGATCGGCGGCCTTTACGACACGGTGGAAGATTTCGACCCGGCCAGCGGCCGCGGCACCGGCTTTACTTTCAAAAGCGAGGACGAAGCCCTGTTTTACGCCACCATCGTCCGCGCCCTGGAAAATTACCGCCACAAAAATGTCTGGCGCGGCCTGGTTAGGCGGGCCTTGAAAAAATCTAACAGCTGGGAAATTCCGGCCAAGAAATATCTGGAATTATATCGCCGGGTCTTAAAGATTTAATATGCTCTGGTTAAATTTTTTACATTTCTACCAGCCGGCCAACGCCGGTTTTACGCACCTTAAAAAAGCCTTGGACAAGAGTTATTGGCGCTTGGTCATGCTTTTGGAGGAACATCCTAATTTGCGGTTCACCGTTAACGTTTCCGGCTGCCTCCTGGCCAGGCTCAAAGAGGAAAATGAAACGGCCTTTGGCGAGCGCCTGAAGAGACTGGCGGCCCGCGGACAAGTGGAATTGACCGGGTCGGCCGCTTACCACGGCCTCTTGCCGCTTTTGCCGGCCGCGGAAGTCAGCCGGCAGGTAAAAGAAAACGAGAAGATCTTAACGGACGTTTTCGGCCGTCATTTCCGCCGCCGCGGCTTTTTTCTGCCTGAGATGGCCTATACGCCGGCCGTGGCCAAGATCGTTAAAGACTTGGGTTACCGCTGGCTCATCGTCGACGAGATTGCTTTTGCCGGCGGCCGCGGTCCCCGGCCAAATTTCAGCCGTCTTTATACGGACGCGGCTAGCGGCTTGAAAATCGTTTTCCGTAACCGCGAACTTTCGGCCGCCTATCCGCCCGACAAATTATGGCCGCTTTTCCAGGATTTAGGCGCCCGGGAGAAGGGCGCTTTAAGTGGCGCGAGCCGGGCGGGAGCGGCGGCGCCGGCCGCCGGCACTAAACGGAGCGAAGCGGAAAGCGGGCCCTTCCTTACCGCCACCGACGCCGAGCTTTACGGCCTGCGTCATGAGGATCCGACCGCGGCATTGGAAAAGATCGTCAAAATCAAAGCTTTAGCTACGGCCACCTTGTCCGATTTCCTGGCCCGGGGAGCTGTCCGGCCGGCCCTGACCGTGGAATTGACACCCTCTTCCTGGGAGTCCACGCCGGCGGAAGTCAAAAGCGGTCGGCCCTTCCGTTTGTGGGAAGACAAAAGCAACGCCATCCAAGTTTACCTTTGGCGCTTGGCCCGTCTGGCTTTGGCCATGGGGGAAAAGTTCAAAAAAGACAAGAATTATTCTTGGCATCGCTGGCATCTGGTCCGCGGCCTGGCCAGCTGCACTTTTTGGTGGGCGAGCGGGCGGGATTTTTCCAAGGTCTATGGGCCTTACGCCTGGAGTCCGGATGACATTGAGCGCGGCCTGGAGGATTTGATCCGCTCGGTGCGCTCCTTCAGCGGCCGAAACAGCCGGCGCGACAAGTTGGCCGCCGAAAATTATTATTGGCGGCTGAAAAGGCTGATTTGGCAGGCGCATTGGCGCCGCCATTGGTTGAAAAATTATGAATAAGATCCTGCCGCTTTTTGACGCGGCTTTCGTCCTGGATTTTTTCCAGCGCGAACTCCCGCCCCTTTATCCCGCCTTCAGCGCCGTCAAAAGCGTGGTTATAAAACCTTATAAGAAACAGGTCTGGGAGACGACTTACCACGTCGTCATCGGCTTTGACGTTATTTTCGCCGCCCCCGGCGGGCGGGAAGAAACGATTCCCGTCGTCTGCTCGGCCCACAGCGAGGAGCCGCGGGAAAACATTTTCCTGGCCCTGAAGTATCTGTGGGCGCGGGATTTTCCCACGGCCGGAATCGATTTGCCCCGGCCCCTCTTTTACTCGCCCGAATTCCGCGGCACTTTTTACCAAGGTTTGGTCGGCGAGAATTTATTGCACTATATAAAGATTAAGGATGAGGCGACGGTCGCGGAAATCATCGGGGCCGCCGCCGGGCTTTTCGCCCGCCTGCACCGCTTGCCGGTGCCGGCCGCCGATTTCAATCCGCAGAACGCCCGCCTCAAGACGGTCATTCCCGGCGTGGAATTTATTTTCAAAGAAATGGCCGCGCGTTACCATAATCGCTACGATGAAGATTTTAAAAAGATTTACCGCCGTTTCATAGACGCGGAAGAAAAATTTTTGGCCGCCTCGCCTTCATTATGTTTAATCCACGGCGACGCTCATCCGGGGAACATCATCAAGACCGGTCCGGACAAAATCGGCTTGATTGACTTTACTGACCTCTGCCGCGGCGATTTCGCCCGCGATCTGGGCGCCTTCTGCCAGCAGCTGGATTACAAGCTTGGCGGGTCGGGCGAGAAGAGCGAAACGGCCGCCAGGCTCAAAGAGCTCTTTTTGGCCAGCTATCTCCGGTCGGCGGGCCTGGAAATGGACGCCGACCTGAAACGGCGCGTGGACCTTTATTATCAGTGGACGGCCATGCGCACGGTCGTCTTTTGGTTTTTGCGCGACCAAAGCGACCCGAAACGGGGCGAGGAATTATTGCGCAAGGTGAAGGAGGATTTGGGGCTATAAATATAAAATTTATGAGAGAGCTGAAATATATGTATAAAGAAACAAAAAATTTTAAAATTAAAGAAAACAAAATACCTCTGGCAGGTACCCATTTCTTCGGACACTTTTTCCACATCATCAACCTTTAGCGGCTAGTAGATAAAATTGTTTAGGTGCCATTTTTAAGTATGATGGTCCAGTTTGTCAAACAATTTTAAGACCGTTAAAAAGTTGATTTA
>CAZXZR010000014.1:0-18561 GCA_964645545.1 uncultured Gammaproteobacteria bacterium | reverse complement strand
AGTCGGCGACAAAGTCAAGGCCGGCCAGAAATTGGCGACTTTGGACGAAACCACCAATATTTTGAATTTGAAACAGGCTCAAGCCAGTTTATTGGGCGCGCAAGCGAATTATAACGAAGTAGCGGCCGGCGCCGACGCCACCGACGTCAAATTGAGCCAATTGAGCGTAGATCAAGCGCAAACCGCTTTGGCCTCGGCGCAAAACGATTTGGCCCAAACCAAAGACAGCGTCGCCGCTGATATCGCCCAGGCGCAAGAGGACCTAAACGACCTTTTGGACACTTCGCCTTTAGCCGTTAATAATAAACGCAGTCAGGTGGTTTTAACCAATGAAAGCGCTTTAAACGCCGCCCAGAACGCTTTAGACGTCATCAATAAAATTCTCAACGATCAAGGGGCGAAAAATACTCTCGGCGTTTTGGACGCCACGGCTTTACCCGCTACCCAGACGGCTTATCAGGTGGCTTTAACCTATATCAGTCCGGCCAAAAGCAGTTTGGCCGCGGCCAAACTCTTGAGAACGGACGCCAATTTAAACCAAAGCGTTTCTGACACTTTAAATTTGCTTAATGCCGTTTTAAGCGCCGCCAACGACGCTTTTTATTTAATGCAAGAGACGACCACCAGTTCCACTTTGACGCAAAGCAATTTAGACTCCTTTAAGAGTTCGGCCAGTGCGCAAATTAGCGGCATGACCAATAATATTTCTTCGGTACAGACGACCTGGCAGAGTTTAACCGACGCCATTACCACGGCCAGAAATACCTTAACCAACGCCCAATTGTCCGGCGACCAGCAAATTACGGCCGCCGAGAACAAAGTAACCAGCGCCCAGCAATCCTTAACCAACGCCCAGACGCAATACGCCAAAACTACGGCCCCGGCCACCGAGCAGAGCCTGCAGCAAGCCAAGGCGCAGTTAATTTCCGCCCAGGCGCAACTGCAGTCCGCGCAAACGGCTTATGATAAAAACATCATCACTTCGCCCATAGACGGCCAAGTTGCCCAGTTAAATGCCACTGTCGGTTTGACCGCTGATCCGTCCACGGCTTTAGCGACGATAGTCACGCCGCAAAAAATCGCCGTTATCCAGTTTAACGAGGTGGACACGGCGAAATTAAAAGTCGGTCAGGATGCGGTTTTGACGTTTGACGCTTTGCCCGATCGGACTATGAACGGCAAGGTTTCCGAAGTAAGCGGCGTGGGCGTCAGCACGCAAGGGGTGGTTAATTATGAAGTCAAAATTTCTTTTGACAATCCGGAAAACGACGTTTTGCCCGGGATGACGGTCTCGGCCGTAGTCACAACCGAGGTCAAACCGGACGTGCTTTTAGCGCCCAGTCAAGCGGTGAAATCAGTTGGATCCTTAAATTATGTGGAAGTTTTAAATAACTATACATCAGTGCCAAATAGCCGTTTAGTCACGTCTGCCGACACGCCGCAACGAATTAATGTCACTATCGGCGATAGTAACGATACCATGACGGAAATTACGTCTGGTTTGACGGAAGGCGAGAGTATTGTTTTGCAAATAGTCAGCGGCCAGACGACAACGACAAACGCCAGTAGTGGCGCCAATTTCCGCTTGCCCGGTTTAGGCGGCGCCGGCGGCGATAATTTCCGAACGACAACGGGCGGCGCCGGCGGCGCTTCTTCCACCGGCCGCTAAGCTTGATTTTCAAGCCGGCTTTTAAAGTTATGATCAAGTGCGAGAAAATAAGTAAATCATATTTTATCGGCGAACAAGAGAGCCAGGTTTTAAAAAACATTTCTTTTATCATTGCCGAAGGCGAATTCGTCGCCATTACCGGTCCTTCCGGTTCCGGCAAATCCACTTTAATGAACATTTTAGGGGCCTTGGATTCCCCCACCAGCGGCCGCTATTGGTTAGATGATCAGGAAATGGATGATTTGGACGATGACGATTTGGCTTTTATCCGCCGGACGCGCATCGGTTTCGTTTTCCAATCTTTTAATTTATTGTCACGCACTTCCGTGTTGCGGAATGTCATGTTGCCTTTGGTTTACGCCGCCGTGCCTTTAGGGGAAAGGGAAACGCTCGCTAAAGCCGCTCTTCAGGCGGTGGCTATGCCCGAAGATCGCTGGGAGCATTTGTCAAACCAGCTTTCCGGCGGCGAGATGCAAAGAGTGGCTATTGCCCGCGCTCTAGTTAATAATCCCTCCTTGCTTTTAGCCGACGAGCCGACCGGCAACTTAGATACCAAGACGGGGCAAAAAGTTTTGGAAACTTTCAAAGTTTTGAATAAGGAAGAAAAACGGACGATTATTCTCATTACCCATGATCACGACCTTGCCCGTTACGCCGACCGCGTTATTTCTTTGCGCGACGGCGAAATCGTGTCCGATCAGAAAAATAAGCCTTAATTTATGCGCTTAAGTGATTTATTAAAAGAAACCTACACGGCCATTATGGCCAACAAGTCCCGGACGGCGTTAACGATTTTAGGTATTGTCATTGGCATCGGTTCGGTTATCGCCATGGTTTCTATCGGCCAAGGCGCTCAAGGTTCAATTGAAAGCAGTATTCAAGCCATCGGCTCCAATTTATTAATTGTTTATCCCGGGGCCGAGCGCGGCATCGGTAGCCAAGTCAGCTCCGGCCGCGGCAGCGCCCAATCTTTAACCATGTCTGACGTTAGCGCTATTCAGTCTTTAAACGATATTGTCGCCGTCGCCCCTGAAGCCTCACGCCGTTTTCAGGTAACGCAAAAAAATCTTAACACCAATACCCAGGTAATCGGTACGACCCCGGCTTATCCGGCCATTAGGAACGTCATTATCGCCGAGGGGAGTTTCTTTTCGCAAACGAACGTGGATCAATACGCCAAAGTGGCGGTTTTAGGACCAACGACCGTTACCGATCTTTTCGGCGAAGGCGTTGATCCCTTAGGCAAGACCATACGCATCAACCAAGTTGATTTCACGGTTATCGGCGCTACCCAATCCAAGGGCGGCTCCGGTTTTGGCAGTCAGGACGATATGATCTATATTCCCATTTCCACGGCGCAAAGATTTTTAATCGGCAATCAGTATTTGTCCACCATTGAC
This sequence comes from uncultured Gammaproteobacteria bacterium, assembly GCA_964645545.1. GTDB lineage: Bacteria > Patescibacteriota > Patescibacteriia > Patescibacteriales > UBA12465 > UBA12465. Next base: position 15,492 of record CAZXZR010000014.1, on the reverse strand, counting down.
ATTGCCGCCACTAGCCAGAAAGTTTTAACGCAGGTCCAGGCGGACGTGACCAGCGCCTTTTTGCTTCAGCACAAAATCAAAGACCCGAACGCGGCCGATTTCAGCGTCTTGAACCAAGCCGACATCGCCGCCACCGCTTCTTCCATCACCGGCACTTTCACCATTTTATTGGGCGCCATTGCCGGCATCTCCCTATTAGTCGGCGGCATCGGCATTATGAACATGATGCTGACCGTGGTCACGGAAAGGACGCGGGAAATCGGTTTGCGCAAGGCCATTGGCGCGCGCAAGCGCGACATTAGCCGCCAATTTTTGACCGAGTCGGCCACCTTGACCCTGTTGGGCGGTATTTTCGGCATCATTTTGGGCTGGCTTTTGTCGCTTTTAGTGTCTAAACTTTTTGGGGTAACGAGTAGGATCACGCTCGGTTCCATTCTCTTGGCTTGCGGCGTGTCGGCCGCCATTGGCATTATTTTCGGTTATTACCCGGCTCGGCGGGCGGCGCGCTTAAACCCGATAGACGCTTTGCGCTACGAATAAGGCAGCCAAACTTTAAAAGAGAGAATTTTATATATAAAATTCTCAACGAATTAAAAATTAATTTACAACCATATGGAAAACACAATGAATGAATCGGAGGCGAAGTCTCCGGAAAAAAGCCCAGAAAAAATATCCTGGGAAGAGCATCGAGGCGATTATGAGCGGCCGCGCTGGCATCGTTATTGGCATCACCATTGGTGGCTTTGTCAGGGGCGTCATTGGGGCTTTTATGTCCTTAAGGTCATTTTCGGCCTGGTTTTAATTGGCGTTATCTTGATGATCGGCGTGGCCATTGGCTTAGGCGCTTATCATCGTAGTCCGGCCGCTTACGGCCCGCGCTACTCTTTAAGCGGTTATGGCTTTAATCAGCGGGGAATACAAACCCGGGGTGTAGCCACACCGATGATGTGGCAATTCTATAGCCAGACCAACGGTCAGACGGCCATTAATCTGGCCCAGATTTTCGGCACCATCGCCAGTGTAAACGGCAACCAGATAACCGTAACGACCAATAGCAACCAGCCCTTGGTGATTTTAACTCAAGCCAACACGGTCATCACCGACGCTAACGGCGCCTTGGTGCCGCTGGCCAATTTAAAAACCGGTCAAAACATTATTGCCGTCGGTGCTCTTGATAAAAATGGGCGGATGACGGCTCAAGCGATCAGCAGCCAATAAAGAAAAACACCCGTAGCCACGGGTGTTTTTTAATATAGTTCTTTTGGCGTGAGTGTGCTAAAGTATAGGCAATGGTTTTCTGCTTGCTTTAAGGCCAAAATTTATGGGATTAGCCACTTTTTACGCCCTTTTTCATTGGCTTATTGCCCATGCCGTTCACGTTTATTGGTTTCTTTTTCTCTTAATGCTTATTGAAGGGCCGATGGTGACGACCGTGGCCGCTTTTGCCGCTTCCTGGGGCTATTTCAATCCGGTAGTGGTTTTTTTGTTGGCCATAGTCGGCGATATGGTGCCGGATGCCCTTTATTATTTCATCGGTTACTTGGCTCATTTCACGATTTTTAAAAAGTTTGGCCATCCCTTCCGCCTGAAGCCGGAGCGTCAAGAGAAACTAGAAAAATTTTTGAAATCGCACGCCGTCCAGACGATTATTGCCATTAAATTGACGCCTTTTTTACCCACCCCCGGTTTTATTTTTCTCGGCTCCAAACGCTTGCATTTTGGCAAATTCATGCTTACTTGTTTTTGGGTGACTTTTATCCGCGACCTGATTTTTATCTTAATCGGTTTTTATTTGGGCCGTTTAATAAACATTAATTTTTACTTTAAATACGCCCAATGGGTCGCGCCCGGCCTTTTAGTAATTTTTATCGGCCTTTATTTTCTTTACCGCTTTATTTTTTCCTGGCTGGGCCGGAAGAGCGAGCTGTGTTAAGCGGTCTTTAACTCTCGTTGCCTTATTTTTGTTATGCGCATCGCCATTTTTTCCGACATTTTCTATCCTGAAATCAGCGGTCTCGCCGATTCCATTCAGCTTTTAGGCCAAGAATTGGCTCGGCGCGGACACAGAATAGATTTTTACGTTTCCCGTTACGCGCCGAAAAATTATCGCGGTGTCGGTTTTAAACCGTGGGAATTAAATTTAGGAAAGAACGTGAAAATTTTCCGCTTGGCGACTCTGTCTTTAGCCGGCACGACCGGTCAGGGACGCCTGTTGATTCCCACGCCGAGAAAATGGCGGGAGGTGATAAAAAACCGACCCGATATCCTTTACAGCCAACTGCCTTTCGGCTCCGGTCTGGTGGCTTTAAAAGCCAGCCGCCGCTTAAAAAAGCCGCTCATCGGCACTAATCATACGGCCATAACCGAATTTATCAGCGACGGTTTTTTGTCCGCCGCCCGCAAACGTTTGGCTTTAAAATATTACGTTTGGTATTATAATCAATGCGATTTTGTCAGTGCTCCTTCGCAGTCGGTTTTTAAAGAAATGATCGTCAAGGGCTTCAAAAGACCGCATGCCGTTATTTCCAACCCCTTGGATTTCAAAATTTTTTTCCCGGTGAGCGCGAGGCGCCGGCAAGTTTATAAACGTGAATTTGGACTAGGGAAAGAAAGCTTGGTTTATGCCGGCCGCTTGTCCGAAGAAAAGAACATTGACGTTCTTATTCGCGCCTTGGCTTGGCTTAAACAAAGTCGGCCGCAAGCGCTTTTGGTTTTAGCCGGTAACGGTAAAGACTGGCAAAAATTAGCGGCTTTGGCCGCGAAGTTAGGCATAAAAGACAGCGTAAAATTTTTAGGGCGTTTAAACCAAAAGGAGTTGGCTCAAGTTTTTAACGCCGCCGAAATTTTTACTACCGCCAGCACTTCCGAAACGCAAGGCATGACGGTTTTGCAAGCCATGGCTTGCGGCCGGCCAGCTTTGGGCGTGCGCTCGCGGGCTTTGCCGGAGTATATAAACAAAAGTAACGGCGCCTTAGTGGCCCCGGGCGACTACCGGTCTTTGGCTAAAGCCGCGGCCGCCCTTTTATCTGATCGCCGGCGTTTAAAAAAGTTAGGCGAAGACGCTTATCGCCAAGTGCGAAAATTTTCCCGTCAAAAAATCGCCGATCGCTGGGAAGAGATTTTTAGGCGCTTTGCCCTTAAGGGAAGGGAAATAGGCGCCCGCGGTCGGCTTAACTTAATTATACGAAACTAAGCATCGTTATCCCCGCCTATAACGAGGAAAAATATTTAGGTCAATGTCTGGACGCGGTCATGGCGGCGATAAAGCGCGCCGGCCGGCCGGTGGAAGTTATTGTCGTCAATAACGCCAGTAAAGATAAGACCAAACAAATAGCCTTGTCTTATCCCGGCGTTATAGTTGTGGACGAGCCGAATAAAGGCATAACCAAGGCTCGTCAAGCCGGTTATTTAAAAAGCTCGGCCAGTTTAATCGCTAACGTTGATGCGGACACGATCATGCCGCCCGATTGGATTATTAAAGTTTTTTATTATTTCAAACGTTACCCCAAATTAGTCGGTTTAAGCGGCCCCTATATTTATTATGACGCCGCCAATTTCATTAATTTTTTGGGCAAGGCCTATTACGGCCTTGGTTGCGGTTTTAATTGGCTGGCCAAACCCTTTAAATTGGGGGCGATGCTGCAAGGCGGCAATTTTATTTTGCGGCGGCGCGTTTTGGATAAAATCGGCGGTTTTAACACCAAACTTGATTTTTACGCCGAGGACACTGATATCGCCACGCGCGCCAATAAAGTCGGGCGCATTCTTTTTTCTTTTAAATTGCCGATGTACAGTTCGGCGCGGCGTCTGAAGAGCGAAGGTTTTTTCAAAATGGCCCGGCGCTACAGTTTAAATTATTTCTATTATTTAGCCTTTAAAAAACCCTACAGTAAAAACTCCATTGATATTCGTACTTAATTTGTTTGACAAATTTAAATTTGTATGATAGGATTGTTTGCTAAATAATATAGTAAACATTAGTTAAATAATGCCAAATGTATTGACCTTTAAAAATAATAGAGAAAAATGAAAAAGAAAAGTTGTTTCTTTCTTTTAACAGTGGCGGCGGCTTTCTTTTTCAGTGCCGCCTTTAGTCAAACCGCCAAAAAAATTGAACCTCTGTTAATATCATCGCGATTGCTTTTAGAAGCCCTGCCTGGCAGTGATAGTTTATCTATTGAAGCCGCTAACGGCCAAATGACCATCGCTGACGCCGGCCATCTTTTTAAAGTCTGCGTCTACTACGCTGACGGTTATGGCAGTTGGGATATCAATCGGCCGAGTTTTTATCGGAGCGCAAAGAAAATCGGGGTTTACGATTTGTCGGATAGCGACTTGAAGCGATTAGTTGTTTCTGATCCGGAAAGCTTTTGGTTAAATCAGGGACAGATTATAAAATTCTGTTATCAATTTCCGCTTTGGCTCAAAAAGGACGAGCCTTGGCCGCTCTTTTTAACTAAAAGCGAAAGCGAATACGTTTTCGTGGAAGTGCGGCAGATCGCGGGTGGTTTGGAGGCTCATTTTTACCCCTTAAATTCCTGGCCCTTAACTGGCGGCCGACATTACCTTATCATTCCCCGGACTTTTTAAGACCGGGGATTTTTTGTTGAGTTTTTAGGCTTATTTTGTTATAATAAAAACGCTTTTAAAAATTCTTAAGCGAAAAAATTAATAATTTAAAACCTATGAAAAAAATTTGGTGGATTATTATCATTATCCTGGTGGTCATCGTCGGCCTTTGGTTTTGGGCGACCTATAACCGCCTGGTGACGGCTAACGAAGCCATTTCCAAGCAATGGGCGCAGGTGCAGGTGCAATACCAGCGCCGTTTTGACCTCATTCCTAATTTGGTGGAATCGGTGAAGGGAATTATGGCGCAAGAACAGACGGTTTTCAACAATTTAGCTGAAGCTCGGGCGCATTACAGCGGCGCCACGGCTTTAAACGACCAAGTGGCGGCCGCCAATGAAGTGGAAACGACCCTGGGCCGTTTGTTGGCGATCGTGGAAAATTATCCGGAATTGAAATCGGCTGAAAACGTGCAGACCCTGATGGCGCAATTGGAAGGCACGGAAAACCGGATCAGCGTGGAGCGGAGCCGCTATAACGAAGCGGTGCGCAGTTTTAACGTTATGATCAAGCGTTTTCCGACCCAAATTATCGCCGGCCGGTTTCGCTTTTCCGAAAAAACCTATTTTGAAGCCACGCCGGCCGCGGCCGAGACCGTGCCCAGCGTCAACTTGCAAGTTAATCAGTAGAGCAAGAGAGAACCGGCGGGAATGAGGGAACGCGGTTTATCAGGGCCAAGCTTAAAAAATTAGAAAAATTTCATGCGCAAAGGCTCATTACTCTTAACGATATTAATTTGTTTTTTCTTTTTAGTCGGCTTTTCGGCCCGGGCTTATTATAATCCGGGTTCGCCGACGGGTTTTGTTAATGATTTCGCCGGCATTTTGAGCGAAGAACAAGCCGATGCTTTGGAAAACAAACTGGCTCAATTCAACCAGGAAAGCAGCAATCAAATCGTTATCGCCACCATCAGCAGCCTGGAAGGCGACACGATTGAAAATTTCGCCGTCAAATTATTCGCGGACTGGAAAATCGGCCAGGCGCAAAGAGACAACGGCGTCTTGCTTCTGGTCGCGTTCAACGACCGGCAGATGCGGCTAGAAGTCGGCTACGGTTTGGAAGGCGCCTTACCCGACGCCACATGCTACCAAATCATCACTCAAGTCCTGCGCCCGGCTTTCCAGAGTGGGGATTATTACGGCGGTCTCAACCAAGGCGCGGATCAGATTATCGCCGCCACTCGGGGCGAATACGAGCCTTTGCCGGCGCCAAAAGTTGCCTCTTTCCTTACTAGTGTTAATCCCGAAGCCGTGCTTTGGGGAATAATTATCTTTTTTTATCTTTTGTCGTTTTTACGCCGCTATTTAGCCAAGAGCCGGAGCTGGTGGCAGGGCGGAGTTTTCGGTTTAGGGGCCGGACTTTTGTTGGCCGCCATGTTTTTCCGCGCTTTTTACTATTTCATCATCTTGCCTTTGCTTGTCGCCGCCCTCGGTTTATTCTTTGATTATTTAGTCTCACGCGTCTTGCCGCCGCCCAAACCACGACCTAAAGGCAGGCGCGGCGGTTTCTGGTTTTTGGGCGGCGGCGGCCTGGGTGGACGCGGCGGCGGCGGCGGTGGTTTTGGCGGCTTTGGCGGCGGCTCTTCGGGCGGCGGCGGCTCTTCGGGCGGCTGGTAAAACAGGGAAGTTTTGGCGTTCGGAAAATGATAATATTTTAACTAATGTTAATATAAAAACGGCTTTTAATAGCCGTTTTTATTATTTCCAAACTCCGGGAATAGTTTCGGTCCGGCATTTTTGAGTTTGGTGCCGGCCGCCGCCGAGATTATTTTCTAAAACACTAAAGCCGTCGCGGCGAATGGCAACGGCGCCGTCTTTAAAATAGGTATTCTGGCCGATTTCGTCGTCTAGGTTACCGGTATAAACGTATTTCAGGCCGGCTTTTAAAGCCAGCTCGCGAGCGCGCGTTATGGTAGCTTTAGGCGTAATTTCGTGGTCAAGCATTTTATAGCTCGGATAAAAACGGGAGAAATGTAAAATGGTGTCCTGACCCAAATTGTCTTTGAGCCAAGACGCCATTTTACTTATTTCCTTATCATTATCGTTTTCGCCGGGAATTATCAAATAGGTGATTTCTAAATGGACGCCAGTTTTGCGGATGATTTTCAGGTTATTGAGAACGGGTGCCAGCCGGCCTTGGGTCAAACGCCGGTAAAAATCCTCCGTGAAACCCTTGAGGTCAATATTGGCGCCGTCAATGTAGGGGAGAAGTTTTTTAAAAGGCAGGGGGTTGATATAGCCGTTGGAAACGATAATGTTTTTGAAACCGGACTTTTTCGCCAAGCGGGCAATGTCTAACATGTATTCATAGAACACGGTTGGTTCGGTATAGGTAAAGGCGATTATTTTTGTTTTTGCTTTTTTGGCCACGGCCACGATTTCTTCCGGGCTTTGGTAGGACGTCGGAATTTGTTCGGGGTCAATTTGACTGATCTCCCAGTTCTGGCAATGGCGGCAGTGAAAATTACAGCCGGCCGTGCCCAAAGAAAAGACGGCCGCGCCGGGCAAGAAATGGAAAAGCGGCTTTTTTTCAATGGGATCAATGTTTATGGCCACGGGCCGGCCGTAGGTTAAGGAATAGAGGCGGCCGTTTTTATTTTGGCGAGCATGACAGGCGCCTTTGACGCCCGGAGCGATTAAGCAAACATTAGGACAAAGTTCACAGCGAACAACGCCGTCAGCTAAAGGGCGATAATAAAGAGCCTCTTTTTCCGGTTTTTTAGCGGGCATATATTTAAAAAAATTGTTGCGGTGAAAAATAATTAAATTTCCTCCTTTCATCATAGCACAAAAAGAGCCTTTGAAAAACCGGCGGAGCGGTTTTTTTCCGGTTTTTATGCTATAATTATTAAGAGTTTATGCTTATTAAAAGGAAAAAGGGAAATCTTATTCCGGCGCTTGTTTTAATTTTCGCGGCTCTGGTTTTCACCCTGATTTTTGCTTTAATTTTTAATTTTAAATATATGCGGCAAGTTAAAAAAACGACCGTCCGACCATTGGCATTTAGCGGCCAATTTTATCCGGCCGACACTAAAGAGCTGGAAGGAGAGGTCAAAAATTATTTGGCTTCGGCCCCGGCTGTTTCTGCCAAGGGCGAAGTAAAAATAATCATGGTGCCGCACGCCGGCTATGATTACAGCGCCGCCGTCGCGGCTGTTGCTTATAAAGCTTTGGCCGGAGAAAAAATCAAGCGCGTTTTTCTCTTAGGCAATTCCCATCATCATTACTTTCCCGGCGTCGCCGTTGACGACAGCGATATTTGGCAGGGGCCCTTTGGGGATTTAAAAGTGGACAAAGCCGAGGCGGCGGCTCTAATTAAGGCCTCATCTTTAATTCAAGTCAATCGCGCCGTCCATGCCGACGAACACGGCTTGGAAGTGCAGCTGCCTTTTTTGGAGACTGTTTTTGGCCATAACTTTAAAATCATCCCGCTTTTGTTTGGCAACTCCGGTGGTGATGATTATGAAACTTTGGCTGAAGTTTTGGCGAAAGAACTGAAAGCCGGTGATCTCGTTGTGGTTTCCAGCGACATGTCGCATTATCCGCCTTACGCTCTGGCTAATAAAATTGATCGGGAAACTTTAAGCTTGATTGAAAACAAAGATTTGGCCGCTTTGAGCGCTTACGCCGAGGAAGCGCTTAATCAGGAAGCGGGCGAAGACACGATTTTGTGCGGCTTGGACGGGGTTAAAACCACTTTGGTTTTGGCGGATAAACTAAATTTGACGCCGGTAGTAGCGGACTATAAAAACAGCGGGGACACGGTTTTCGGCGACAAAAACGCGGTGGTCGGCTACGGCGCGGTTTTGTTTTTAGGCAGCGAAGCCTCGCCGGTCGGGGCCTCGTTGAGCGAGATTTCCCAAGCCGCCGAAGCGCCTTTAAACGCGAAACAACAGGCCGCGCTTCTGGCTATCGCCAAGCAAAGCGTGGAAACTTACGTTAAGGACGGAAGCATTCCTGATTTTCAAGTCAGCGATCCGCGCTTGAAGCAAATCCAGGGCGCCTTCGTGACTTTGACGAAAAACGGGGATTTGCGCGGCTGTATTGGCCAAATTATAGCCGACGAAGCTTTATGGCAAGTGGTGCGCGATATGGCTATGGCCGCGGCCACCGAGGACGGCCGTTTTTTGCCGGTTAGCGTAGCGGAACTAGCCCAGCTTAGCTATGAGGTCAGTGTTTTGTCGCCGCCGAAAGTCATTAGCGATTGGCGCGAGATAAAACTGGGCCGTGACGGCGTTATTGTTAAAAAAGGCGGGCGCAGCGGCGTTTTCCTGCCGCAAGTGGCCACGGAAACCGGCTGGAGCTTGGAGGAATTTCTAAGCCAGCTCTGCGCGCAAAAGGCCGGCTTGCCAAGTGATTGCTATAAATCCGGCGAGGCGGAGTTAAGCGTTTTTCAAGCCCAGGTTTTTTAAGTCGGTTTTTTTTCTATCCTTTGGATGCTAAGGGAAGTGAGTAAGCGCGTTAGTAAGAAAAAACTTTTAGCTTTACCTGATTTTTATTGTGGTTTTTTTAAAAAATGCTATAATAAGATAATCGCGAAACTTTCAAGCAATTTTTATAACTTATAGTTAATTTAAAAAATTTATGAACGAAGAAAATCATCGTTCCTGGTCTTGGCAGAGTCCCAAGGCCGTCATTACCCTGATCGCCATCGTTTTGGTAATTGGTGTCGTGGTTGTTTCCTTGTTACGCGACCGTTTGGTCAGCCAGCAATATCGGCAGGTGACCGTGGTCGGCCAAGGAAAAGTCACTTATCAGCCGGACATCGCCTGGGTGACTTTGGGCGTGCAAATTGACAAGGTCGCCAAACCGGACGCGGCTTTAAATCAATTAAACGCCAAGGTGGACGGCATTCTTAAAGCCGTGAAGGCCGTAGGCGTTAGTGATGATGATATTCAAACGCAGAATTATTCCTTGTCGCCGCAGTATGACTATCTCAATAACGTCAACACGGTGACTGGCTACAGCGCTAACGAGCAGGTGGCCGTCAAAGTGACCGGTTACGATCAGGATCCGGGGAAATTGAGCCGAGTCATTGCCACCGTCAGCCAAGCCGGCGCCAATCAGATAAGCAATTTGTCTTTTGACGCTTCCAACATGAACGATTTGAAACAGCAGGCTCGCGTCTTGGCCATTCTTGACGCCCGGGCCAAGAGCGTTGACTTGGCCAAAGCCGCCGGCGTCAAATTGCATGATATCGTCGGCTGGTACGAAAATTTCATTTCCCCCGTGTTGAGCTATGATTACAGCGCCAAGGGCGGCGTCGGCGGCGGGGCCGTGGCCTCGCCTTCAACCCCGTCCGGCTTAGAAGAAGTGATTATTGAGATCGGCGTTAATTATAACGTTAGATAAACAAACAGGACTTAAGCCGGCGGCCTATCCGCCGGCCGATCTATTATTTATGAATGGTAACAGCAACTCCGAGAGCGTTTCTAATTCCTTGGCCGGCAAGATGATTTTAATCGTCAACAGCTCTGGCGCTAATGACCCTCTCCATTCCAAAAAGTTTTTCATCAGAAAGGCCAAGAGTTTAGGGGTGAAAGTGATTGTTTTAAGCCGGGAAGCCAATTCTTTCCAGCCTTTTGTTGATTATTGCCTGACGGCCGACACCGCCAATTACATTGAGTCTTTGGCGGTCGTGGATAAATTTTTAAAAGACAATCCGAACGTTCATTTGGACGGCGCCTTTACCTTTTTAGAAGACGACGTTTTATTGACGGCTAAAATCACGGACAAGTACAAGCTCATCGGCACCCCGTATAAAGTCGCCAACCGCGTCCGCAACAAATACCTCTTCCGTGAGTTTTGCGCCGCTCATAATTTGCCTACGGTCAAATGCCAGTCGCTGAAAAACAGCAAAGACCTGGAAGAGGTCTTGAAGAATTTTTCTTTCCCTTTAGTGGTTAAACCGGCTTATGGCGCCGCCAGTGCCTTCGTGGTCAAGGTTGACGACGAAGAAGAGTTGCGCGAAAGTTTTACCTACTTGAAAAAGAAAATTTCTCCCAAAGTGGAATCGGCTTTAAACGACGGCCTGGAAATTTTCGTGGAAGAATATATTGACGGCGACGAAGTGGATTTGGACATCCTGGTCCAGAACGGGAAGATGAAATTCTGCGCTCTCTCCGATAACGGCAAGACCAAGGAGCCCTTCTTCATTGAAACGACGCGGATGACGCCTTCCAATTTGCCGCCGAAGAATCAGGCCGAGCTTTTGGCTATTGCCGACGAAACTCTGGAAAAACTGGGCATTTTGAACGGTTGCGTCCATTTTGAGGCCAAATCCACGGTTAAAGGACCCGTACCTCTGGAAATTAACCTGCGCTTGGGCGGGGATGAGGTTTATCCGAGCGTTAAGGCCGCCTGGCGCGTGGATTTATTGGAAAATACGTTAAAAATCGCCTGTGGCCTGTATATCCCTAAATTTGAATTTGCCAATGGCCCTTTTGAGTATTTAGCCGCCAAGACTTTCTCTTCCGACCACTCCGGCATTCTGGTCAACGTGGAGATCGCCGAGGACCTGCGCCGCCGGCCCTTCGTTAAGGAATTCCAATTTGAAAAGAAAATCGGCGATTCCGTCTTGTCGCCGCCGGAAGGCTATGAATACCTGGGTTGGATTTTAGTTTCCGGCCAAAATCCTTTGGATGCCCAAGATAATTTGCGCGAAGCGGAAGCGGCCATAAATTACGACGTGGCCAAATTCCATCCAGCTTCTTCCATCGGTAAAACCACGCGCAAGAATCCCTTCTCGGTCTCCGCTCTGAACGTAGAAATTTTAAAGCGCCGGAGCAAGATTGAAAAAATTCGGCGTATGGCCATTTCCGGCCAGCGTAATCTCCATATTGGCATCGCCTGCAATTTTTACGAAGAAGCTAACGACGACCAGGAAACCATCGTGGAAAAGGATTTGACGGTTATTGGCAAGGACATAGAAAAGACCCTGGCCGAACGCGGCTACCGCGTCAGCTTTTTTGATTTTAACGATTTGCCCAAAGCCTTTAGCGATTTAAAGAACAGCGACGTGGATTTGGTTTTCAACGTCTGCGAACGGATAAACAATTCCAGCCTTTTAGAACCGCACGCCGCCGCCATTTTTGACACCCTGCAGACTCCCTATACCGGTTCCAATCCTTTCACTCTCGGTCTGTGTATTGATAAGATCCGGGTAAAGAAGCTCTTGAGCTACCATAAGATACCGACGCCGGAATGGGATTACGTCTATTCTTTGGAAGACGACATCCGCGAAGACTTATCCTATCCTTTAATAATTAAACCGGCCAATACCGACAATTCCATCGGCATCACTAACGACTCCGTGGTTAAAAATCGCGAAGAATTGAATAGGCAACTGGAAAAGGTCATCAAAGAAGTCGGCCGGCCGGCCTTAATTGAAGAATATATTGAGGGCGACGAATACGACGTCCCCATTATCGGCACCGAGGAAGACGATTTGCGCGTCCTGCCTTTGTCGCGCTCCATTTTTGACGACCTGCCGGAAGGCGTCTGGCACATTTATCCCTTCGCGGCCAAATACACGGAAGACTCGGTCTATAAAAAAATCGTCGTCCAGAGGCCGCCGAAAAACATCGGCAAGAAATTGGAAACCTTATTAGGAGAAATCGCCCTGGATACCTATAACATTTTAGACTGCCACGATTACGGCCGGGTGGAAATTAGGGTGGACAAGAACAATAATCCCTACGTTTTGGAGCTTAATCCCAACCCCTCTCTGGACAACGGCGGCTTTTTCGCCGAGTCGGCCCAGATGATCGGGCTTGATTACGGCGATTTTTTAGAGGAGATTATCCGCTTGGCGATAAAGCGCTATAAGGACAATCCGCCTTATTATCATTTACAACCTAACGTGGTCTGACCGCGACCTTTAAAAAGGAGCATTTATGATTATCATCAAGGAAATTAAGGATTTGGCGACCGCGGAAGCGCTCTGGCGGCTCTTAAGCCCGGGAAAGACGATTTTTGACGAGTGGGATTTTCGTTACTGCTTTTATAAATACTTTCCCTATCCTTTGAATTTTTATGCCGCTTATGAGAAACGGGACGGGGAAGAGAAGCCGGTCGCCCTCCTGCCCTTAGAGCGGCACAAGAGCGGCTGGCTGGAATTTTTCGCCGAAGATCCCTGCGAAGAAAATCGCCTTTTTCTCCGTCCCGGCTACGAGAGAATTATCCCGCGGCTTTACCGGCGCTTGCCCAAACCCGTCATAATTTACGATATTTCCGGTGAAGACACGTTTACGCGCGCTTTGCCTCTAGAGGATTATAAATACGTTTTACCTTTAAATGGTTTAAGGACTTTTAATGATTACGCGCGCCGCCGCTTGTCCACGAAGAAACAGCATAATTGGCGTTCCGAATTTAAGCGCTTGGAAGCAGGGGGCTTAAAAATTATCTATAATCGCTGGCCGGACTTAAAAAAACTCTTTAAATTGAACGTTATTAATTTTTCCGATTCTTATTTACAAAGCAAAGAAGATCAGCAAGCCTGGAGCGATTTAATTAGACTGCCCTTTAACTGGCAATTGGTGAGCCTGGAAGTCAAGGGCCGGCTGGCCGCCGTGGCTTTGGCCGTGCTTTTCAACAAAATTTACTTTTATCTTATTAGCGGTGCCGATTCCAAAACTATTCCGAGTTTAGGCAAATATTTAAATAAAATTACCTTAGAGCAGGCCCTCTCTTTGGGGGCTGAAGTCTGGGACGTTGGCTTGGGCGACTGCGGTTGGAAAGAAGCCTGGCATTTGGATAGGATTTCCCAGCATCAGTTCATTCGCCAGTAAAAAAGGGCGCGCCAATAAATCCCTTGTATTTATTGGCATATTTTTAGGGCTATGCTATAATACTTCTATAAACAGGGGATAATTGCGAAATTTAAATACAATTATTTTAAAAGGACTTGATTATTAAAACCTCTTTTGAGCGCTTTATTAATGAGTCCCAGGCTAAAATTATGTCAAAGATGACAAAATCGCAGTTGATTGCCACCTTGGCGGAAGAAACCAAGTTGAGCAAGAAAGAGACGGCCGCTTTCATGGACACCCTGGCCGACGTGGTTTACAAAGAAGTCAAGAAGGCCGGCGAATGCATCGTCCCGGGCTTCGGCAAGCTAGTCAAGGTCCATCGCCAGGCCAGAGATGGTCGCAATCCGGCGACCGGCGAAAGCATCAAGATTCCGGCCAAGACTGTGGTTAAATTTCGCTTAGCCAAAGTGGTTAAGGATACCGTTCTTTAATCCGGTTTAAAGTTTTCTTAAGACTTACACGAAAACCGCCCTAGGAATCCGGGCGGTTTTTGCTTTCACAATTGATTTGTTTACCGTTATTAGCGGTTAAATCGTTTCCAGAGTTTTTCTTCCCAAACTTCCCAAGTCCAACCGAGGTATAAGAGCCAGGTAAGGATAATACCCGCGCACATGGCGGACAAAGGCAGCCAGAAGAAAACGCTGTTGGTCAGGGCGCCGAGCATAACGCAGGCGCTTAGGGTAAAGCCGATAATAATGCTTAATTCCGGCCTCTTAAAAAAACGCCCCAAGCTCAATTTACCTAAGGCCATTTGAAAGATCATCGCGATAGCGCCGAACATAAAAGAAAACAAGACCAGTAAACCGCCTTCCCGGTACTGTTCCCATTCAGCAACCACGCCGAAGAATCTGAAGTTTGAGTGTCTGATCACGAATGAGCTTAAGATGAAAGCGGCGAGAAAAGCGATTCCTTTAGCTGCAATTTTAGAGAGCGGCTTCTTGGCGTCCAGACGAACGAAGGCTACGGCGATCGGGAAAATAAGGCTGACGATCACAATTAACCAGGGCAGGTAATCATGTTGTGGATCGCCGGTGTTTAGGTAGGGTTCAAAAGCAATCTTTTTTGCCGCTTTATAATAGAAGACTTTTTCGCCCTCGGTACGACTGGTGAAACTAGTAAAGGGGCCGCCGCTCTTGTTGTAGCGGTAAAGCCTGATCCATTTAATCCAATATTCTTGTCCCGGATTGGCATAGGCCTTATCGGCCGCGTAAGCGATAAAATGTCCGTTCTCGTCTTTAATTTCGGCGAAGTAGGCTTCTTCGCCTACTTGCTTTAAGGTATCTTCTATCCAATAGCACGTTGGGCAAGGGAGTTTATGAAGGTTCGCGGTTTTGGCAAGAAACACTATATGCCCATTTTGATAGCCGAACCAAGTGGCAATTTTTTTACCATCATAGTTTTTTAGGGCCAGCCAAAGCATGCGGTTGTCATCCCAATTTGCTATTTCGCCGGGATCGAATTTTTTCAAAGCCAGCCAGGTTTGGCCGATTTTTTCTATTTTGGCCGTCGCCGCTTTGTCTTTAGGTTCAGCGGGGGCTGTTTTAGGATTCGTGGCTTGTCCCGAGCTTTCTTTTGATTCAGTACAGCCCGAACAAAGGAAAAGGGGACAAACAAAAATCAGAAGGAAAATTAACTTTTTCATTTTTTCAGCATTTTTGGTGAAACATTATTTTATTTTCAAAGAAGCTAAGAGTTTATTTTTTTCGGCCGTCCGGTCTATTTCTTCCATTCGTTAACGTATTGGCCCAAACCGAAATCACGCAGTTTATTTTTTAATTTAGTATTTTTATTTAAAAATGTCAATAGAGAACTAAACTCTATTTGGTAGCGGTTTTTAACGATTTTATAAACTAAATCCGGGTCATTTTTAATGGCCCGCCTGATAGTCTTGTCTTGGACACCGCCCAGTCGCGCCCCTTCCGAAACCGAGAGCCAGAGAGGGGAATTTGTCTCTTTAATCGCTTGCGGCGGAGTTTTAGGTAAGGAAAAGACTCTTTTTTTCATTATTTTTAATTTTTAAGTCCATTATATTATGGACTTAAATAATAAAATAG
>CAZXZR010000013.1:0-20033 GCA_964645545.1 uncultured Gammaproteobacteria bacterium | reverse complement strand
GTCGTCGGCCGCGACAGCCGACCCTCGGGCTTGAAATTCAGGGATATCATTCTGGAAACCGCGGCTGCGGCCGGCTTTGACGGCCTTGACCTCGGCTTGGCCGCCACCCCGACCGTGGAAATGGCGGTCAGAGGCGAAAAGGCGGCCGGAGGCGTCATTATCAGCGCTTCCCATAATCCGGCGGAATGGAACGCCTTGAAACTTTTGAATAATGAGGGTGAATTTTTATCCGAAGAAGACGGGCAAAGACTCCTGGTTTTGGCGGAAAGCCAGGAAACGGCTTTGGTGGAGAGAAACGGCATCCGCTCCGGCCGGATAAGCGCCGCTAAAGACTATGGCCGGAAGCATATCGCCGCCGTCCTCAAAGCGCCCTTGGTCAAAACCGAGGCCATCAAAAAGGCCGGTTTCAAGGTCGTCGTGGACGGTATCAATTCGGTCGGCGGCGTGGTTATTCCCGAATTGTTGCTCGCTTTGGGCGTCCCGGCGGAGAATATCATCCGGCTCAACTGCGCGCCGACCGGTGACTTCGCCCATAATCCGGAACCTTTGGAAAAGAATTTGATCGCTCTGGCGGAAATGGTCAGAAGCGAAAAAGCCGATTTCGGTCTGGCCGTGGATCCGGATGTTGACCGCCTGGCCTTTATTGACGAAACCGGCGCCATGTTCGGCGAAGAATATACCCTGGTGGCCGCGGCCGATTACGTTTTGAAAAATTTCGCGCTCGTTGACGCCTTTTATCCGGGCCGTTTCGCGCTCGCCGCGGCTTCCAACCTGTCTTCCTCGCGCGCCCTGAAGGATGTCTGCTCCAAGCGCGGCGCCGCTTATTCGTCCGCGGCCGTGGGCGAAGTCAACGTTGTCAAAGAAATGAAAAAAACGCAAGCCGTCATTGGCGGCGAAGGCAACGGCGGCGTCATTTATCCGCCCTTACATTACGGCCGCGACGCCTTGATCGGCACGGCCCTGTTCTTGTCCGCTCTGGCCGAAGCCGGGGAGAAATTATCGCTTTTCAAGAAAAATTTTCCCGCCTATTTTATGGTCAAGGACAAATTGGCGCTGACACCGGGCCTGGATTTGGCGGCGCTTTTGGATACTCTAGCAAATGATTACCGCCAAGCGCAATTAACGCGCCGGGACGGCTTGAAAATAGACTGGCCGGACGCCTGGCTGCACGTGCGCGGTTCCAATACCGAGCCCATAGTCAGACTTTACGCCGAAGCTGCCAATCCGGAAGAAGCGCGGGAGAAAATAGAGGCGGTTAAGGCTAAAATTTTGTCTTATATTAGCTAATTATATTTAGACTCTGATTTGCTTTAGCGGCGGAAAAATGGTAAAATAAAAGGGAAATCAGACTTGATTTCCCTTGTTTGTTAAGGCCGGCCTGTTTCGTTTGTCGCCTTTAAAGCCCGCCGGTTTAATTCTAATTCCTCAAGCCTATGGCCCGCATCGTCATCCTCGCCGCCGGCCAGGGCAAGCGCATGAATTCGGTCTTACCCAAAGTGCTCATGCCCTTGCATAATCGGCCCTTGATCAAATATCTTCTGGACGCGGTCGTGGATTCTAAAGTTGATCCTCGGCCCTTGATCGTGGTCGCCGCCGACAACCGGGATATAATTAGCCGCGAGCTAAAGAACTATAGCTTGGAATACGTGGTCCAGTTCAAGCCGCTCGGTACCGGCCACGCCGTCAGTTGCGCCCTGCCGCGTTTAAGCGAGGAAACCGATAAGGTCATTGTGCTTTACGGCGATCATCCTTTTTTAAAAAGTGAGTCTCTGAAAAAATTCGCCGCCTTGGAGCTGGAAACTCTGGCTATAATCCCAACGATTTTGCCGGATTTTGAGGGTTGGCGGCAAAATTTCTACCATTGGGGCCGGATAGTTAAAAACGCCAAGGGCGAGGCGGAGAAAATCGTAGAGTTTAAAGACGCCGACGAGAAAACCAAACTAATCAAAGAAGTTAATCCAGGCTTTATGTGTTTTAATAGAGTTTGGCTGACGGAAAACATTAAACATTTATCAAATGATAATAAACAAGGTGAGTATTATTTGACTGATTTGGTGGCTATTGCTCGCCAAAGCGGCCGAGCGGTAGTAACCGTCCCTATTGAGGCGCGCGAAGCCATGGGGATTAATACCCAGGAAGAACTGGCTATCGCCGCCGGACCGCTGACTTGAATTTTAACTTGTTTTTATGCGCCAAATTTTAGATCTGCACATTCATTCCCGCTATTCGCGGGCCTGCTCGCCGCAATTGACTTTGCCTAACATTGACGCGGCGGCGCGCCTGAAGGGCGTGGATATAATCGCCACCGGCGATTTCACTTATCCGGATTGGTTCGGCGCGGTTAATAAGGAATTGACGGAAATTTCGCCTGGCGCCGGGCTTTACCGTCTCAAAGCCGCGCCTGATGACAAGATGAAATTTCTCTTATCTACCGAGGTGGCTTTGATTTATAAAGACGGGGAGAAAGTGCGACGTATTCATCTCATGATTCACGCCCCGAGCTTAGAGGCGGTGGCGGAGCTAAACAAACAGTTGGATAAAAATTATAATATCCGTTCCGACGGTCGGCCGATTTTGGGTCTGAAAGCGCCGGTTTTAATGGAATTGCTTTTTAAAATAGATCCTCACTTTTTGCTCTATCCCGCCCACATTTGGACGCCTTGGTTTTCGGTTTTCGGTTCTAAGTCCGGTTTTGATTCTTTAGCAGAATGTTTTCGGGAGCAAACCGAAAACGTTTACGCCATTGAGACCGGTTTGTCCAGTGATCCGGGAATGAATTGGCGCTTGTCGGCTTTGGATAATCTGACTATCTTATCCAATTCCGACGCCCACAGTTTGAACAATATCGGCCGCGAAGCCAACGTCATGGAAATTTCTTCTCCCTTAAACTATGACAAGATCTATAGAATCATCAGGGAGCATAAGCGCGTTTTTAATAATACTCATGGGGAAGAGGGTTTAGCGCTTACTTTAGAATTCTATCCCGAAGAAGGCATGTACCATTATGACGGTCATCGCGATTGCCATTTTAGTTGTTCGCCCAGTGATAGCCGCAAGTTGAAAAACATTTGCCCGGTTTGCCATAAGCCCCTAACTATCGGGGTTTTGAACCGCGTAGAGGAGTTAGCTGACCGGCCGGCCGGTTTTCGTCCGCCCAAAGCGGTCGGCTTCAAAAAACTGGTGGAATTGGATAAAATTATAGCGGAAGCTTTAAATGTTAAAAGCCGTCAATCCAATCAGGTGCAAAAGGAATATCAGCATTTGCTAAAAAGTTTCGGTAGTGAATTGGAAATATTATTAAATTTAGATTTAGATAAATTTAGCCAAGAAATTGATTTTCGGATTCTGGCCGGCTTGAAGCGGATGCGGCAAGGGGTGTTAATAATTAAGCCGGGTTTTGACGGTCAGTACGGGGAAATTAATATCTTTTCCGCGACCACGCGGCCCGGTAGCCAAACGGCTTTGCTATAACCATATGGCCATTTTCAGCCGTTCCGTTAAAAGTTTCATTCTCGTGGTTGGTTTTTTGATTTTAACGGCCGTGGCCGCCGTCATTTATGGCGGCGATGAAGCGCGCAAACAGAATATGCAAAACAGCGTCTTTTGGCAAAAGACGCAGTCGGCTTTGAGCGCGGTCTGGGCCTTGGGGACCGGTTTGGGCAATAATAACGACGTCGGCACCGCCTTAAAGGAAAAAGTCGCCACGGAGACCCCCGGATTTTGGGCGGATTTAAAAGCGCGCTTTCAGACCGAATGGCAAAAGGTAGATACAAGTAAGTTAAATTCGGAAGACATAAAAGCCGCGGCCACGGCGTCGGATAAATTTTTATCCTGGGAAAGGAATGAAAATGGCGTCACTTTGATTTTTCGCCTGAAAAGCGGGGAGGAATATAAATTAAACTTGCCCTTTAAATTCTTAGGTCGTTAAAACTCGTCTTTCTCAAAGAAAGAGCCACTGGTTAAGAAAAATCGTCGTGGCTGGCGAGATAAATAATTTAGAAAAAATTTAGCAGAGTTTGAGGAATATTTTGCGCTTTTTAAAGGCCCTTTATGCTATAATAAAAAAGTGATTTAAAAATTAAAATAAAAATTTATGCGTACAGAAAAAAAATCGCCTTCTCCGGCGGCCAAAGGCGGAGCGAATGAAAATAAAAATCAGAAAGAAGAGGCGGCCTTAAACGCCATGGAACAAATCAAGAGTCGTTTCGGCGAAGGCGCGATAATGAAATTTGGCGAGGTTAAAAACGTTAACGTGGACGTTGTTTCTACCGGTTGTTTGTCTTTGGATATCGCCACCGGCATCGGCGGCGTGCCCCGCGGCCGCGTCATGGAAATTTTCGGTCCGGAATCATCGGGCAAAACCACTTTAGCCCAACATATCGTCGCCGAAGTCCAGAAAACAGGCGGCATCGCCGCCTTCGTGGACGCCGAGCACGCTTTAGATCCGGAATATGCCGGTAAAATCGGGGTCAACGTCAAAGAAATGCTTTTGTCCCAACCCGATAGCGGCGAACAGGCCTTGGAAATCGTGGAAACTTTGGTGCGCTCCAATGCCGTGGATGTGGTCGTGGTGGACAGCGTCGCCGCCTTGGTGCCGCAGAAGGAGATTGAGGGTGAAATGGGCGATCAACACATGGGCTTACAGGCGCGTCTGATGAGTCAGGCTTTACGCAAATTAACGGCCGCCATTGCGAAAACGAAAACCGTGGTGATTTTCATTAACCAGATCCGAAGCAAGATTGGCGTCTTTTTCGGCAATCCGGAAACGACCACCGGCGGCAATGCTTTAAAATTTTACGCTTCCATGCGCATTGAGGTCCGCCGGGCGGCGCAAATTAAGCAGGGAGAGAGGATAATCGGTAATCGCGTCAAAGCCAAGGTGGTCAAAAATAAAGTGGCGGCGCCTTTTAAAAGCTGCGAATTTGACATTATGTATAACGAAGGCATTTCCGTTTCCGGCGACTTAATTGATTTGGGCGTGGAATACGGGGTTGTTAATAAGGTCGGCAATTCTTTTAGTTTCGGGGAAATTAAATTGGGTGTGGGCCGTGAAAACGCCAAAAAAATGATTAGAAGCGACAAAAAGTTGGCCGGCGAGATAAGGCGGGCGATTTTGGCGGAAGTGAAAAGCAAGGAAATAGAGGAAAGCAAGGAATAAGTTATTTAAAAACCGTCCCCGACGCGGGGCGGTTTTAAGATTTATGGCCAAAACTTATGTTATTTCGGTCGGCGGTTCGCTGTTCGCCTTAGCCGATGGTCTAGATGTCAGTTGGTTAAAAAAATTTCGCGCTTTTATTCTGCGCGCCGTCAAAACCGGAAACAAATTTTTTCTGGTTATTGGCGGCGGCGTGATAGCGCGCCGTTATCAGGCGACGGCGAAAAAGGTTCAGCCTTTAACCAGCGTTGAGAGCGATTGGCTCGGTATCACCGCCACTAGTTTGAACGCCCAACTTTTTAAAACGATTTTTGGCTCGCAAGCGCATCCGGAGATCATCACCAATCCGACTAAGAATATTAAAACGCGGAGGAAAATAGTTTTAGCCAGCGGCTATAAACCTGGTTGGTCGACCGATTATGACGCTGTTTGTCTGGCTAAAAGCCGGGGCGCGAAAACTGTCATCAATCTTTCCAACATTGATTACGTTTACGATAAAGACCCGAAGAAATACGCCGGTGCCAAGAAATTAACAACCCTTAGTTGGCCGGAATTTTATCGTCTCGTCGGCGGACGATGGCGACCGGGCCTGAATTTACCTTTTGATCCGATCGCTTCCCATCTGGCGGCCAAGGAAAAAATCCGTGTCGTTGTTATGAACGGCTGCAATTTATCCAATCTCTCTGCCTATTTTTCCGGCCGCAAATTCAAAGGCACGGTTATTGGTTAAGGCCGACTGTCGGCTAAGGCCGGTGGTCCGGCTAAAGTCGCCGGCCCGGCGCCGCTTTCAGGTCAATTTTTCCGCTAGGATCGCCCGGATAGTCCGGGCGATTTTTTCTATCGCCGGCCGGCCGTCAAGGTCGATGACTTTTTTGCGCGCCCGGTAATATTTTAAGAGGGGTCTGGTCTGCCGCCGATAAACCGAAAAACGTTTTTTGATGGTTTCGGCGTTGTCGTCGGAGCGGCCGGTGTCGCGGCCGCGCGCCAGCAGGCGGTCGCGCGCGTCTTTTTCCCTTAGTTTCAGATTGAGGACCAAATTTAAGGAAGTTTTATGCGTTTGGAAGAATTTATCCAGAGCCTTGGCCTGTCTCAAAGTGCGCGGGTAGCCGTCAAAAATGAAGCCGGCGCCCTTGATTTTCCGTTTCATAACTCTTTCTATCATGGCGATAACCAAAGCGTTCGGCGCCAAACGGCCACCGTCTTGATAAGCTTTTATTTTCTTGCCCAAAGTGCCGTTTTTTAACTCGCGCCGTAAAATATCACCGCTTGATAAATGCGCTAAACGGTAACGTTTGACAATGAAGGCCGCCTGCGTGCCTTTGCCGGCGCCGGGCGGGCCGAAGATGATCAAATTTTTCATAAGGCGGTTAGAGCTTGATAGCTTTGGTTTAAGATATTGCCATTATAACGGCTGGATTGATTTTTGCCAAGGCTGGCGCTATACTGGAGCGATGGACAAGAACGTAAGCAAAAATATGGATAAGGCCTTAGCCCTGGATCTGTTGGCTGATGCCGCCCGTCTGGCCGAAATCCTGCCGGAAGTCTGGGCGCTCAAGGATTGCCGGCAATTGGGGCCGCACCACCAGGAGGGCGACGTTTTGACTCACGTCAAGGAGCTGATTAAGAATCTGCCTCCGGCCGCCAGCCCGGAGCTGGTCTGGGCCGGAATCTTGCATGACATCGCCAAACCGGCGACTCGGGTGGAACGCGAAAGGGAGGGAGAGATTATCACCCAATTCTTCAACCATGAAGTCTTGGGCGCCGATCTGGCCGACAAGGTAACGGCCCGCCTCGGCCTGGAAGAAAAAAGCCGCGGGAAGATAAGCTGGCTGGTCCGCAACCATATGCGCATTCTGGCTTTGCCGCAGATGCGGGAGGGCAAAGCCAAAGAATTCGTTCAACATCCCTATTTCTCTGATTTACTTAAGCTTTTTCGCGCCGACTTAGCCGCTTCCATAGCTCGAGATGAAGTTTGGAAGAAAAAGAGCAAGGAGTTATTAAGAGCGGTGGAAGAGGTAGTCGGAAGGTGGGCTGATAAAGAAGAATAATTTATTAACTAAAATTATTTTAAACAAAAAGGACCGATAAGGTTCTTTTTATGGCAACAGGAAAGCCTCTAATTATTATTGTTAAACGGTTTTTTTAAAACTAGTCCCCCCACTAGGAGTCGAACCTAGATTCACTGCTTAAGAGGCAGCTACTTTGCCATTAAGTTATGGGGGGATAAATTTATGGGACATTATGGTGGCGGGGGCGGGGATCGAACCCGCGACCTTGGCGTTATGAGTGCCACGCTCTAACCAACTGAGCTACCCAGCCCGCAGATTTGTTTGTCACCGAAAAAACTATCGTTTTCGCTAAAGCTTGATTTAATTAAATCCGGTGGCGGCCGGATTTAATTAAAAGAGGAAAAATGAAATTTTAAAATCCCGGTGCGCCCGGCAGGATTCGAACCTACAACCCCTTGGTCCGAAGCCAAGTACTCTATCCGTTGAGCTACGGGCGCCAGTAAAAACGCCCTCGGTTCAGGATTATTTTCCTTTTAAGCGGGCGCCGCTTTTTATCTTTTTCCTTTCAGGGCCTGCTTTAGGTGATAGCCGGTTTTGAACTTAGCCACTTTGACGGCCGGAATGGTAATTCTTTCCGTTGGTTTTTGCGGATTGACGCCGCCGCGGGCATAACGCACGCGGGAAAGGAAGGTGCCGAAACCGGCTAGCGTCACTTCGCGGTCGTTTTTCAGCTCCTCAATGACGGTGTCGGTGAAGACATCCAGCATTTTTTCCGCCTGCTTTTTGCTTAGACCCTCGACATCATGGTAAATTTTGTCGATTAATTGCGCTTTGTTCATATTTTTTATATGTTTAGCTTGTCTAAACTTTAATACGCATTAAATCGTAATTTTTTGCTACTTTTAGGCTTAACGGGCGTATTCTATAACCCGCATTTCCCTAATAACGTTGATTTTTATCTCCCCTGGATATTTTAGCTCATTTTCTATCTTTTTTGCAATATCCCTCGCTAAATTATAGGCTTTGAGATCGTTTATCTTCTCTGGCTGGACAAAAACTCTAATTTCTCGTCCCGCTTGGATAGCAAAGGCTTTTTCAATGCCCTCAAAGGAAGTGGCGATTTTTTCCAGCTCTTCTAAGCGCTGGAGGTAGTTCTCGTAGCTGTCGTTTCTCGCTCCGGGCCGGGCGCTGGAAATGGCGTCAGCCACCTTGACGATTACAGAAATAAGGGTGGCCGGTTTATCGTCATGGTGCGTTTCTATGGGGGCGATGATTTCCGGCGGTAAGTTAAATTTTTTGGCAATGTCGCGTCCAATTTCCGTATGGTTGCCCTGGACTTCGTGATCCACGGCTTTGCCGATGTCATGAAGCAGGCCGCCTTTCTTGGCGAGAGTGACGTCGGCACCCAGTTCTTCCGCCAGCATAGCCGACAAATGGGCGACTTCAATGGAATGGCGCAAAGCGTTTTGGCCGTAGCTGGTGCGGTATTTCAAGCGGCCCAAGATTTGGACCAATTTCGGATCAAAGCCGGTAACGCCGACTTCGTAAAGAGCTTCCTCGCCGGCCTTTTTAATGTCCAAAGCAATGTCCTTTTTCGCGCTTTCCACCGCCTCCTCAATTTTCGTCGGGTGAATGCGGCCGTCTTTAATTAAATAGTCCAAAGTCTTTTTGGCGATGTGGCGGCGGATAAGGGAGAAACCGGAGATGGTAATGGCGTTAGGAGTGTCGTCAACAATAATTTCCACGCCCGTCATCTGTTCAATGGTTTTGATATTGCGGCCCTCGCGGCCGATGATACGACCCTTCATTTCGTCGTTGGGTAAATCTACGGTTGTGGTCGTCAATTCCACGGTGTAATTAGAAACCATTCTTTGCATGGCTAGAGCCATGATGTTTTTCGCTTTTTCTTCCAAAGCGTCCTCGCCTTCAGCTTCCAATTTTTTTAAACGCGACAGCAAGTCTTCGGCGCTTTTTTCCTCCACGCCTTTTAAAAGGATATCTTTGGCTCCCGTCTGGGATAATCCGGCAATTTTTTCCAACTTCGTTTCCTGTTCCGCCTTGATGGTTTTGATTTTTTCTTTAATTTCTTGGACCTCGCTAACCTTGTCGTAAAGTTTTTGCTGTTTGTCCTGCAAGTCCAAAAGTTTTTGGGAGAAAGCGGTTTCCCGTTGTTCCAATCTTTTTTGCAGATTGTTAATATCGGTGCGGCGTGTCGCCTCCTCTTTTTTGGAATCGTCGATGATTTTCAAGGCCTTATCCTGCGCTTTTAAGAGCAATTCCTTTTCCTTTATTTTGGCTTCGTTAATGATTTTTTCCGCTCGCTGGGCGGCGTTGTTTATTTTTAGTTTGGCGGATTTTTTATAGAACCAATAGCCAATAAAAAAACCACCGACAAGAATGACAGCGTACAAAATATAGTTAAGCATATAAGGGAGCTGTCTTTAGGAAACAAAGGTGGTTGGTTAAATTATTAAATTGGCAAAAACTAACCACGACGGGCGTTATTTAAGGTGGGAGCAGAGTCCCATGATTGTATTTTTTTGGCTGAGATAAAGTAAAAAATTAGGGAAGCCATAAATAACTAATCTCCAAAAATATTTTTTAACAATCAGAACCGGTGGTTAATTTCCAACTAATAATTCCTAAAAACAGACAAATTAATTATTACAAACGTAGCTTAGCACTAAAATATAAATTTGTGAAGGAGTTTGACACAAATTAAATAATTTATTATAATGATATGAATAACAAAAACCTCGCGGCGAAAAACCGTCCTGCGGATTGTTTATTTTTACGGGCTTGATGTCTGAAAAAATCGTCATTTAAAAATTTAAAATTACAAGCATCATGAAACAAATATAGGTATCGGAGAAATCAAAGATCGTCAAACCCGATTCTGATTTCAAAAAAGTCGCGCGATTCAAGGTCGAGATAGTCGCACCGCCGTCGCTTGACGCGTTTAGAGCGCAACACGGGAAAGAATTTTATCCTTTTAATGAAAAGGTAAAAGATGAAAATTTCCACCCCAGCGTAGCGCTGAAAGCCGGTGGAAAAAGACCGTCCTCATTTACCGCCTCAGACGCGTTCTGCCCAGCAGCGCCTGTTTGGATTTCATCAAATCGCAAGGAGGACAGCTTCCCAACGCTCAAGGTTTATCACTGGCCGGGGAACAGGGAAAACAATATTTTCCAAAATTCTGGGTAATCGGTTTCGATGAAAAGACTGCCTTATGGCAGGACTCGGACGGCTACCACGGGGTACCGGTCCTGTACCAGTCCTTGGTTGGCGCTTGGGACTTTGGCCTCGGCGACTTCGGGGGCGGCTGGGCTGCCGGCAACTGCGTCCTCTTTTTTCGCGATTGATTTTAGGAACTTAGAAACTTTGAAAGGCAATTAGGTTTTTTGTTTCCTTGCTTTCTTTACTCAATTTTTTTGAATTATTCGCCGATCAAAATCCTTGGCGCAAGCGATTGGCCAAGGATTTTTTTATTGACTAAAACTTGAAATTGAAGTATTATTAAAAAATAGAATAAATACTTTCAAGGTTGTTTTTGACCTTTTTTATTTTATTATTAAAAGAAATTAATCTTGTCCGCTGCAAAAGGCGGACGCAAATTCCCATGAACATCAGCGAATTAGCCAGAATCCTAAGAATAAGCCCGCAGGAATTGCGCGACTCTTTGCCGTTGCTCGGTTTCGCGATCGGCCAGAAGGCGATAAAAGTGGACAATAACACGGCCAAAAAGATCATACGCGACTGGCCGACTTATCGCCGCCAGCTGGTAGCTAATAGGTTGGCGGCCGAACAAAAGAAGCAAGACGAAGTCTTGCCCAAGGAGAAGAAGACCATTGCCGTGCCTCCAGTCATTACCGTGCGCACTTACGCCGAATTGGCCGGCATTCCGGTCAATCGCGTCTTGGCGGAATTGATGAAAAACGGGGTTTTTACCTCCATCAACGAAAAAATAGATTTTGACACCGCTGCCATTATCGGCGAAAATTTAAATCTGGACGTGCAAGCGGCCGAGGAAAGGGTCGGGGAAGAGAAAAGCGATAAAAAATTATCGGCCATTTTGGCCAAGGAGGAAGAAAAAAATTTAAAAGAGCGGCCGCCGGTCATCGTCGTTATGGGTCACGTGGATCACGGCAAAACCAAACTTCTTGATTCGATTCGTAAAACCAACGTGGTTGCCGGTGAAGCCGGCGGCATTACTCAGCACATCGGCGCCTATCAAGTGAAGCGCAAAGATCGCTTAATAACTTTTATTGATACGCCCGGTCACGAAGCTTTCACGGCCATGAGGAGCCGTGGCGCTAAAGTCGCCGACATCGCCATTTTAGTCGTGGCCGCCGATGATGGCGTCAAACCGCAAACCGTGGAAGCTTTCCGTATTAGTGAAGCGGCTAAAATTCCCTATATCGTCGCCATTAATAAAATTGACAAGGCGACGGCCGACATCAATCGCACCAAGCAGGAATTATCCACTAAACTTAACATCACGCCCGAAGACTGGGGCGGGAAAACGATCTGCGTGCCCATTTCCGCCAAAGAGGGTCGGGGCATTGAAGAGCTTTTGGATATGGTTTTATTGGTGGCGGAAACGGAGGCGACTTCCTTAAAGGCCAATCCGGCTTCGCCGGCCGCTGGCACGGTCATTGAATCCAATGTAGACAAGACCGCCGGTCCCGTGGCGACGATTTTGGTGCAGAACGGCACCTTGCATGTCGGCGACCAGCTCTGCTTCAACGACATTATTTATGGTAAGGTAAAATCTTTAAAGAATTATAAGGGCGAGAAAATCACGGTCGCCGGACCCTCCATGCCGGCCAAGATTTTGGGTTTGAAGATTTCCCCGGCCGTGGGCGACATTTTAAACGTCGGCCAGGGGGAAAAGGTAAGGATTAAGAAAATAAAAACGACTTCCCAGGCCGCTGACGTTCTGTTGCCGCCCGCCGAGGAGGCGCCCGAGGATAAGACGCCGGCCGTTAAAGTTATTATAAAAAGCGATTTTCTCGGTTCCGCCGAGGCCATTGAGGAGTCGCTTTTAAAACTGAATAACGAAAAAGCGAAAGTGAAAATCATCGCCAAGGGCTTGGGTTATATCACCGAAGGCGACGTTAAGCGGGCCGAAGATGCCGGCGCGAAAATTGTCGGTTTTAACGTGCGCATGTCGCCGGCCGTGGAAACTTTGGTGCGCGAACGACAGGTAACGGTAAAAATATTTTCCATTATTTACGATTTGATAAAATTTGTCCGCGACGAGATGCAGCTTTTGGTTAAACCGGAAATAAATCGCCTTGATTTGGGGCGCTTGAAAGTTCTGGCCGTTTTTCGCACGGAAAATAGCGGCCAAATCGTCGGCGGCAAAGTGCTTGATGGCGTCATTAAAAATGATAGCTTAGTGGAAGTTTATCGCCGTGACGATTTTATCGCTCGCGGCCAGCTGACGCGCTTGCAGGCAGCCAAGCAGGACGTGGCCGAAGTCAATAAAGATCAAGAAGCCGGTTTGAAATATGAAGGCAAACCGCTCATTCAAGTCGGTGACATTTTAAATATTTACCGCGAGGAAAGGATCGTGGATAAGATTTAATATGGCCAAAAAAGAACGGTTGAACGGCTTGCTTTTGGCAGAATTGGCGCGGGCCGTCAACCGTGAGGTAAATTTAGCCAACGCTTTAATTACCATCACTTATGTTGATTGTTCTTCCGATTTGAAGCAAGCTAAGGTCGGTTTTTCCGTTTTGCCGGACAATTTGGCGGGTACGGCCCTGATGTGTTTGAAAGCCGCCAGCGGCGAATTAATCGCTTGTTTGCGCCGGCGGACAAAATTGCGCCAATTGCCGCATTTGCTTTGGGAATTTGACGCCAGCGAACGAGAGGCGGAGAAAATTGAGGTTTTGTTAAAAGATATTGGTCGGGCCGAGAAGAAAGAAAAAGGGTCCAGCTGAGTCTGGACATTTTTTTTATTTTCCGCTAAACTAGCGGGTTATGAATTTGTCGGAAAAATATCAATTAGCTTATCAATTTATTCGCACCGCCCGCCGCCTTTTATTAGTCGGCCATACCGATCCCGACGCTGACGCTCTGGCGGCCATCGCCGCCGTTTTGGAAACGCTGGTGCCTTTCGGTGCCGAGGCCTACGCCTTCGCCGACAAGAAACCAACCGATGTTTTTAGTTTTATTCCCCACGAAGAGCGCGTTAACGTCACGCCGCCGTCCGACCTGCGCGATTTTGACGTGATTTTAATTTTGGATTGCGGCTCAATAAAGCGCACCGCCCTAGCTGAACGCCTGGAAAAACTTTTGACTTTGCCGGCCGAATCGCGGCCCTTTATCATTGATTTCGACCATCATCAGCCGAATAAAAGTTACGCCGATTTAGAAATCCGTCTGCCCGATAAGGCTTCAACCACGGAAATCATCTATGAATTTCTAAAAATTAACGGCGTGGAGATAAACAAGACGGCGGCGGAATGTATTTTAATCGGTTTAATGACCGATACCGGCCATTTTCTTTATCCTAATTCTTCGCGGGCTGTTTTAAAAATTGCCTCGGAAATGCTCTTAAAAGGGGCTTCTTTAGTCAAAGTTATTTCCCCGACCGTGCATAACAAAAGCTTCGGAGCCTTGAAGCTTTGGGGGCGAGTTTTGGAAGATACGCAATTGAATCCCGATACCGGTCTAGCCGTCGTGGTTTTAAAAGAGAAAGATTTGGCGACGGAAAAAGTAGAGGGGGAAGAGGACGCCGCTAGTCTCGGCGGTGAACTGGCTTCATTTTTAGCCTCACTTAACGGCGTTAAGGTCGCCTTGGTTTTAAGAGAAGAAGAGGGGCAGGTGAAAGGCAGTTTGCGCACTAATGATAAAGCGCTTGACGTCATTAAAATCGCCCAGATTTTCGGCGGCGGCGGCCATAAAAAAGCGGCCGGGTTTTCCTTGCCTGGACGCTTGGAAAAAACGCCGACTGGCTGGAAAGTGGCGAGAAGTCTTTAATTATTTTAATAACAATTAATAAATCAAGAAAAAAGTCGTACCTTAAAATTAAATGTCATGGAGAAAACTATTTATAGCTGGTATGTTGAGCCTTTGGACGGCCATACCAACGAAGTTATCGCCCGACGTTTGGCGAGTTCGCGTGCCGTCTTCAATAATTACCTTTTTCCGGAGATGAAAGACAATTACGGCCTCACGCACAGCGTTTGGCTGGCGCCGGACTATAATTTTATTAGCGCTTTGTATAAAAGCCAGAATGATTTGGCTTTAAAATTTAACGTTTTTTCCCAACGCAACCAAGAGCCTATTCGTCTCTGGATTTTAGGCAAAAAGATAAAAAAACTCTGCCGCTGAGCGAGATAAAAAAGTTCGGTTTAGACCGAACTTTTTATTTTACCAGCTTTTTATCATTTCCGATGTTTTTCTCGCCAGGCCCTAATTTTTTTCGGGTCACCGGTCAAGAGAATTTTGGGCACGGCGTATTTTTTGCGGCCGGCAAGGAAAATTTCCGGCCGCGTGTATTGCGGATATTCGCCTAAGCCATTGACTCCGTGCGACTCTTCGCTTAGACTGGCGCGGTTGCCCAAAACTCCGGGCAAAAGGCGGACAATAGAATCGGTGATGGCCAGGGCAGGCAGTTCGCCACCCGTTAAAACGTAATCGCCGACGGAAATAGTCTCGTCCACAAATTTTTTCGCCCTTTCATCCACGCCTTCGTAGCGGCCGCAGACAAAGACGATTTCTTTTAGGCGGGCGTAGCGGCGCGCCCAGGCTTGGGTCCATTTTTTGCCGTCGGCGGCCAATAAAATAATGCGCCGTTTTGGGGCTGGCGTCCGGCTGGCCTTTTCCAGGTCTTTCAAAGCCAGATAAATCGGTTTCACCTTCATAAGCATGCCGGCCCCGCCGCCGTAGGGGGAATCGTCCACGCTGCGGTGCCGGTCATAAGTCCAGTCGCGCAAATTATGGATTTTATAGCGGACGATTTTTTTCTTCCGGGCACGCGCCAAAATGCCCTCGTTTAAATAAGAGTCGAAGATCTTGGGGAAGATGGTCAGAAAATGGAAGGTCATATAACTATTATAACAAAAAAACCAGAGTAAAAGAATTCTGGCTTTTTCATTTATTCAATTTTATTCGCGTTTAGATTTTTAAATCGTCAATCGCGGAGGTATCGACTTCTTCCCGGCGAGATTCGTGCCGGCGGTTGCCGCCTTCCGGATCGTAGATTTTCAGATTGACGCGGGAATTGTTCTTGGCGCCGACGATTTTTAAGAGGGTTCGGATGGCCTGCGCCGTTTGGCCTTTGCGGCCGATGACATAGCCCATGTCTGCCGGATTGGTTTTGAGGGTCAATAAGACGCCCCGTTCGTCAATGGTCCGATCTACGACCACATCGTTCGGGTTGCCGACGATGCTCTTCACGACAGTTTCAAGAAACTGCTTGTCTTGTTCTACCATACTTTTGTTGCGTCTTTCAAGTTTTGAGCGGCCTTATTTCCGGTCAAAAGTCGAAAGAAGGTTATTAAATGACTGCTCCAGCGGCAGTATATGCTAATATGATAACACAATTATATAATTTGTCAAGAGCTTAGGCTTTCTCCATTGAGGTTTCTGTTTCGCTTTCCGGAGCGCTCGGTTTCTCTTCCGGAGATTTTTCCGGGGCTGATTCTGGTGCTGTTTCGGGTTTGGATTCCGTCTCGGGCGTGACGACTTTCTCTTTGGCTTCATCGTCCTTTTCGGGGGCGGCCGGTTTTTCCGCCTTTTGTTTTTTTGCTTGCCCCGGTTTGGAAGCGACGGCTTTTTCGCCTTTAATAATCTTTTTTTTCAGCAAAAGATTATTGATCGTGGCCGTCATTTTCGCCCCTTGCTCCAGCCAGTATTGAACGCGTTCGCTTTTGACCGTCAATTCTTTGTTATGCGGATTATAAGATCCTAAAATTTCCAAAACGCGGCCGTAGGGATCGCGGCTTTTTTCAGAAATTAGCAAACGAAACATTTTTTTATTGGTTTTACCGGTTTTCGCCAATTTGATCGCTAACATAATTTTTCTCGTTAATATGAAGATAATAGGGGATAGGAGAGTAAAAGTCAACGGTTAGCGACGGCCAAAGCGGCTCGGTCGGCGCGGTCCACGATCGTAGCCACCGGTTCGATGGCTTCCCGGACGGCCGCCGTTGAAAGCGCCGAAAACGTTGCCGTTGGATTTACCCTTTTCGTCTCGCCATAAATCGGCGTTTTCACTCAAGCCTTTCATGGTCAAATTGATGCGGCCCTGCTCGTCGATTTCTTTGATTTTAACCATGACTTCATCACCGATATTCAAGAAGTCGCTCGGTTTTTCAACGCGGTAAGGCGCCAATTCGCTGACGTGGACCATACCGTCCTGGTTGCCGTTCAACTGCACGAAGGCGCCGAAATCCAAAAGGCGGACAACCTTGCCTTTAACGATTTCACCGACGGCAAAAACATGGACGATTTCCTTGACTTGGCGCACCGCCTCCTTAACTTTTTCCGGATCGGTGCCGCAGATCATCACTAAACCGCTGTCTTCAATATCAATACTGACGCCGGTTTCGTCAATGATGCGATTGATGATTTTACCGCCCGGACCGATGATGGCGCCGATTTTATCCGGATCAACGCTGAAGCTGACGATGCGCGGGGCGTAGGGCGACAATTCCGGCCGCGAGCTAGCAATAGTTTTGTTCATGACGGCCAAAATTTTATTTAAAGCCTGCCGTCCGCCAGCCAAAGTCTTTTTAATCATGTCTTCGTTTAAGCCGGCACTTTTAGTGTCTAATTGGATGGCGGTTAAACCATTTTCTGTACCCGTGATTTTAAAGTCCATACCACCCTCACCGTCTTCCAAGTCCTGAATATCGGTTAAAATTTCCCATTGGCTCATGTCTTGATTGGAAGCCAGGCCTATGGCGACGCCGGCCACTGCTTTTTTTATAGGTACGCCGGCGTCCATTAAGGCTAAGGAACAGGCGCAGGTAGAGGCCATAGAAGAAGAACCGTTTGAACCCAAAGTTTCGCTGACAATTCTAATGGCGTAAGGGAAATCTTCTTTAGTAGGAATAAGGGGCATTAAGGCCTTTTCCGCCAAGGCGCCGTGGCCGATCTCGCGCCGGCCGGCGCCGCGCAAAGGCGAAGTTTCTCCCACCGAATAGGGCGGGAAATTATAGTGATGCATGAATCTTTTTTTGCTTTGTCCTTCCAGACCTTCCAAAGATTGTTCTAAGCCGGGCGCGCCCAAAGTGACGATGGACATGACTTGCGTTTCTCCGCGGGAGAAAAGAGCGGTGCCGTGGTCGCGCGGCAAAATTCCGACCTCGGCCGTCAAGGGACGGATTTCATTTAACGCCCGGCCATCCACGCGTTTCTTATCCTTTAGAATCGCCGTAGTGACGGCGGCTTCCACGGCTTTTTCCACGCTTTGCCCCAAAACTAGGTCTCGTTCTTCGCGGCCGACGTTTTGCGCCAATAAATAAGCGTTAAGTTTTTCCTTTAAAGCTTCCACGGCCGCCTTACGCTCGCCTTTGCTATAATAGTTTTTGTCGAATAAAATGGCGCTGACGTTTTCTTTCAGCCAGTTTTCCGCCAAAGAAATTATTTTTTCTTTTTCCGCCGCTTGCGCCTTTTCTTCAGCATCAAGGGCGTTTAAAAAGTCAGCGCTTTTATTTTTTGGCTTTATTTCCGCCTGTAATTTCAGGATTAAGTCTATCGCCGGTTGCAGTTTTTCCTGGCCGGCCATAATCGCTTTCAACATCAAGTCCTCCGGAATTTCGTTGGCGCCGGCTTCCAGCATAATGACGCGGTTCTTGGTACCGGCGACGATGAGGTCCAAATTACTTTTAGCCTGTTCTTCATAAGTGGGGTTGAAGACAAATTGTTCGTCTATTGAAGCGACGCGAATGCCGCCCAAGGGTCCTCGCCACTCCAAGCCGGAGATGGCTAAAGCGGCCGAGGCGGCGATTAAGGAGACGACGTCATAATCGTTTTCTTGATCCACGGCTAAAACCGTGATAATTACTTGGACGTCGCGTTTGTCTTTGGCCGCGAATAAGGGGCGAATGGCGCGGTCCACCATGCGGCCGGTTAAAATGGATTGGTCGGTCGGTCGGCCTTCGCGCTTTATCCAGCGCGAACCCTTAATAATGCCGGCGGCGTAGAGTTTTTCTTCAAAATCAACCATGAGCGGGAAAAAATTTATTCCCGGACGTTCGCTTTTAGCCTGAACCACCGTCGCTTGCACCACGGTTTCGCCGTATTCCACCCAGACGGCCGCGTCGGCTTGCCGGGCGACTTTGCCGGTTTTAATTTGGAGAGGGCGGCCAAGCCACGGGCTCGCCACGATTTTTTCAGTCATATTTTCTTGTGGCCTGGCCGTTAAATTGCAGGACTGTAAGACGCTTACAGTACTATCTATTTAACGGTCAAGCTTTAATTAAAAACGCCGTTTAGGCGATTAAGAATTTTTTATTAGCGCTTAAATCCGTAAAATCGTCGGCCACCTCAATTAAATGGGAGGAACAAGTTTTACGGAAAGCCATTATTTCCACTAAGCAACCTTTATTGTTTTGCAGGTAGGAAACCAAAGGGACGTAATCGCCGTCGCCAGAGACTAAAACAATAACGTCCAGTTTATCCGCCAGTTTAATGGCGTCAATGGCGATGCCGACGTCCCAATCGGCTTTTTTCGCGCCGCCAGCGAAAATTTGCAAGTCTTTCATCTTGACTTCAAAGCCTTGCTGGCTTAAAGCTTCCACGAAGGGCGCTTCCTCCTTATTTTCTGTGCGGATAGCGTAAGCCGTGGCTCGGATCAATTTTCGGCCGGCCACGGCCTTGTTTAAAACCTCTTTAAAATTGACTTTGCGGTTGAATAAATTCTTGGCGGAGTGGTACATGTTGGAAACATCCACCAGGATGCCCACCCGCTGTTCTTTGTGTTTGATCATCATATTATTTTTCCGGAGACAATTCCTCTTTTATTTCCAGGGTCTCGTCTTCAGCGTTAATGTATTTTTTTTCTTTTTTCTTTTCCTCTTCCTCCTCCAGTAACTTTTGGGCAATTTTCAGTTTTAATTTTTCCGCCAGAAGCTTGAACTGCGCCGGATTTTCTTTTTGCAGGTATTTTAAAAGTTTCCGCCGTTCGCCGACCTTTTTTAAAAGACCGCGGCGGGAAGAGAAGTCGTGTTTATGATTTTTTAAGTGTTCGGTTAACTCCTTTATCTCTTCGCTTAAAATGGCGATTTGCACGGCCGGTGAGCCGGTATCGGTTTCGTGCGTGCGAAATTTCTTAATAATTTTTTCTTTGGCTTTTTTATCCAACATAATTTTATCGCTTTCTCCGAGAAAAAGGTTAAGCTTTCCTTTTTCCCAGAGAGAGTGTTGTTTTATTATAATAATACGCTTATTTTAAAGCGTTAATTTTTTTCATTAAGCGCGCTTTTTGGCGGCTGGCGGTATTTTTTTTGATGAGACCGCGCTTGGCCGCCTTATCCAGCGTTTTTATAAGCAAGTTTAAATTTTCTTTGACTTTTTTGTCGCCAGCAACGATTTGTTTCAGGCTATTTTTGAGCAAGTCTTTTAAGACGCTATTGGCCTTTTGGTTGGCCGTTTTCCTTTTTAAATTTTTTTTCAACTCCTTTTTTGCTGATTTAATATTAGGCATAAATAGGACAAGATTTAAAATTGGCTAAATTAAAGGTAAACAAAAAGTAATAAGATAATAACATAAGAGCAAATAAAAATCAAGACTGGGTTTAAAGAGTTTAAAAAGTTTTATTTTTCTTTATTTTTTCTTTAATGTTAGATATATATTTTTTAAAAAATAACTAGGCATGCAGAATTGGCAATTTTGTTATATACTTATA
>CAZXZR010000012.1:0-22466 GCA_964645545.1 uncultured Gammaproteobacteria bacterium | reverse complement strand
ATTTTCCCTTGCGTCGGCGGCAAGACCGTGGTCAACATTTTTATCGTCGTCGTCTTACCGGCGCCGTTCGGTCCTAAAAAAGCCAAGACCTCTCCTTCTTCCACGCTAAAAGAAATATTGTCAACGGCGGTAAAATCGCCGAATTTTTTCACTAAATTTTCTACCTGGATAATCATATTAAAATAATTTTTTTCCTAAAGTTATAAACATTATTCCGGCTGAAGCCGTCATTATCAAGAAAGTCAGCCAAATCAAAGTATTCGACCAAAAACCGCTCCGGTATTCGCCCATAATTCCCCTATTCCTGGCCATTCTCGCGATAATAAAGAGCAGGGGCACGGAGACGACGCCGTTTAAAACGGCCGTGAAAACCAGGGCTTTTATTGGATCAAAACCGAGAAAATTAATGATTAAACCGATCAAAGTGGCAATCGTTATTACGCCGTAGAAACCGTGGGCTCTTTTCAGCTTAAGACTGAAGCCTTCGCGCCAATTAACCGCTTCCGACAGGGCGTAAGAGGCCGAACCGGACAAAATCGGCACGGCCAGGAAACCGAGACCGATGATGCCGCTGGCGAAAATTATCTTTGACCAGAGGCCGGCGTGCGGGAAAGTGTCCACCAAGGGTTCCAGGGCGCGGGCAGCGTCGGCGGCCGTGGCGATGTTGGTCACCCCGTGGCTGTGTAAAACCGTGGCGGCGACGACGATGACGCACCAGGCGACGATTTCCGAAGACAGCATACCCAAGAAATTGTCCCAGCGCAAACTCTTAAGCCTTTGGCCGATGCCGCGCGGCCAAGAATGGCGGCGCAACAAGTGCCGGCTCCTCTCTTCTTCCGCTTCCTCCGAGGCTTCCCAAAAAAACATATAGGGGGAAATGGTCGTGCCTAAAACGCCAGTGATGATGAAGAAAAAGGCGAAATCAAGTTTAAAGTGCGGCAGAAAAGTGGCTTTAAGCAAGGTCAGCCAAGGCTGGTGGACTAAAAAGACCGTGATCGGGTAAGCCAAGAGGGCAAGCATGAGCCATTTGAGGATTTTGGAATAGACGCGGTAGGAAGTGAATATCTCCAGGATAAGGATGAGGCTCGTGAAGGATAGGGCCAAAATCGTGAAATTCACGGGCACGATGAGCTTGGCCGCTTCAGCCATAGCGCCAAGGTCAGCGCCGATATTTATCGTGTTGGCAATAACGACTAAACTGACGGCGGCGATGAGGAGACGACGGTTATAATGCTGTTTAATAACGGCCGCCAAACCTTTACCGGTGACGGCGCCGATGCGAGCGCAGGCCTCCTGGACCGCGGTCATGAAAGGCAGAATAAGAAAAGAGGTCCAAAGCTGGCCGTAGCCGAATTGGGCGCCGGTTTGCGTGTAGGTGGCGATGCCGGAAGGGTCGTCGTCGGCGGCGCCGGTGACCACGCCCGGGCCGAAGATGCCTAGCCACTTTCTAAATTTTTTCAAGCTTTTTTCCAGGCTCATAAGAGGACGATTTTACTCTCGAAGACGGCGCGGCGTTAACGGGCGTGTTAATTTTTCGGTTTCATCAAGGGAAAAATTTGTGTTTCCCGAGCCGGTTTATTCATCAGAAAACTGAAATATCTTTCGCTCATGCCGAAGCCGCAGGTCGGCGGCAGGCCATATTCCATGGCTTCCACGAAATCCTTGTCGTGCCTTTGCGCTTCTTCGTCGCCGGCCTCCCGCAGTTTTTGCTGTTCCTTGAATCTCTCTTCCTGATCCAAAGGATTGTTAAGCTCGCTGTAGCCGTTACCCATTTCCGAGCCGGCCAGAATCACCTGAAAACGCTGGGCGACGTCCGGATGCTTTTCGTCGCGTTTGGCTAGAGGGGAAATCGTTATTGGCGTCCCCACCAGAAATCCCGGCCCGGCCAGTTGCTTGCGGCAATACTTCCATAAATTATCCAAGGCGCGCGTCAAATTGAAACCGTCTTTATCGTATTCAACTTTCAGTTCGTTCAGTTTTTTCTTAATGTCTTTTTCCGAAATTTTAAGCACGTCTAGGC
Organism: uncultured Gammaproteobacteria bacterium; assembly: GCA_964645545.1. Lineage (GTDB taxonomy): Bacteria > Patescibacteriota > Patescibacteriia > Patescibacteriales > UBA12465 > UBA12465. The sequence continues at coordinate 20,446 of CAZXZR010000012.1, read as the reverse complement.
CGGTCAAATTTTTCACGGTTTTACGGTAATCATAGCGTTCCCATTTCCCGCCCAAATCAACCGTGAATTCTTTTATTTTGAATTTTAAAGTGCCGAAAGTCTCCTTGGCTAGGTAGCGGTAAAGTTCGGTCACGAGCGCCATGCCCATTTCGTAGTCGGTGTAAGCCCAATAAAATTCCAGCTGCGTGTAATCCTGAAGGTGTTCGGCGTCCATGCCTTCGTTACGGAATTGCCGGCCGATCTCAAAAGTTTTTTCCAAACCGGCGACCATTAATTTTTTCTGCCAGAGTTCGCCCATGGAAATGCGCAAATACACGTCCATGTCCAAGGCGTAATGATGGGTGACAAAGGGTCGAGCATCGGCCCCGCCGGGTAAAGTTTCCAAAACCGGCGTTTCCACTTCAATAAAACCGCGCGCAAGCAGGAATTGGCGCGCCGCTTGCCAAAACTTGGCTCGTTTCAAAATCATGTCTTTAACCTCGGGATTTAAAATGATGTCCAAATAGCGGCGGCGGTAGCGCTCTTCCTCATCTTTCAAGCCGAACCAGGCGTCAGGAATCGGTCGCAGGGATTTAGCCAATAATCGCCAAGATTTTACCATAAAACTGGGCTCACTCGTTTTGGTGGTAAAGCAATGACCCTTGACTTCCAAAAAATCACCGGTGTCAATAAAGCGACTAAAGTCCCGATAGCTCTTTTCGCCCACCTCTTTTTGGGAAAAAGCGATTTGCAGTTTTCCGGAAGCGTCTCCCAAGTCGGCAAAAGTTAAATTGCCGTGGGCGCGCAAACGGCGCAGGCGGCCGCAAAGATAAAAATCCGCGCCCGATTTTTCCAGAGAGGCGAAGTCGCGTTGCGTTTCCGCCAAAGCGCGATCACGCCGCGCCTTGGCCGGATAGGGATTAAGGCCGGCTTTTTCCAAAGCCAGAAGTTTTTGCAAACGATTCTGGCGTTCGCTGGCGGGCGTTTTTGTTTCCAGCTGGGACATATGATTAAATTAAATTATTTAGCTCTATTCTATTTTAACGATTTTATACTTCACCAAACCCCGCGGCGTTTCCACCTCCACGCTTTCGCCTTTACGCTTGCCCAAGAAAGCCGTGCCTAAGGGCGATTCGTTGGAAATTTTGCCGTTTAGAGGATCGGCTTCGTTAAAACTGACAATGGTGTATTGTTTTTCCTGGCCATCGCTTTTAACCGTCACTTTGGAACCCATAATGACTTCCCCGCCCGAACTGTCATTGGCGACCACGGTGACGTTTTTTAAAATGTTGGTTAATTCTAAAACGCGCCCCTCATTTAAGGCCTGGGCGTCTTTGGCTTCGCTGTATTCGGCATTCTCGCTTAAATCTCCCAGCTCCTTGGCGCGCTCTATTCTTTCGGCGATTTCTTTGCGCCTCGTGGTGGAGAGAAGATTGAGCTCATCTTTTAATTTGTTATAACCTTCTTGGGAAATAATTTGCTCACTCATAATTTTTATATAATTATTTTTTGCGGAAAGATTTTCAGCGGACATTAATGTTTAATATACTCTATCGGCTAAAATTAGACAAGAGCTTATTAAAAGAAAGATAATACCCAGGGGATGATTCAAATAGGGGCTAAAAACATTGATCGCGGCCAGAAAAATTATGCCGCTGGCCAATCCCGGGCTAAGATAAGGGCTTGGGGATGGCTTTTTTTTAAAACCCGCGATTACCACTTTAAATAATAGCCAAAAATAAGTGAAAAGACCAAGCAAACCTAATTTTAGCCATAAGCCCAAATAGCCCCATTCAAAGGCGTAAGTTGTATATAAACCAGTGGGATTTTGCGCTAAAACCCGGGGATCACGGGAAAAATAGGTGACCGTAGCCCCAAAACCCTGGCCGAATAAGGGCGTTTTGGCGATCTCGGCGCTTAAAGCCGGTAAAAGGGACCAGCGCGAAGTTGCGGCCGCCTCCTCGGTATTACTTAAACGTTCCAAAAATTCAGGCCGAAAGGCGCCTGGCCGAGGATAAGGGAAAGTGGCCGCTAAATAAAGAAGGAGAAAACCGACAACGGCGCTTAAAAGCAACCAGGCGAGGCCTTTAGCGGACAAAGGACAAGAAAAACGGCGCCAAATGAAAATCAGGCTGAAAATAAAAGCGACGGTCAAGCCGGCCCAGAAACTGCGGGAAAGGCTGATTAAAGCCGTGGACCAGAAGAGGGCGGCCAGAATAAAGAAGACTAGAGAGCGCCCGGAAAGAAAGGTGCGGAAAAAACCATAAGCGCGCTGGCGCCAAAAGATTAGGATTAAACCAATAAGCGGAAAAATTTGACTTTGCATAAAAACGCGCGGCCAGCCGTAGGCGCTTAAAGTCATCTCGCCCAGCAAAGTTTTTCTTAACCAGGCATAAATCTCCGGGCCGGCGGGCAGATTATGGCTGAAAATAAAAAGCAGACCCAAGGTTTCCAGGCCTAACCATAAAGCGGCGGCCAAAAAGACCAGGGCCAGGCGCTGAAAGCGGTTTTTTTGCTCTTGTTCTTCCCCGTCCTCGCCGCCGCTTCGCGTGGTCGCCCCACCAGCAGAACCGTAAACTGCCACCACGGGAAAAAGCAGAAGGAAAAAAAGCCAGGCGTTAAAATCACTGAAAACTAAATTTAAAGAATGACCGCGCGCCAAACCGTTAATTAAGGCGATTAAAACAAAAAGGGCTAAGAGGGCGAAATATTTAGCCAAGGAAAAATGTTTCAACCTTTGCCAATAAACGTTTTTGCCTCCGTCTTTAAATAGTTGACCTAAAAATTTAAGAGAAAAGGCTAACAAAACGCTGGCCCAAAGGACCATGCGCCAGGATAAAGTGAAAGCGCCCAAAGGCCAAGAAAAAAGATAGCCAAAAGAGCCGACAAAAAGCTCGGCCGACAAAATTAAGAGCCCGTATTCTAAGCGGTAAAAAGCCGCGGCTAAAGCGATGAGAAGTAAAATGGAAAACATTAACTTCTCCGCTCCGGGAAAAAGAAAACCGAAAAAAGATAAAATTGTCGCCAGGAAAAAGGCGGCGAAAAGCAAGCTGAATTTTAAAGTTTTAAGCCGCATATTTAATAACTAACGTAATCGCCGACACCTAAATTTACCTCCTTGGCAAAACCGGCGTTGACTTCCAAAACGGCGTCGGCCGGGCCGGCGCTGGCGTAAAGTATTTCCGGACCGTCGCCGGCCGGCGGGGTGGCAAAACTAATATTTAAAATCTTATGGTTATTAAGAAAAATAATGTCTAAGGGAAATTCCATGCCGCGCATGACGAAATACCGTTGGCGCGCGTCGCTAAACAAGAAAAGCATAGCGCTATTGACAGCGAGATTCTCGCGCCCGCTTAAGCCCAAGTATTGACTGTAGGGCCTAGACGCAATCTCGGCTTTCAGGATTTGCCCGCCAATTTTTACTTCCCTGATCGTCGGCTCGGTCTGCGGCTGAAAAGATAAAAAAGAAACCACGAGCGCCGCCGAGACTAAGGCGACTAAAGAAAAGAAGAGAATGATTTTGCGTTTACGATAAGCCATGTTTGTTGCAGACAATAGCCAGCGCTTCTTTATACTTCCTCACCGCTGGCAAAAGGGGCAGTAATCTATAGGCAAACTTCGGCAGCCAGGCGCTGATGCGCCCGCCGGGAGCAATGGTAAAAAGGGTTTTAGGAAGCCAGAGACCGATCTTGCCTTCCTCTAAAAAAGTCAGCCATAAATCCCAATCTTGAAATTTTTTTAAATTCTCGTCCCAGCCGGAGGCGGGAAAATCGACGCGGCGAATTAAAGACATAGTATGGATATAGGGTTGGCGTTTTAGTTTTTCCGGATCAAATTCACCCAGACGGAATAATTTACGTCCCCATTTAAAAGAGGAATAAACGTAACTGACGCTTAAATTGTCGCTTAAGGCCTTAAGCATCGTTTCCAGAGCGCTTTTTTCCAAAACGGCGTCGGCATCGCAGAAAAATAAGTATTCCCCCTTGGCCGCTTTAAGTCCACGGTTTCTGGCCGCGGGCGCGCCGGCATGTTTTTGATTCAAGAAAAGATAAGCTTGAGACGCGCTCATGGCGGCGTAATAATCGCTGAAGACTTTTTCCACCCCGTCCGTGGAGCCGTCATTAACAATAATCACCTCATAATCAGAATAGCTTTGCCCTGCCAAGCTTTTTAAAGTTAAAAGAAGTTTTTTCGCCTGATTGTAGACGGGAATAATAACAGAAATCATAAATTTTAGCCTTTGGGTTTTAGGCCTGTTTTAATTAAACTGACTAATTTCATGGTTTGTTTTTCCCAATTAAACTCGGTTTGCGCCCGTTTTTTACCGCTTTCTCCGAGTTTTTGCCGTAAAACCGGATTCTCGGCCAATTTGATTAGCGCTTCTTTAATGGCGTTAATGTCCAAAGGATCGACCAAAAGGCCGTTGACGCCGTCAATGACCGCGTCGGAAACGCCGCCGGCGCGGCCGGCAATGACCGCTTTAGCGCATAAATTAGCTTCTAAATAAACAATGCCGAAACCTTCAAAGTCGCCGGCCACTTCGCGGGCCGGCATCAGAAAAACGTCCGTCAAATAGAGCCAAGCCCATTTTTCCGCCTCATTAATTTCGCCCAGAAAAGTTATCTGCCGCCGCCAATTTTCCGGCACCAATTGGCGTAAATAATTTTCATCCGGACCCGTGCCGGCGATAAAATAGAGTAAATTATCGCTTAAAGGCCTGGGTATTTGCCTTAAAGCCTGGAGCACGTAATCCACGCCTTTGCGGCGCACCAGGCGGCCCAAAGTAAAAAGCACAATTTTCCCCTCTAAAGCGTACTTTTCTTTCAACTCCGCCAACAGTTTGGCCTCGGCTAAAGGCGCCGCCAGTTCAATGCCGGGATTGATCACCTCAACTTTGTTTCTCAAGGCCGGCAAAAATTCCTTGACTTTTTCCGCCACGTAACGATTAGCGGCAATAATGGCTTGCGCCCGTCTCAGAATGCGCCTCGTTAGCCAGCGCTTGCGCTCACTCTTTAAAGCCCAGGCGAAATCCAAACCATGCAAAAGAATGCCATAGCGAAGCGGTCGCAGCAAACTTAAAAGCCAGGCAGTCGTGCCCAAGGGTAAAATTTGCCCGACTAAAACATAGTCAATTTTTTCCCGCTTAACTTGCCGGTTTAAGGCCGGAATCGCCTTTAACCAACGCAGCCAACCTTTAGCGGCTAAAAGTTCCCCGCGGTTATTGTTTAAAACCAGAAGAGTCTCGTCAAAAGGCCAGTATTTGACTAAATGGCCGTAATAATTAGCAATGCCGCCTTTAAAGGGCGGGAATTCTAGAGTGAAAAGCAAAGTCTTCATAAATTATAAATTTGAAGGGTTAGACTCATCCGTTTCTGCGCCGCGGCGTTTAAAGGATTTCAAGATGCTAGAAACGTCCAGTTTGGAGAAGCCCCCGAGAAAATAGAGGACGATAAAATAAATAAGCGCCCCCAAAACAGTGCTGAAAAAGATATTGACGTAGGCCTTAGTGATAAAGATAATAACACCCATAAGCGCCGAGGCCATTAAGATTTTTAAGAAAACGACCAGGTTTTTGCGGGCGCGATAAACAATAATTTTTTTCACCCAAATTAAGCCAAGAACGAACATTAAGAAATTAGTGGCTAAAACCGTGAGACTGGCGCCGATGGCCGCCAGACGCGGAATTAAAAGCAAATTTAAAATAACGCTAACTAAAGTAACTATGGCCATATTGGCGGTGTTGCGGCGTTGGCGGTCGCAGGCGTTTAAAAGCGAACCGATGGGAAAATTGACGAAAATAAAAAACAGGGCGACGATGGCGATTTGCAAAGGCACGATAGCGCCGAGATAAGCGCTTTTAAAAAGCAAAACGATTTTATCGGCTAAGACGACAACGCCGACGATAATCGGCAAAGAAATAATGACCAAATAATTCATGGCCCGCTCAAAGGAAACGGCCAATTGTTCGCGATTGCTTTGCCAATAGGCGCTCATGGCCGGATACAAGGAGGCGGTGAAGGCCAAGGGTAAAAACTGTAAAGCAAAAATTATCTTAAAAGCTACTTGGTAAAGGCCGACTTGTACATCGTCTGATAAAACGGATAAAAGCACCGAGTCCAAATAAGTGTAAATTCTCTGCAAGACAGCGTAGGCGGCGAAAGGCCAGCTGATGACTAAAATTTCCTTAATGAAGAGCTTGTCGTAAAGAAAACGCAAAGAAACTTTTATCTTGCGGGCTAAAATTGCTAAAGAGTAGAAAAAATTATAAAGGCTGGCCAGAGCCAAAGCGGCCATGGCCGGAACGAGTCCGCCGCCCAAAAGCAAAGCCCCATAACCAACGACCAAAACAATCAATTGGAAAATAACGGCGGCGATACTTTCGTATTTAAGATTATGGAAGCCCCTGACCACGGCAAAGAAGGTCGTCGTGAAAGAATCCAGGACCATAGAGATGGAGGAGATATAGACTAATTGGCGCGTTAAGGGGTCGTAGCCTAAAGCCTTAATTAAAAGAAAAACCGCGGCCAAAGCAATTAAGGCCAGCGGAATTTTTAGGGTCAAAACGTTACCCAGCCAGCGCGAGGCCCCTTCCTGCGCTTTAGCCACTTCCCGGCTTAAGACGTTAGCGAAGCCCAAATCAATAAAAATGGCGAAAATGGTAGTAAAAGAAATGGCAAAATAGTATTTGCCCAAATTAGCCGGGCCGACGAAGCGCGCGAGAAGCGTGAAGTAGGTAAAAGAGATGATCTTCTGTAAAACCAAAGCTAAAGTCAAATAAGACGTGTTTTTGGCGATATTGACTATTTTAGTCATAAAAAAGCAACCGGTGCTTTATTGGTTTATTATAGCAACTCTTGCTTAAATTTTAAAGTTATGATAACATAATCTTACGAGAAAATAAAGTCCGCTTAAATAAGCTAAATTCTTCTACAAAAACCGAAAAAATCGAGCAAATTTTTTTTATTTTTATGAAAAAAGATATTCATCCCCGCTATTATCCCAATGCCAAGGTAACCTGCGTCTGCGGCAACACCTTTGTTACCGGTTCCACCGAACCGGAGCTTAAAGTTGAGCTTTGTTCCCTTTGCCATCCTTTCTATACCGGCAAACAGAAATTGGTGGACAGCGCCCGTCGGGTGGAAAAATTTGAAGCTAAAGTTAAAGCTAAAGAAGCCATCAAGGGCAAAAGAGGCCGCAAAGTGAAACGGGCGGCCCGGGCGGCCCAGCGGGCGAAAAAAGAGGTCGTGGTTAAGACTAAAGACATTAAAAAAATCGCCCAAGTGAAATTAAACAAAAAATAGTTAAAGCCTAAACCGGCGTGATTTTTTAGCATAATTATGCTAAAATAAATTGACTCCGGTTTTTTGGTGGCCGAAGGCGGCCCAGCGGCTTAAGCCGAGACAAGCTTAACAAGCTTAAAACGGCTGGAGCCTAAAGTGAGACAGGCTTAAAGTTAAGACAAGTTTATGCACGAAGACATAAAAGAAAAATTCGCCGCTTTGGAAAAAAAATTAACTGATCCGGCGGCGATGAAAGACCAAAAGGAAATGATTAAAGTTTCCCAAGAACACGCCGGCTTGAAAAAGGTCATGGCTTTGATTTTGGCGTGGGAAAAAGCCGAACGCGAACGCCGGGAAAACGAAAACCTAGCCAGTCAAGAGATTGATGGCGAACTCAAAGCCTTGGCGCAAAAGGAAGCTTTAGAGGCGACGGAGTGCGCCCGGAATTTAAAAGCGCGAATAGAAGAAGAAATCCATCCCGCCGATCCCAACGACAAAAAAAACGCCATTATGGAAATCCGAGCCGGCACGGGTGGAAACGAAGCGGCTCTGTTCGCCGGCGACTTGTTCCGTATGTATTCCCGCTACTGCGAACGCCGGTACTGGAAGCTCGGCCTTTTGAATTCCAACGTCATCGGTCTGGGCGGTTTCAAAGAAGTAATTTTTGAAGTCAAAGGCGAAGGCGCTTACGGCCTCTTGAAATTTGAAGCCGGCACGCACCGTGTGCAAAGAGTGCCGGAAACCGAAAAACAGGGCCGCGTCCATACTTCCACGGCCACGGTCGTGGTCTTGCCGGAAGCGGACGAAGTGGACATAGACATAAAACCGGCCGACATCCGCGTGGATACTTTCTGCTCCAGTGGCCCGGGCGGCCAGAGCGTCAACACGACCTATTCGGCCGTGCGCGTCCTCCATTTACCTACAGGCATAATCGTCAGCTGCCAGGACCAGAAATCCCAGCACCAGAACAAGGAAAAGGCCTTGCAAGTCCTGCGCGCCCGGCTCCTGGCCCGGCGGGAAGAAGAGCGGCGGCGCCAGGAATCAAACGCCCGCCAGACCCAGGTCGGGGCCGGCGACCGGAGCGACAAAATCCGGACATACAACTTTCCCCAGGATCGGATTACCGACCATCGCCTGAACGCCTCCTGGCATAACATCGGCCGGATAATGGACGGCGACATCGAAGACCTGGTCCAAGCCTTGAAGGAGGCCAGCCGGACGAATACAGCCGCGCTAGCCAAAGATTAAAAGCAAAGCCATGACCACTGTTAAAGAGGTTTTAACAAATTCGGTTCTGCCCCGCCGGGAAGCGGAAATCATCCTGGCCGGCCCCTTGCGCCGGCCCCGGGAATATCTCCTGGCCCACCCGGAAAGCAATTTGAGCAGCGCTCTCCGGCGCCGTTTTAAAACTTTAGAAAAGAAACGCTTGGCCGGCTGGCCCATCGCCTACCTCGTCGGCCGGCAAGAATTCTATGGCCTGGCTTTTCAAGTCAACCCCGCGGTCCTCATACCCCGGCCGGAAACGGAACTGCTCGTGGAGACGATTTTGGACGCTTTAGTTGAAAGAATAAAAAAGAGCCGAGAGAAAACTGCCTTAAATGATACCGTCGTCCTTGACTTAGGCACGGGTTCGGGCGCGATTATCATCGCCCTGGCCAAAGAATGCAAACGCCGCTTCCCCGCCCGCTTTAAAAAAATTCTTTGGCTGGCCAGCGATGTTTCCGGGGCGGCGTTAAAGGTAGCGCGCACCAACGCCTGGAGATTGGGAATTAACAAGATAAAATTCTATCGCGGTGACTTGCTGGCGCCGATAAAGAAGTTCCTGGCCGGCAAAGACCTGCTTATCGCCGCTAACCTGCCCTATCTGACGCCGAAACAGATCCAGGCCTCGCCGACCATCAAAAAGGAGCCGCGGCTGGCTCTTAAGGCCGGGCCGGACGGACTGAAATATTATCGCCGGCTACTCCAACAGCTAGCCAGGATAAAATACTCTTCCCTGGCTTTGCTGATAGAGATAGAGCCGGGACAAAAGAAAAAAATAATGGCCTGGGCGCAAAAATATCTGCCTCAAGCCAAGATTGATTTTAAGCGAGACTTAGCCGGAAAAACCAGGATGATGAGATTGCTCGCCTAAAACCATTGACATTTTTAAGATTATTTAGTTATCCCAACCATCGGCTCTATTACTACCTACCGAAACTGGAATGAAACAGAAAAAATTACGCCACAATTTTTTCCCCTTCCTCTTTCCGGCCTTCTTCCTGGCCAGCGCCGGCGGCCGGGGCTTCGCTTTCTCCGGTCGGAGCGGTTTCAGCTTCGGCGGCCGGGGCCGCCTCCTCCTCGGCTTTCGGTTCCATGACCGCGGCCACGACTTCGTTAGTGTGTTGCTTCAAGGCGATGCCGGCCGGCAAATTAAGATCGTTTATCCTAATGGCGTCAGCGAAAGTATTTAAGACGGAAATATCCACGTCAATGTGGTCCACCAAGTCATTGGGCAGACATTCCACTTCCAGAACATTTATCTCCTTAATTAAAGCTCCGCCCAATTCCTTGACCGCCTTGGCCTCACCGACGAAATGCAAAGGGATTTCCGTGGTGATTTTTTCTTTCATGTTCACTTGGTAAAAATCGGCGTGCGTAAAAAAGCCCTTCAGGACGTCGCGTTGATAATCTTTAATCAGAACTTTAACCTTATCGGCGCCGTAATCCAAATCAATTAAATTTGATTCGCCGGCTTGGGCGAAAAGTTTTTCAAAATCCTGTCGTTTAATTTTCAAGTTTTGGTTCTTGACGCCCTTGCCGTACAAAACCACCGGCATGAAATCCGGGTTTAGTTTTTCCTGCTTATCCCTGGCTTCGGCCTTTAATTTTAAGATCATAATTTTTAATAGCTAATTTTTGCTTTAATAATAATGTTTTCTATCATCCCGACTAAAATCAAGAGGGATAATAAGGAGCTGCCGCCGTAGCTCATAAACGGTAAAGACAAGCCGATAACCGGCATAATGCCGAGATTCATCCCCATATTAATAAACATCTGGACAAAAATCAAGCCAGTCGCGCCCAAAAGGAAATAAATGCCAAAATCATTGTTGATTTTCCTTAAGCCCTTAAAACAACGCCAGAAAAAGACGGCGTAAAAAGCCAAGACTAAAATCACCCCTAAAAAACCCAGTTCTTCGGCAATGACGGCGAAAATGAAGTCGTTTTGCGCCTCCGGCAAGAATTTCAACTGCGACTGCGAACCGAAGCCGACGCCCTTGCCGACCAGACCGCCGGAGCCGACAGCGATAATCGCCTGGGAAACGTTATAGCCGGCGGCTAAGGAATGCTGACCGGGATTAAAGAAAGTCATAATGCGCTGTTTTTGATAATCCCGAAAAAGAATGGTCCAAGAAGCGCTTAAAATAACGGCCGCCGCCAAAGCTACGATAATGAGATATTTCTTTTTGAAACCGGCGGCCAAGATCATAATCAGCCAAATCGCACCCAAAATCAAAGCCGCTCCGAAATCAGGCTGAAAGAGGATAAGGACGATCAAAAACAGAGCGCTTAGAGCCGAGAAAAAAAAATGGCGCGTCGTCTTGATTTTGGTGGCTAAATTGGCGAAATAGTTGGCCAAAAATAAAATCAAAATTATTTTTATAAACTCCACCGGCTGGAAGCCGAAGCCGGCAAGTGTGAACCAGCCTTTGGTGCCGCGAATGCTTTGGCCGAAAAGCAAAACGGCGGCCAAAACCAAGGCGCCGGCGGCATAGAGATAGCGGCTTAAGCTTTTTAAAAAGCGGAAATCAATAAAAGTGAAAACAAAGAGCAGGACGAAACCGGCGCCGGCGAATAAAATTTGCTTCTTGAAATTCAGGAGGTCTAAACTCGCCCGACCCAAGGCGACGCTGTAAATTTCCACCAAGCCGAAAATGACCAATAAAAAAACAGCGGCGAAAATCAGCCAATCAAAATTACGTAAATATATTTTCAGACGTCGGAACATAAAGCGCGTTTACTAGTTATCGCTTTCGCCTTGATAGGGTAAAAACACTTTTGTATCGGTGATATTGACGTCGGGAACGACCTCCACATTGCTGACGGCGCGCAAATGTCCCGCCCAGGTGATTTTAACGGCTCGCTTGTCCCCGGCAAGGAAATTTTCCAAATTATAACGATTGACGCCGACTAGCTGTGAACCGTTATAAAGAAGAATGTTCAGCGGCACTTCATAATAGCTGAAGGGACTGTTGTTGGTAATATTAAAGGCGACGGTGTTTAAACTAACCGCCGTCGCTTCGCTGCCAGCGCCGGTGAAACTTAGATCGGCGATCGTGAAATGTAAACGGTAAGAAACAAATTGCTCCCAATCCGGAATTTGATGAACATCCAAGCGTTGCCAGGAAACATCGTCTAATTGCAATTGCCAGCCCTGCGTCGTCGTTAAGCTTTGGCCGAGAGCCAAAATATATTTCTTGTCCCCGGGCAAAATAAAGCTTTGGCCGCAGGCCATTTTCACGTCGCCGTTTAGGAAGCAATAGGAAAAATAGCCGGTAAATTTATCGTTGGGATTAATCAAAAGCACGGCCAAATCATCTTTACCGCCGTTAGCGAAAACGACCGGTTGAGCTACTGTCAAATCCGTTACCACCTGGCGTTGCGTAAATAAATTGTTTTCGGAGGAAAACAAATTGTTGGCTTCCTGGCTCTGGGAAAAATACAGGGCGAAATGATAGGCGGAATAAATAAAAAAGAAGGCGATTAAGGCGATTAAAACGCCGATGACGCCTTTAGTTATCCGCGGCCGGTTTTTCACCCACCACAAAGCGAAATTCATTTCTTTGACGCTAACGCCGCCCGGGTCGCGATATTTTTCCAGTTCCCTATCCGCCGCTCTTTCTCCGGCTTTATTTTTATCTTTTCTCATAAATATGTTATAATTCTATCATAACATATTTTTAAAAATATATAAATTATATGGGGGAAATTAAATTGCCTTTAAGCGTGCCCAAAGATAAAAAATTCCTTTACCGCCAAAATTACGAACTTTTAACCAATAAGAGCGGCCGCCTGTTTTTAATCGCCGGCGACCAAAAAATTGAGCATTTAAACGCTGATTTTTTTGGCCCGGGGATTGACCCTGAAGACCAAACTCCGGAGCATTTGTTTAAAATCGCCGCCAGTGCTCCCGGCGCGGTTTTGGCCCTGCCTTTGGGTCTTATCGCCCGTTACGGCCAAGATTATCCCCAAGTCCCTTATATCGTCAAATTAAACGGCAAAACCAATATCGGCGTCCAAGAAAAGAAGTTCAGTCGCTGTTTTTGGACGGTGGAGGATATAATGAAGTTAAAACGGCAAAGCGGCTTGAAAATCGTCGGCATTGGCTATGCCGTCCATTTGGGCGGCGTTAACGAAGGCAAGCTGTTGGCGGCCGCGGCCCAAGCCGTTTTTGAGGCTCATCAGAACGGACTCACCGCCGTTCTCTGGGTCTATCCGCGCGGTCAGAATATCAAAGAAGAAGATGTGAACGTCATTGCCGGCGCTAGCGGCGTCGCCGCTTGCCTGGACGCCGATTTCGTCAAAGTCAAATATCCCTACGGCTTAAAAGACAAACAAATGGCGGCGGAAAAATTCCGACAAGCCGTTAAAGCCGCCGACCGAACCAAAGTTATAGCCGTGGGCGGTAAAAAACGGCCAATTAAGGAAATTTTGGCCGATTTAGCTAGACAGATAAAAATTAGCGGCAGCGCTGGTTTGGCCATGGGCCGCAACTTGCACCAGCGCAGTTTGAAGGAAGCGAGCGCTTTAACTAAGGCTATAAGCGCCATCATTTTTAAAAACGCCAACGCCAAAGAAGCTTACGCTATTTATAGCGGGCGGAAAAAAAATGCGAAACCAGCTCGGACGAAATTTTTAGGTTTATTTTAGTTATTGACAAACCAAGCCTTAATTGGCCGCGTTTATTTTTATCTTTATTCTATCCACCAGGCTCGGGGCTTTATGAATGAAGGCCGGTGAGAATTGCAATTCATAATTTTTTATTTCCGGAAAACTCTGTAAATAAGCGACAATCTGCTCGCGGCGCAAATTAACCAATTGCTGACGATCAACGATCTGGGATTCGCTTTTTAAAAGCATAGTGCCGTTAAAAGAGGCTTTAATCGTGGCTAAGCCGCTTTTGGCGTCGTAATTATCCAAAGAATAAGCGATGCTGGCCGGATTAAATTCCGCCAATTGTTTATTGTCGGGAACGAGCAGGTTGAGCTTGGCCGCCGCCAATTTTTCCACTTGATCTTTAGCAAAATTAACGGCGATGATTTTCGTTTGCGCCGTTAAACTGAATTCATCTTGATAAGCGCCGGCTTTGGCGTCCGCCGTTAAAGTCACGGGCGCGCTAGTGTCAAAAAGCCAATCGCCCGCTTCTCCGCCCGCTTGCGCTTTAGCGTTTTTGAGTAAAGCGTCCTTAATGTCTTTGTCGGCTTGGTCCAAATCACTGGCTTTGATGTATTTTTTTATTTTCTGCCGATAGGTAAAGGCTTCGTCGCTGACGGCGTAAATCTTATCTTGCAGGCCCAGCCAAAGGCCAGGAATGGTAAAATTGGTCGGGCCAATGGCCATATCTTCACTCGGTTTGTCAGCGTAAATATCCACGCTGACTTGGCCGCCGGCGGGCACGGTAACGCCGTTTCTGATGCGGAACAATTTATTGTCGGTGGTCAAAAGGCGGGTAGTGGCCACCAAAGACTGGGTTTTCGTGTAGTTATTAATAATCCTGATCTGGCCGGTGATTTCTTCGCCGCTAGGTTCTTCACCGGTGGCCGGATAGGTTTTGGTTAAATCAGCCTCTATTTCTTTGATCGTGCCGGGAACTATTTGGCTGGTAGCGGCCAGGGCGCTAGAAGTAGCATTAATGTCGCTCGTGACCTTTACCAACAAGCTGTCGCTAATCATTTCCCCCTTTGGTGTCAAAGTTATGGTTAATTTGGAAAAGGAAAAATAGGCGACAATGGCGAAGAGGACGGCGGTTAAAATCACGAATTTAAAAACTAAGCGGCGATAGAGATGGAGATTTTTGGCCGGCCCCTCGCTTTTGCCGGCGGTTCGCTTTTTATCGCGGCTTTCGGCGGCCAGCGCGGAAAAAAATTTTTTCTGCTGGTCTATTTCCTCCCGGCCTTTCCCCGCTTCTTTGTCTGGTTTAAGCGGCTCTTTTTGCCAAACTTTTTCCCGCCGACCTTCAGCTTTGAGTTTTTTCGGCAAAGCCGGGGAAATATCCTTTGACCAAGAATCTTCTTCTAAAAAAGGCTTGTCTTCAATAATATCAACCATAACCGACTTAGCTTTATGCCCAGGGGTTCGGCGGCTTGATTTCTCTTGGTTTTTTGCACTTTTTTTAGTGGCGTGGGCGCTAGGCTTGACCTTAGGCATAAGAAAAAGACAATTAAAAATTTATAACGATTTAATCGATGGGAAGGATTTTTTAAAACTAGCTTTATTATAACAGAGATTGCTCCGGCCGACAATAAAAGTCCTTAATTAAGCTCTCTGGGGCTGTTTATTGAACTTTCAACGGGCGATTTTTAGGCGGGAACCAAAACGTTCCCGCAGGGCGGCGCTTAAGGCGGAGCTAAACTTGACGCGCAAATCGCTCTTTATCAATTGCTTTTTTTCGCCAGAAAAAACTTTAAAGTAGACTTCACTGTCGCCGGGATAAAGCACCAAAATCTTTTTTAATTGTTCTAAATCAGCCGAGGAAAAATCTTTTAAAAAAGTTAGGCGCAAAGCGGGGACGCCGGCTTTATCTAAAGGCGTCTTTCGGTCGCCTTGACTGGCTTGGCTGTCATCCATTTTTTGTTGATAAGAATAAGGGTTATAACCATTAGCCTTATAGCCGCTATTATAGCCGTTCCTAAAACCGCTGCCCGTCAATAATAATTTTTTGAAATCAGCCAAGGATTTTTGCGGCGCTTCCGCGTCTAAAGGCGCCGCGTGATTAACCAAAACTTTAATCTCCTTATCCTTTTCCGAAACTTTGCCGTCCAAAATGACCGCCTGCCCTTCCCGCCAGAGATTTTGGCTTTCTTTATAGAGACGGGGAAAAACTAAAACTTCCACGACGGCGCTGGCATCTTCTATTTTTACAAAAAGCATGGATTCTCCACTGCGGGTGATGATTTTTTTAAGGGCGGAAATGACACCGGCGGTAATGACGCGCTCATCAGTTTTGTGGAATTTCAGCTCGGCTAAAGGCCGGGCGTAATTAGTCAAATGGGGCCGAAAAACATTAAAGGGATGTTCGCTAATATAGAGGCCTAAAAGTTCTCTTTCCCAATTCAGTTTTTCACTTTGACTCGCCATTGCGGCCGGCGCCAAACTAAAATGATTAAGATGGCTGGCGGTCGGCAAGTCAGCGAACAAACTGCTCTGCCGGCTGTCTTTGCTTTTAGCCGCTTCCTTATTTAAATTAAGAAGCTTTTCTACATTAGCCAACAATTGGCCGCGTTCGCCGTAGCCGTCCAAAGCGCCGCTTTTTATCAAACTCTCCAAAGATTTCTTATTTAAATCCTTATCGGTTATTCTGGCTAATAAATCAAAAATATCAGCATAAGAGCCCTTATTCTTGCGTTCTTTAATGATGACATCGGCAATGTGTTCGCCCACGTTCTTAATGGCTTTCAAGCCAAAACGAATCGTGTCCACTTTTTCGTTGGCGGCCACGGCCCGATTCTCCTTGGTACCAGCGGTAACCACCGTGAAAGAGGCGAAGGATTCGTTAATATCGGGCGGCATGATTTTTAAAGCCATGTGCCGGCACTCCTCAATTTCCACGGCCACGCGGTCAGTGTCGCCCTGATCCGCGGTCAAGAGCGCGGCCATAAATTCCACCGGCCAATGCGCTTTCAAATAGGCGGTCTGGTAAGCGATTAAAGCGTAGCAGGCGGCGTGGGAACGGTTAAAGCCGTAACCGGCGAAGGGCTCAATGAAGGAAAAGATCTTTTCCGCCAATTCTTTGTAGACGCCGTTTTTGACGCCGCCTTCAATAAACTTCTCCTTCTGCTCGGCCAGAAGCGAAGGAATTTTTTTGCCTACGGCTTTCCTCAAAACGTCCGCTTGGCCCATGGAAAAACCGGCCAAGTCGCGGGCGATTTGCATAACCTGTTCCTGATAAATGGCCACGCCGTAAGTTTTTTCCAAAATCGGCGCCAGTTTCGGATGCAGGTAGGAAACTTTTTTGCGTTTATGCTTACCGGCGATGTAATCAGGAATCCATTCCATCGGTCCGGGCCGATATAAGGCGACCATGGCGATAACATCTTCAAAAACCGTCGGCTTCAATTCGCGCAAATAGCGTTTCATGCCCGAAGATTCAAACTGAAAAACGCCCGTCGTTTCACCGGCTTGAAAGAGTCTATAGGTTTTACGATCGTCCAAAGGCAAAGCGTCAATATCTATTTCCAAACCGCGCGTATTCTTAATTATCTTTAGGGCCGATTCAATAATGGTCAGGTTCTTTAAGCCCAAAAAATCCATTTTTAATAAACCCAAATCTTCTATCGGGTGCAAGGAATATTGCGAGATGATGCTTCTGTCCGAGGAAGAAGCGTATTGGATGGGCACGTATTCGGTCAAGGGTTTTTTGGTAATTAAAACGCCGCAGGCGTGCGTAGAGGCATGACGGGCGACTCCCTCCAGGCGGCGGGCGTAATCAATTATTCTTCTGGCGGCCGCTTCCTGTTGATAAATCTCCCTTAGCTCCGGCACGGCTTTTAAGGCTTCGCCGAGCTTCATGAACATAGGCACGGTTTTGGATAGGCGGTCGCAATAATCGTAAGGTTCGCCCAAAACCCGGCCGACGTCCCTAATCGCCGCCCGGGCGGCCATGGTGCCGAAGGTGATTATCTGGGCGACGTGGTCATGACCATATTTCTCGCCGACGTAATTAATGACTTCGTTGCGGCGCGTATCAGCGAAATCCATGTCAATATCGGGCATAGAAATGCGGTCCGGATTTAAAAAGCGTTCAAACAAAAGATCGTATTGCAAGGGGTCAAGATTGGTGATACCGGTCAAATAACAGACTAAGGATCCGGCGGCCGAGCCGCGCCCCGGTCCGACCACGATCTTATTGTCCTTGGCCCAATTAATAAAATCGGCCACGATGAGAAAGTATGAAGGCCAGCCCATTTTGGCGATAACGGAAAGTTCGTAGTCCAAGCGGGTGTTGATTTTTTTTAGTTCTTCTTTATTGGCTTGAGGATAACGTTTAGCCAAGCCTTTAAGACAGCAATGGCGCAAATAGGAATTGCCGTCCTCGCCGGGCGGAACTTCAAAATGGGGCAATTGAGTATTACCCAATTCAATTTCCAATTGGCAGGCAGAAGCAATTTTAAGCGTGTTCTTAACGGCTTCAGGCGTATTCTTAAAAGCGGCGATCATGTCGGCGTTAGAGCGCAAGGAATAATCGCCCAGGCCGAGCATTTTCAGGCGGTCCCTATCCTCAAGTTTCTTCTTGTTCTGCAGGCAAAGGAGAATGTCTTGGGCTTCGGCGTCCTCTCTTTTAAAGTAATGGACATCATTAGTGGCCACGAGAGGAGCGCCCAATTCTCTAGAAAAACGGATTAACTCGGCGTTAACCTTATCCTGGCCTTCTAGTTCGGGATGATCCATAATTTCTAAATAAAAATTGTCCTGACCGAAAAGTTGCTTATAGGCTAAAATTCGTTTTTTCGCTTCTTCCTTTTTATCGGCTAAAATCAGGCGCGGGATTTCCCCGGCCAAACAAGCGCTAGCCGCAATTAGACCCTCATGATATTGACTTAAAAGTTCCCAATCAACGCGCGGTTTATAATAAAAACCTTCCAAATGGGCGGCGGAAACGAGCTTGATCAAGTTTTGGTAGCCTTTTTTGTTTTTGGCCAAAAGCAAAAGATGGTAGCTGCGCCCGTCTTCTTTGGTAGTCTTGTCAAAACGCGAAGCCGGAGCGAGGTAGGTTTCCACGCCAATTATGGGTTTTATTCCGGCTTTTTTGCATTTCTGGTAAAACTCAATCACGCCATACATGGCGCCGTGGTCGGTGATGGCTATGGCTGGTGAACCCTGTTCCTTGGCGTAATTAATCATTTCATCCAGCTTAGTCAAGCCGTCCAATAAGGAATAATGGCTATGGTTGTGCAGATGGACAAAAGACATGAATTATGAGCTTAAATATAAGCTAAAAATAGGTTTAAAAAGACTTAAAAATTTTAATCTGACTTTACTATTTTAGTATAAGAAATTAAGGATGGCAAATAAAAAGGCTCGGCTTAAATTAACCGAGCGAAAATAGTTTTGCCTGATTTTTTCACTTTTAAATCTGACGGATTAAGTTAGTTTTGGCGATGATAAAGTTGAGAGTACGCCGGGAATTTTTCAGCGCCGGGACTCTCGTCGGGCCATTCCTAGTTTCTTAAAAATTTAAATAAAATCAGTTTTTATCTTTTTTATAATCTCATTTAACTCCTCTTCGCTGTAAAAGTCAATCATCAATTTTCCTTTGCTTCCCTGCCGCCTAATTTCCACCTTGGTGCTTAAAAATTCAGCCAATTCGTCTTCTTTGGCGCGGTCCATATAATCCTTGACTTTGGCCGCTTTGGTGCCGCCCAAGCGCCTGATTTCTTTATCCGTCTCCGCCACGGTTAAATTCTGGCGCAAAATCTTTTTCAGCATGTTTAATTGTTTAATTTCGCCTTCCAGGCCGGAAAGGTACTTGGCATGCGCTTCACTTATCTTTCCCGCCGCCAAAGCTTCTTGAATAGCCTTAGGCAAAGACAAGAGGCGTAAGGTATTAGCGACGCTGGAACGAGCTTTGCCGACTTTGCGGGCGACTTCTTCTTGGGTCAAATTAAATTCATCCATTAACCGTCTATAGGCGCCGGCCGCTTCCATGGGATTTAAGTCTTCGCGCTGTAAATTTTCAATCAAGGCGATTTCCAATTTTCTTTGCTCTTTTTCCTCGCGCTTTATCACTGGCACGGTTTTTAAACCCAGTATTCTCGCGCTCCGTAAACGCCTTTCGCCGGCGATCAGTTCAAAGCGGTCGCCCTTTTTCGTTACCACTAAAGGCTGGATAATGCCGTGTTGACGAATTGATTCCGCTAGGTCACGCAGGCCGCTTTCGGGGAAATTCTGCCGCGGTTGTAAGGGATTGAAATCTATCGAGTCGGGACTGATCTGGAAAATTCGGTCTTGGTCAGCAATCACCGCGTTTTCCGGAGCGCCGGCCTCGCCGCCGAACTGATCACCAGCGGCGGCCGCGGTTTTTTTGGGAATTAAGGAGCCGAGTCCTCGGCCTAAAACTTGAGGCATAGAATTATTTTTCTAAACTTAAAATTTCTTTGGCCAAACCTTCGTAAGCTTGGCCGCCGCGCGACTTGGGATCATAATGAAAAATGGAGCGGCCATAACTGGGAGCTTCCGCCAGGCGCACGCTCCGAGGAATGACGGAGCGGAAAATACGGTTGGGAAAATATTGGTACAATTCTTCCATGACGGCGCTGGACAATTTGTTGCGCCGATCATACATGGTAATGACCGCGCCCATAATGCCCAAAGTCGGCTTTAAATTATTCTGGACTAGACTAATCGTTTCTAAAAGTTGGCTCAGGCCTTCCAAGGCGTAATATTCGCTCTGAATGGGGATTAAAACTTCGTCGGCGGCCACCAAGCTATTAACTGTTAAAAGACCAAGCGAGGGCGGTCCGTCAATGATGAGATAGTCAAAATCATTTTTGATTTCTTCCAAAATCATAGACAGGCGGAATTCGCGATTATCCATATTAACCAGTTCCACGCCGGCGCCGGCTAAAGATAAGGTGGCGGGCACGATCTTGAAACCGGCTTGGAGTGTGCGCTTAATGACGTTATATATCGGTTCGTCGCCGATCAAGGCCTCATAAATTCCCTTCTCCAAACGGCGGTGATCCAGCCCCAGGCCGGAAGTCGCGTTGGCCTGCGGGTCAATGTCCACCAACAGGATTTCCTTGCCCAAATAGGCCAAATAGGCGCCTAAATTGACGGCGGTCGTGGTTTTCCCCACCCCGCCCTTCTGGTTGACGATGGCGATGGTTTTCCCCATAAATTTCAGGCGGCGCGGAAAGCGCCTGAATTTATTATATCTTAAACTAATTTCTTTGACAATAAAAAAGTTATTTATTATACTAATCTTA
>CAZXZR010000011.1:0-24033 GCA_964645545.1 uncultured Gammaproteobacteria bacterium | reverse complement strand
GTCGTCGGCCGCGACAGCCGACCCTCGGGCTTGAAATTCAGGGATATCATTCTGGCTGGAAACCGCGGCTGCGGCCGGCCGGCGGTTGTTAAAATAAGGGCAAATAGTGTATAATTTTATTAAGGATAAGGGATTATCCATTATTTTAACAGCCATGGCTTTAGATGAGGAATTATTAAGTCGATCCGGCGGCCGGGGAGCCGCTGGTTCCGAAAAAGAGGACGCCGGCGACGCGGCGAGCGATCGGGCCGGGGCTTTGCGCCAAGCGCGGCGGCAGGGAGAGGAGCCGGAAGAAGCCGGAGATCAAACAGCCAATCTGCGCCAAGCCCTGCGTCTCGCCCGCGCCCAAAGGCAAGGAGCGGCCGCTGGCGCCGGCGGGGCCGTGGCTTCGCCTTTGCGCCAAGCTGCTAGCGGTTTTTTGAAAGCTTGCTGGCGGAATTTGATTCCTTCTTGGGGTTTTAGCCTTTTAGGGATAGACGCCCATGTTTTTTTAAGTTATGTCATCGGCCGGGACGTTTTTTGCGATTTGGGCGAAGAATGGCTGCCGGCGAAACCGGGCGGCAGTTTGCCGGTGCCTAAGAAATAAGCGCTATGGCCGAGGCAGAAGACAAGGGAAAAGCTGAAAGTGGCGCCGCCGTCCCGGGAAAGAGTGGCGCGGCCGCCGCGACGGAAACGGCCGGGGAAGCGCAGAACAAACTGGGCTTGGTGGAGAAAATGGGTTGCGCTTGTTTGAATGTCAGCTGTTTACTAATTTTGATACTAGTTATTTCTTTTTTTATCTTAGTCGTGTCCATTATCATCAATCCCGGCTTGGCTCTCTGGGAAGCGATAAAAGCTTTTGCCAATCTTATCGCCAGCTACTTTAAATAATAATTGCCTTAACATGAAGGGGCGTCTGTCTAAAAAATTTTTTATCTTTCTTTTCGGCCTGTTTCTGGTCGGCGGAATTTTTTTTGTCGCCCCTGCGGCCAGGGCTACGGTAAGCAGTATGTTAGGCGACGTCATTGGCAGCCTCATTGGCCTATTAATTTCCGCTTTGGGCCTGATTTTAGTTTTGGTCATGAAGGTTTTGGTTATTGTCGCTCAATATTCCAATTTTATTCACGCCCCGGCCGTGGTTAGCGGCTGGGTCATCGTCCGCGACGTCTGCAACATGTTCTTTGTGCTCATTCTTTTAGTTATCGCCTTCGGCACGATTTTGAAACTGGAGAATTACAGCTATAAAAAATACTTGCCCAAGTTGATTCTCATGGCCATTTTGATCAATTTTTCCCGAACGATTTGCGGCCTCTTGATAGACTTTGCTCAAGTGGTTATGCTGACTTTCGTCAACGCTTTTAAGGACGTGGCCGGCGGTAATTTAGTTGAAATGCTGGGTATTAAGGAAATCGTTACCTTGGCCCGAAAAAGCGATACAGTTAATTTCTGGACGATAGTCGGCGCTTACGTTTTAGGCCTGATTTACATGATTGTCGCCTTGGTGGTAATTATTACCATGGTGGCCGTATTGGCCATGCGCATAGTGATGATTTGGATTTACGTGGTTTTATCGCCTTTAGCCTATTTATTAGGCGCTTTTCCCGGTGGCCAATCCTATGCTTCCCAGTGGTGGAAGCGCTTTACCAATAACCTTATCGTCGGCCCGGTCCTGGCTTTTTTTATCTGGCTGTCTTTTGTTTCCTTGCAGACGCCGGCCACGACCGACAGTTTTTTCCAGGGGACGTCTTCAACCGCTACCAGCCCCTTAACTGCCGCTGATATGACCGCGGCCAATTTTGATCCCAATGTGGCCAGCGGCGCCAGCGAAGCCTCTTCACCGGGTGTTTTAATAAAATTCATCATTTCCATCGGCATGCTCATCGCCGGCCTGAAAATTTCCCAGGAAATCGGCGGCGAGGCCGGCGGCCTGGCCGGCAAGGGGATGGGCAAGTTAATGGCCTTCGGCGCCGGCTTTGGCACGGGCGCTTTGGCTTTCGGCAAGAAGTGGGGAAAGAAAATCGGCCGGGGAGATTTCTACGTCGCCCGGAAATTCACCAAGGCGGTTGGGGTTGATTTGCGGCCGATGAAAGTCGCCGAAGCGGTCAAATCCAGTTTCGCGAAGTCGCGGATGAAGGATGAGCAGCGGATTCAGACGCGCGGCCAGGAGCATTTTCTCCGGGGCGGCCTGCGTTCGGTTTTCGCCGGCGTGGGCGCGGGCACGGACTGGGCCGACAATTACGTGGACGGTTTTATGGGCGCGAAGGGCATTTGGCGGGCCGGAAAGCAAAGCTTCGTTTATCCCCGCCGCCGCCGAGAACTCAAAGAGCAAATAGACAGGAAGAACGAAGATATAGAAGCATTGGAAGGGGAAAAGGCGGGCAGTATCAGTCAGAGCGAATTGGCCCGCCAGCGGGCCGACTTGGCGGCGGGCCGCAAGAAAGAGGCCGAGTCCGGCGCCGCCGCCGACGCCTTGGAGCAGGAAATCAATTCGGGCAAATTTAATAAAGGTAGTAATGAATATAAGGAGGCGAAAAGCGCTTTGGCCGAAGCCCGCGCCGGCCAAGAAGGCTTGAAGAAGGAAAACGACGCGAAGGAAGAAGATTTAAAAATAAAGACCGTCGTGGACGATTCCGAATACAAAGAATTACAAGACGAGATCAACGCCAGGAAGAACGAAAAGAGCGTCTTGAAAGAACGCCTGGTCAAAGCGGCGCCGCCGCAGGCCCTGGAAAGCCGGGGCGAATACCGGAAGATGATCAACGAGAGCACGGCCAACTATAAGGATATGACCAACGCCGACGAGCTGATAATGAATTATGACAGCGCCGCGCAAAGAGGCGATAAGTTCGGCCAAATCGCGATTTTGGAAAAATTGTCGCATGATGCCAATTTGAACGAAATTTTGAACGAAAAAGGTTATGGCGCCAACGCCGTCGGCCTCTATAAGTTTTTGCATAACCTGGAAAACGATTTCGGCAAGAAACGCGGCCTGACCGGCTTTAAGGAAAATGAGATTCTGCGGATCCAAAACGATCTGGGCGAATCCGAGGAGAGGGTCGGGCATTGGGAAATGTCGAAAATGGCGGCCATGAACGATAAGGGGGAATTTGTCAGTTCGGTGCGGCCGAAAACGGACGCGCAGACCGGCGAATTCGTCCGGAATAAGGAAGGCCAGATCGAGTTTGACGATTGCGACCATGTTATCGCCGCCGCTTCGGAAGTAACCAAAATGGATCCGCAGAAGATCTTGAATTCCTTGAACCGTCTGGCCGTCGGCGGCGAAAATGGCCACGGCCAGTTTGAGCTTGCCAACCTGGGCCGGGTCTTGATAAAGATATTGGATCGGGCGAATACTTTTAAGGCGCAAGGGAGCAGGATGCAGAATAACCTGGCCCGGAATCTGTCCAGCCCGGAAATTATGAAGGAATTAATGGAGGTTTTGCAGATTTCCCCCGATTCGGCCAAGGTGATAAACGAACGCGGCGGCGAATCCCCGGTTGAAGTTTTGCAAAGACTATTAGAGATTAAGAAGGCCGGAGGGAGGACGGCTTAATATTTATATGGCCTTTTCTTTGAAAGACAACGGAATATTGAGCGAATTGGCGGGGTTTTGCGACTTGATTTTGGAACAGGATCGGGTCGGCGACGCCCAGCAGCTGCTTTATATTTTGGAGGGTTTTTTTAAGGACCAGGCCGCTTTTTTCAAAAATAATCCCGCTTTGGCCAGGACTTATAAGGAATATCTGGCTAAGGCCAAATTCGTTTGCCTGCCCAATTTGGAGGAGAAAGAAATTTTTGATTTGCTTAAGAATCACTTAAGTTTCGTTTTGAGCGCGCCCGCTTACGACCTGGCCGACAAATTGCGCCAGAAAGCCCTGACGATTTATGATTTGGAAGACAGGGACAAGTTCAAGGACGGGGCCAAAAATGCCTTCCTGAAGAATCAAGAGATAATCACGCCGGGGCGGAAAGTGAAGATAAACAATTTGGACGAGGAGGGCACGATCGGCAACTGGCTGAAGGATTATTACATGAAAGTCGGCCTTGAGCCGGCCGATAGCCTGCGGCAAAACCAGTATTTGTCCAATAATCCCAATTTGAACGGGCTAAACGCCGCCGCCAAACTGAAGCTAAAAAATCTGGTCAGCGTTTTTGAAAAATTAAAAATTTCTTCCGCCTCCAAGGGCGGTCTGGAAGAAAGTTTCCCGGCCCTGTCCCCCGACGGAGAAATGGTCATGATAAGCCACGGCCGTCCGGAAAAGATCAGCCCGGATTTTCGAAGGCTTTATGACGAGGTGACGGCCGCGAAAGGAAAAACGGGCGGCAAATCTGCGCCGACGCCGGAGAAACAGCCGGTCGTCCCCGCCGTCCCCGCCGCCGAGCTGGAAGCCGAATTGAAAAATTATGCTCCCGGCAGTTTGGAATATAAAGCCCTGAAAGAGGAAATAAAGCGTTTACGGAAATCCGATGCCAAAAAATAAGCCGCTCCAAATAGCGGTGTCCGGCTCGCTCGCTTATGACAAGATAATGGATTTTCCCGGCCGCTTTTCCGACCATATCCTGGCCGGCCGGACGCGCCGGCTGAATGTCAGCTTTCCCTTGGCCGGGCTGCACGCCAGTTTCGGCGGCACGGCCGGTAACATCGCTTATAACCTGAACCTGCTCAAAATAAAACCAATTATCCTCGGGGTAGTTGGTTCTGATTTTTTTTCTTACCGCCTGTGGCTGAAACGTCACGGCCTAGACACGCGTTTCCTCGCCGTGGTCAGGGGGCTCCCGACCGCCGCCGCCCACATCATCACTGACCAGGATGACAACCAGATTTCCGCCTTTTATCCCGGGCCGGTCCGGCCGGATTGCGTGTCGCACTTGCGGCACCTGAAAAAGCCGGCCGGGGCGATAGTCGCCGCCGACGACAAGGATCGTCTCCTGGCTTACGCCGCCCTCTGGCGCCGCCGGCAAGTCCCTTATATTTTCGACCCGGGCCAAGCGCTGACCCTGTTGGCCGCCAAAGAATTGCAGCCGGCCCTTTTCGGCGCCCGGGCCTTGATTGTCAACGACTACGAACTGGCGCTTTTATTGGAGAAAACGCGCTTGCGCTTGGCCGCTCTGGAAAGGCGCTTGCCGATAATCGTCGTTACCAAAGGCGCTCGCGGTTCGGATATTTACCAGAGCGGGAAAAAGATCAGCATCGCCCCGGCCAAGCCGAAAAACACGTCCGACCCGACCGGCGCGGGCGATGCCTACCGGGCCGGGTTCATCGCCGGCCTGGTGCGCGGCTGGGATTTAAAGACTTGCGGCCAATTGGCCGCTACCGTGGCCGCCTATACCGTGGAGAAATTCGGCACGCAGACGCATAGCTTTACCTTGGCCGGTTTGGCGCGCCGGTATTATCAAAATTATCGGGAAAGAATAAATTTATGAAATACCAAGTAAAAAATTTGCGCTTGGCCGCCCAAGGCGAGAAACGGATTGGCTGGGCCGGCCGCGATATGCCGGTACTGGTCGCTATCAAGGAAAAATTCCGCCGTAATAAGCCCTTTCGCGGCTTAAGGATGTCGGCCTGCCTGCATGTGACGGCTGAAACCGCCAATTTAATGCTGGCTTTGCAGGCGGGCGGCGCCGACCTGACCCTGGTCGCTTCCAATCCTTTGTCCACCCAGGACGACGTTGCCGCCGCTTTGGTGAAGAACCATAAGCTGAAAATTCTGGCCGCGCGCGGCGAGAACCGGGCCATGTACTACCAGCATCTGCGCCAGGCCTTGAAGAACCGGCCCCAGATAACTTTTGACGACGGCGCCGACTTAATTTCACTTCTGCATCGCGACTATAAGGGGCAGGCGAAAAATATTCTTGCCAGTTTGGAAGAAACGACTACCGGTGTTATGCGTCTGCGCTCTTTGGCCGCTAAGAGCCGCCTGCTCGTGCCCGTCTTCGCCGTCAACGACGCCAAGACTAAAAATCTTTTTGATAATCGCTACGGTACCGGACAATCCACTTTGGACGGCATTATTCGCGCCACTGGTTTGCTTATCGCCGGGCGGACAATTGTTGTCGCCGGTTATGGCTGGTGCGGCCGTGGTTTTACCGATCGCGCCCGGGGTCTGGGCGCGCGGGTAATTATTACCGAAGTGGACGAAATAAAAGCCTTGGAAGCAGCCATGGACGGTTTTGGCGTCATGCCCATGAAAGCGGCGGCCAAGATCGGTGATATTTTCTGCACTTTGACCGGCGACATTAACGTTATTGATCGGCCGCATTTTAAGTTAATGAAAGACGGGGCCGTCATTTGCAACTCCGGGCACTTTGACGTGGAAATAAATTTACGCGCCCTTAAAAAAATGGCCAGCCGCATGAACTATGGCGTGCGCGCCAATGTGGATGAGTATTGGTTGGGCAAAAAGAGACTATATGTCTTGGCCCAGGGACGCCTGATAAATTTGGCCGCGGCCGAAGGCCATCCGGCCAGCGTCATGGACATGAGTTTTTCCACCCAGGCCTTGGCCGCCGAGTACACGGCGAAAAATAAGGGCAAGCTGGCCGTGAAAGTCCATAACGTACCGGCTGAAATCGAACTCCAGGTGGCACGTTTGAAGCTTAAGGCCCTGGGATTGAAGATTGACAAGCTCACTCCGGAGCAAGCCAAGTATTTGGCTTCCTGGGAATTGGGTACTTAGACTAAATAATATAATTAAAAATATGGACATTAAATTCATCACCTCCGAATCCGTGACCGAAGGCCATCCGGATAAGGTCTGCGATCAGCTTAGCGACGCCATACTGGACGACATGCTCAAATACGACCCGGAAAGCCACGCGGCTATAGAATGTTTCGTCACCAACGGCCTGGTGGTCGTCGGCGGGGAAGCGCGCACCGACCATTACGTGCGCGTGGAAGAGATAGTCCGCCGGACATTGAAGCGCATCGGTTACGATGGCGCCGACTCCGGCTTTGATTCTGATGCCGTCGGCATCATTTCCGCCCTGCACGCCCAAAGCCCGGAAATCGCCCAGGGGGTTGACGAAGGTGCGGGCGAGCACAAGGAACAGGGAGCCGGCGACCAAGGATTGATGTACGGCTTCGCCACGAATGAAACCAAGGAACTCATGCCTTTGCCTATTGTTCTGGCCCATAAGCTGGCCCAGCGTTTGGCCGAAGTTAGGAAAAAGAAAATTTTGCCGTATTTGAAGCCGGACGGCAAGACACAGGTGACAGTAGAATACCATGACGGGCAGGCGAAACGGGTGGAAACCGTAGTCATCGCCGCCTGCCATAACCAGGCCGTGAAACTGGAAAAAGTCCGCGCCGATGTTTTGGCTAAAGTGATTAAGCCGGTTTTGGGAAAATTATTTGACGCGAAAACTAAAGTTTTTATAAATGCCACCGGCGCCTTTACTCTGGGCGGGCCGGCCGCAGACACGGGCCTGACCGGCCGAAAAACCATGGTGGATACTTACGGCGGCCTGGCGCGGCACGGCGGCGGCTGTTTTTCCGGCAAGGACGCTTCCAAGGTGGATCGCTCCGGCGCCTATATGGCCCGTTATGTGGCCAAGAACGTGGTGGCCACGGGTTTGGCGGACAAATGCGAACTGCAAGTCGCTTATGCCATTGGCATTGCCAATCCAGTGGGCATATATTTGAATACTTATGGCACGGCTAAGCAGCCGGAAGAAAAAATTCTGGCGGCGGTGAAGAGAGTTTTTGATTTCCGGCCGA
This sequence comes from uncultured Gammaproteobacteria bacterium, assembly GCA_964645545.1. GTDB lineage: Bacteria > Patescibacteriota > Patescibacteriia > Patescibacteriales > UBA12465 > UBA12465. The sequence goes on along the minus strand of CAZXZR010000011.1, from coordinate 16,337 downwards.
AAGCGATAATTGACCACTTAGACCTGAAGAAACCGGTATTCTTATCAACGGCCGCCTATGGGCATTTCGGCCGCGGCCATTTTGCCTGGGAAAAAACGGATAAAGTCGCCGAACTCAAGAAGGCGCTAAAATAATCAGCCCATGCGCCGAGTCATGGTTTTTGGAACTTTTGATAATCTCCATCCCGGGCATCTGGACTATTTCCGGCAAGCTCGACGTTTTGGCGAGGAACTAATCGTCGTCGTGGCGCGCGATAAAAATGTTTTCAAAATTAAGCACCATTGGCCGCGGGAAAAAGAGGCGGTGCGGGCGCGAAAAATTAAGACAGCGTTAAAAGCATCGGGCTGGAAGGGAAAAGCGGTCTTGGGCAGTTTGGCTGACCAATGGCTGGTCTTGAAGAAATACCGTCCTGATGTCATTGCCCTGGGCTATGACCAAAAAGTTAATCTGAAGCAATTAAAAAGCGCAATCGCCGAATTCCACTTTTTTTGCGAGGTAAAAAGGCTGCGGCCGTTCCATGCGGAGAAGTATAAGTCAAGCTATCATTTAAAATAAATATGGCTAAGCAAAAAGGTAAAAAAATCTGGCGGAGCAATTTTTCCATACGGAATACGCATTATCAAACGGCCACGCCGGCATTTTTTGCTTTTATGAATTACCAGCCGAAGATTTTTCAAGGCCTGATCCACGAATGCGTCTGGGTACAGAAAGGAGTGGACAACGTCAATAGTTATATCCCGATTTCACAATTACGCCGGCTTATAGAACGCACGCTGGAAGTTATTGAAAAGCAGCCGGCACTGGTTAACAAAATACACCGGGAGACGATGATCCATATCAGAAATTATTTCCAATACGCCGCCCGCGTTAAGAAAATGGATTTAAAAAAAATGTCTGTAGCCGAACTTATTAAGGCATATAATAAGTTAATGTATTATCAAATGATCCAGCATAGCTGGGCCATTGCCACCACCTGGTTCGTAGATTCCGATAATGAGGATTTTTCCAAACTGCTCATCAAGAGACTAGGAAAGCTTACCGCTCGCAGCCGCTATCAGGCGGCGGAAGCTTTTAGCATTTTGACCACGCCTGAGAAGCCCAGCCTGGCGTTTAAAGAAGAGTTAGAGGCCTTGGAAATTCTCCGGCTTATCGTGAAAGACAGAACGGCCTCCAAGATTTTTAAACAAGCGGATACGGCAAGGATAGAGCGAGACCTTGACCGTTTGCCGGCGGCGCTCCGCCGTAAGATTTACCAACATTTTAATAAATGGTGCTGGACGCCATTTACCTATACCGGACCGGCCTATGATCTGGACTATTATTTGGCGCTTTGGTCTGGCTGGCTGAAAGAGAAGTTCGATTTGGAGAAGAAAATATGGGAATTGAAGGATTACGCCAAGCATCTTAAGGCTCAGAAAACGCGTCTTATCAAGGATTTGAAGATTGACAGCGCCACGCAGACCCTTTTCCAGATCGCCTCCGACATTGTCTATTTAAAAGCTTATCGTAAAGATGCGTGCTTCTTTGGGATGTACGTTTTGGACAGCTTGTTAAGAGAAATAGGACGGCGTTTAGAACTCGGGATTAACCAAGTGAGGTTCATGGCTCATTGGGAAATCCCCGCCGCCCTGCGCACCGGACATTTCTCAGAAAAAACCCTGAATGATCGCTTTAAATTCAGCGTCTATTACCAGAAAGACGGCCGCGGCGTCATCTATACCGGTGCGGCCGCCAAAAGGTTCCTGGCTCGTTTAAAAGTGGAGAGAATAAAAGTAGCGGACGTCTCCGTCATTTCCGGTACGGTCGCTTGTCCCGGGAAAGCGAAAGGCGCCGTGAAGATCATCAATCTGCCTGAAGAGATGGGAAAGATGCGCCCCGGCGACATCATGGTCGCCCACACCACTTTCCCCTCCTTGGTTCCGGCCATGAAAAAAGCCGTCGGCATCATCACCGACGATGGCGGCATCACTTGCCATGCAGCCATCGTCGCCCGCGAGCTAAAAACGCCTTGTCTCGTCGGCACGAAGATAGCCACTCAAGCCCTGCACGACGGCGACCGGGTAGAGATGGATGCCGGGAAGGGAATGATGAGGATTATTAAAAGGTAATATGTTCAATAAAAAATCCGGACGGAAGAGTACAGGAAACGAATAGATAAAAAAGAATAGATAATAAAAACCCGTTCATTGAACGGGTTTTTCGAAAGATCTTGAGACACTCATTATCAACGGATCGCGATAGTCCTTCCGCCTTTAATTTGCAACACGAAGACGCCATCCAATTCTTTAACTACCATCTTATCATCCGGCTTCTCGGCGTACATGTTATACACCATCTCTACAGTGGGGCTGTGGCAGGGAATAAGCATAATATCGCCCCACTCCATGGAGTAATGAAATATATCTCGGAATAATAGGCCAAGTTTGGCGCGCCAGTCCAGGAATGTATCAGGCATGAGCTTTTTTACGGCTATGTAATGTGTCAGCCCGCGTTCGGACATGATCTTCTTTACCTCGGGGGTAAAGCTGTTAAATAGATAATCATTACCCAATACGGGGTCATGCTCCAACTCCATTTCGTAAATATTTACGTCATGGCGAAGCAGCCAAATTTGCAAGGCGCGGACAGTTTCTTCCGTCCGCAAGTAAATTGACCCGCGGTGTATATACACGAATCCGATGTTTGGATCGGGTGTAATCGCGGGGATGCCTTTTTCCATGATGTCTTTTAGGCAATCAATAGTCACATGGCCGTTTTGATCCTTTATACCATGGCGGAAAACAAAGGCTATCTTCACCTCTGGTCCGTACTTTAGACGGATTTCCGGTATACTCACCATTTCTTTAATTTTTTTTGTTAATATTCCGTGAATTTAAAACTTAAATTTTGAAAAATACTAATTATAGACTATATCATATATAAAAATAAAAGTCAATATTAGAAAACCTAATAACATTGACAAAATCAGGTTCTTTGCTAATATTGTTTTGTAAACAATTATCTTTGTCTATAAAGCAATATTATGAAAAACCTCTTCAAATCCAAGACCTCTTATGAAATCATAGAATTCCTGGTCAATAATCCTGACAAGAAATTCTACTTAAACGAACTGGCCTCGGCTTTGGGCAAGAATACGGCTAATGTTTCCCGCGAGCTAGAGGATCTGATCAATGAAAAGATCGTAGCCGTGGAGAAAAAAGCCGGCCGCAAATATTATCAGTTCAATCGCGCTTTTCCGGCCGCCAAGGAACTGGCCGGGCTGATTAATAAGAATGACGTCCGTTTGGACATTGAAAAAGTTTTTAAGCGTGAGTGGCTTCTGGCCGAGGAAATCATCAATGCCAATCCTTGGTTCATGTACATTCCTTTCTATTGCTTTACCAACCAGTTCGCCGAACCCGGCGGCCGCGCCTATAAGCACCAGGCCTGCGTTTACCAGGGTTACCACCTCTGGTTCTATTTTGACAAGCAGGACGCCTATGAAGTCGGCGAGCATTTGGTCAATAAATTTTTGGCGGATATTGATTTCATGGAGGAAGTGAACGAGAAAATAAGATATTTCGCCGACCGCTTGGTGGAAACCGTGGGCAAAATTCCGGAAGAAAATTTAAACAAGCTAAGCGCGGAAAAATTATGGCAGCATTACCGCGGCCACGAAGACCTGCACTGGGAATATTACCAATGGGGCTGGATTCCGGTGGCGGCGGACATGTTCGGCGACAATCTGACCGAACGCGGCAAGCAGATTCTCCGGGAACAAAAAGTGCCGGCGGACAAAATCGAAGAATATCTCGCCCTCCTGACCCAGCCGGAAAAGCCGTCCCGGCTCAAGGAGGAGCAGGACAATTTAATGGGAATCGGCATCAAGGTCCAGGCCGATGTGGCGCAATTCTGTTTGTTCAAGGAATTATTCCGCAAATTCAAGGAAGAGGACGTGAAATTTTTCGGCCTTTACACGCATAGTGAAGAATATGAGAAAAAATTTGAGGAAGTAGTGCGGTCTTTGACGAACAAAATCAGGCCGGACATATTGGCCGGCCTGCAACAGCATTACGCCAAATATTTTTACACCAAGTTCATATATACCGAAGAGCAGGGCGTATATAATTTTGAACATTATTTGAAGGAATTGGTGCGCTTGGTCAACGGCGACCATAATCTGGCCGAGGCCCATAAGAACCAGGAAGCGGAATTGGCGGCGGTTCAAGAGCGGCGCCGCGAATTGATCGCCAAACTTAAGCTGCCGGAAAAATTGGTTCGTTTTTTCAGCGCCTGGGGCGACTTCATGGTGACGAAAATTTACCGGCGCTACGCCCAGCTTTTCGCCCTCTATAAGACTACCTTCATGCTGGAGGAAATCGCCCGGCGCATCGGCCTGACGCTCAAAGAAACGCGCTTTATGACTTCGCGGGAAATCGAGGCCGCCCTTTTGAAGGGCGAGATCAACCGGCCGGAAATCAAGGCTCGTGCCGATTACGGCCTTTATTACACGGCCAAGGATACGGAAGTCTATTACAGCGGCGAAGCGGCCAGGAATATCGTGTCCAAATACATCCAGAAGAGCATAAACAAGGACGTCGCCGAACTGCATGGCCAATGCGGCTGCCGCGGCCATGCCCAGGGGCCGGTAAAAATCGTTAACGTGCCTGCCGATATGGCCAAGATGAAGCCGGGCGATATCCTGGTTTTCGTTTCCACCCAGCCCGACCTTTTGCCGGCCATGAAAAAAGCGGCTGCCTTCGTTACTGATCAGGGCGGCGTGACTTCGCATGCCGCCATTGTCGCCCGAGAAATGGGTACGCCCTGCGTCATTGCCACGAAAATCGCCACCCAGGTCTTGAAGGACGGAGACAAGGTGGAGGTTGACGCGGACAAGGGGATTGTTAAAATATTAAGGTAATATAAAAAACACTCCTCCGCGAGGAGGAGCATCCTCATCCCTTAAACGGGAACCGCTGGCTGATACCCGATGTTATAACTATAGCAAACCGGTGATTCGTGTCAAACTGAGCTGCAAAGAGCAGCGGGACAACCCCCACTCGATTAAAGGGATTGTCAAATAAATCAAAAGGGTGAAATAAAACCCCCCGCGGTTGCGGAGGATTTTATCGCCTTACAGGCAGCTTAACCAGATTTGACAGCCTAATTATACCAAGCGATTATCTGCCGGTCAAGTTTGTTAGGACAAGCCAGCCGTTGTGGACCCGCGGGGGATCGGACCCCGAAGGCCATGATGTCAAATCTGGCGCCTGCCACCTGCCGGGCCCACAGCCGAATCATTATAGCCAAGCCAAGATGAACAAAAGATAAATTTCAAAAATATGTTTATCAAAAATTTTTCCCAGCTAAGCAAAGCCGATGTCGCCTTGGCCGGCGGCAAGGGCGCGTCTTTGGGCGAGATGACCGGCGCCAAGATACCGGTGCCGCCCGGCTTCGTGGTCTTGGCCTCGGCCTTTGACCAATTCTTGAAGGAAACCGATTTGGAGCAGGAACTCATGGCGCAGCTGAAAAAAATAAATTACCAAGACGTCAATTCCGTGGATGAGCATTCCAACATCATCCGCTCCCTTATCGCTAAGGCGCTTATGCCCAAGGGTTTGGCCGCCTTGATTACGGCGGAATTTAAAAAATTAAAGGCGAAATTCGTGGCCGTGCGCTCCAGCGCCACGGCCGAAGACTCTTCGGCCGCTTCCTGGGCCGGGGAACTGGAAACCTATTTGAACACGACGGACAAAACCCTGCTCGCCAACGTAAAAAAATGCTGGTCTTCGCTATTTACGCCGCGTGCCATTTTCTACCGCCATGAAAAAAAACTTTTGAAAACCAAAGTCAGCGTGGCCGTGGTGGTCCAGCAAATGGTGGCTTCGGAAATTTCCGGCATCGCCTTTACCGTCCATCCGGTAACGCAGGACAGGAACCAGATGATCATCGAAGCTGGCTACGGTTTGGGCGAGGCCATAGTCTCCGGCTCCATTACGCCCGACTCCTATGTCATAGACAAGCGCGATTATTCATTGATTGACGTCAACGTGGCTAGCCAGGGAAGAAAGATAGTCAAAGGGCCGGCCGGCGGGGTGAAATGGGCGCCGGTCACGGCTCCGGTCGGAGCGAAACAGAAGCTCAACGGCCGCCTCATAGTAGATTTAGCCAAGATTTGCTCTAAAATAGAAAAGCACTATAAGTTCCCCTGCGACATAGAATGGGCCTACTGCGGCGCCAAATTTTATATCACCCAGAGCCGTCCCATCACCACGCTTTAATATTTTTTGGATTTTCCGGCCTTCGGGAGGCCATTTGCTCGCCCCGCCTTGGCGGGGTTTTTGCGAGGAAAAGCCCAAAGGGCAACTATTTTCCCTTTCCGGCAAAATATGCTAAAATAAAACCAGAACGGGAAAAGGTTTTTCTTTTTGTTTTACCCGTGATTTTTCATTAATGTTTGATTACCTCCAACAATTCAACCGCCTGCCCAAGGACCTGCGCGACAAGGTTTCTTCGCCCGTGGCCATGGCCGCTTTGGCCGAGTTGGAAGAAAAATACAAGGTGGATTTGGCCATGGCGGTCATGAAAGTAATGATTAAGAGTCTGGCCGTCAAAGATCTGCCTTCTTATTTTATCGGCGAGCTTTCTTTGACGCCGGATGTGGCCAAGAATTTGGCCGCCGAGCTGAAAGAGAAGATCTTTTTCGCCGTCGCCGGTTATTTAAATCTGGAAGCGGACCGGCGCGCCCTGGACTTGGATAAGGATATCGGCTTATTGCTGAAAAAAGCCGGCTTGGTTTTGGCCAGCTCGGTTTTGGAGGCGCGTTTCAAGAGTATTCTGTCCACTTATCTGCGCGGCGTGCGCAGTAAAATAGACACGCGCGCCGTCCTGGCCAAGAGCGCCAAAATCGGCGGCCTGAATTTGAGCGCGGAAGAGATTGACCGCATTTTCAAGGTTTGCGAAGAGACGAGTTTCAGCAGTTTGGCCGTTTCACCCGCGGTTTCCGGCCTAAGTACGACTTCTGGGCCGACGCCGAGCCTTCGCCCGCCGGCTACGCGTTTGGATAAAATCATGGCCGCCGCTGAAAGCGCCGGCGCCGCCGTTAAAAGCGCCGAATATGATTTAAGACAGGCGCTGGCCAAAGGGAAAGTAAAAAAACCGGCGGCTCTGGACGTAAAGCACGAATTGCCCGCGACTGAAGAAGAGCCGGAATTGCCCGCCGCTAAGCCGGAAGATCGTTTCGGACTCCAGCCAGTCGCGCCCGCATCCCTCCGGCCGCTTCCGTCGCGCCCGCCCTCAACGCCGCCTTCGACCGCCAAGCCCCAAGCTACCGCTGCTCGCCCGGCGCCCGCGCCCGCGGTTTTGCGGCCGCAAATGCACGATATTAAACCCATGCCCAAAGTTATGGGGCCGGTGGAAGAACTGCAATTTTTGGATTTGGTCAATTTCCGGCGCCTGGGCAAGACGCCAGCCGAAAGCACGGCCAAAATTTTCGGGAAAATAAAATTGTTGGAAGCGGAAGGCTATGATAAAATGATTGCGGGCGTTTATGCTTGGCGCCAGAGTCCGGTTAACCGTTTTTATTTGGCTTTAACTAAAGACGCGATTAATAAAGGCCTGCCCTTGGCGGAATTATTGACTAAGCGGCGTCAGGAAAATAAGGAAACTCTAGCGGAAGAAGAAATTGGCGCCATTATAGCCTTGAACAATAAACTGCTTTTTTAGCTATGCAGCAATTTACCGTGCCCCAATTCATTGACGTGGAAAACAAGATTATCGGGCCGATAACCACCCGGCAATTCCTGATTCTTTTGGCGGCAGCCATAATTTGCGCCGTCGCCTACAAACTCTTTGATTTCTCTTTGTTTCTGACGACCCTTATCATTGTCTTGGCTTTAGCTATTGTTCTCGCTTTCGTTCGTATTAATGGTCGCCCTTTTCATTTTTTACTTTTGCATTTATTGCAAACTTGGCGCCGCCCGCATTTGCGCGTTTGGAATAACAAAAAAATCATGGCCGCAGGCGTGGGCAAAGGCGCTTTCGTCAAGCCGGAAGCCAAACCGGCGCCGAAAGAATTATATAAAAAATCGCGCCTGGCCGAATTGGCCTTAATTGTTGACACCAAGGGCCGCTATAAAGGCGAATAATTTTTTAAAAATTTTTACCTTGTTTTATGCCTGCCGCCATCGGCAAAAACAAAATAAAGACGGCCACCCAAGAGTATTTGGACATCGCCGAAATAAAAGAGAATACCTTAGTTATGAAGGACGGAACTTTGCGCGCCGTTTTGTTGGTTTCCAGCATCAATTTTGCCTTGAAAAGCGAAGATGAACAGAACGCCGTCATTGATTCCTACGTCCGCTTTTTGAATAATCTTGATTTTACTTTGCAGATTGTCATTCAGTCGCGCGAATTGGACATTGACAATTATTTGGAATTTTTAGAACAAAAAGAGAAGGAACAGACTAATAAATTATTAAAAATCCAGACGGCCGATTATTTAGCCTACATTAAAGATCTGACGGCTTTGGGAAAAATCATGAACAAGCGCTTTTACGTCGTCATCCCTTATAATCCTTTAACCGACAAGCGCAGGAATTTTTTCCGCCTGCTTGGCGAGGCCTTGAAACCGGCAACGGTCATTAAATTGAACGAAAAAACCTTCCGCCGCTACCAAGACATGCTGGAACGGCGCGTGGACAGCGTTGCCGGCGGCCTGGAAGCCATGGGCGTGGCCGTGGCCCGTTTGGACACGCAGAGTCTAATTGAGCTTTTTTATAAAACCTATAACCCGGAAACCTCGCCGCACGAGGAATTGGCGAACGTGGACAAATTGCGTTTGGAAAAATAAAGCGGCTAAAAACATTATGGTGAATTTTCTCAAGAAAAATAAAAACCCCAAACTGAAGCTGAACGCGCCGGTAACTTTGGGTCCGAAATTGGCGCCGACGGCGATTGAGAAAAATCCAGAATTAACGCGGGAAGTTATTGCCGCGGAAAAAACTTTCCGGCGCGGCGTGCTTTCGGTCCGCGACCTCATCGCTCCGGCCAGTTTGAGAGTGGAAGCCAATTGCCTAGAATTGGGCGATAAGTTTTTGCGTACCGTTTTTGTCATCGGCTATCCCCGCTATATTTCCGTGGGTTGGTTCGCGCCTATAATTAACTTAAACATTACTTTTGATATCGCCATGTTCTTTTATCCGGTTGAGAGCGCCATTGTTTTAAAGCAATTGAAAAATAAAGTCGGTTCTTTGGAGGCGCAAATTATCGCCGACGCCGAAAAAGGCGCCGCCCGCGACCCCTTGCGCGAAACCGCCCTAAGGGATATAGAGTATCTGCGCGATGCCCTGACCCAGGGCACGGAAAAATTTTTTCAATTCGCCCTCTACATCACCCTTTACGCCGACAACCAGGAAGAATTGGATCGTCTCGCCGAGCAAGTGGAAGACATTTTCGGTTCCCGCCTGGTCTATTCCCGCCGCGTCTATTATCAGTCCGAACAGGGTTTCAATTCCACTTTGCCTTTGGGTAACGACGAACTTTACGTCACTTTCAACATGAATTCTTCGCCGGTGGCGTCTTCCTTTCCTTTCATTTCCAACGAATTAACCTCGGACGAAGGCATTCTTTACGGCATCAATCGCCACAACAATAGCTTGATTCTCTTTGACCGCTTCAGTTTGCAAAACGCTAACTCGGTCGTCTTCGCCACCTCCGGCGCCGGCAAAAGCTACGCCATTAAATTGGAAATTTTGCGTTCGCTGATGTTGGGCACCGACGTCATTGTCATTGATCCGGAATACGAGTACAAACATTTATCCGAAGCGGTCGGCGGCACCTACATTAATATTTCTTTAGCTTCGGAAAACAAAATCAATCCTTTTGACCTGCCGCGTTCGGTCGGCGGGGAAGCCAAGCCGAAAGACATTATTAGAAGCGCCGTGATTACCTTGAAAGGCTTGGTGCGTTTAATGTTGGGCAACTTAACTTACGATGAGGATTCCATCGTGGATCGGGCGCTTTTAGAAACTTACGCCAAGAAAGACATCACGCCCGATTCTGACCTGGCGCAAGTGGAAGCGCCGGTCATGTCCGACTTCGCTCAAGTCCTGGACGGCATGGAGGGCGGAGCTGATTTAGGGTTAAGATTAAGGAAATATACCGAGGGCACTTTTTCCGGATTGTTAAACAATTCCACCAACGTGGAAATGAACAACCAATTAATCTGTTTTTCCGTGCGCGATTTGGAAGATGAATTAAGGCCGATTGCCATTTATACCATCGTCAATTACATTTGGAATATCGTCAGGAGTGAAATGCGCAAGCGCATCATGGTCATAGACGAGGCTTGGTGGATGATGCAGCACGAGGACAGTGCCAAGTTCATTTTTGCCTTGGTCAAGCGTTGCCGCAAATATTATTTGGGCGTGACGACCATTACCCAGGACGTCAATGACTTTTTAACTTCGCCCTACGGTCAGGCCATCGTTAATAATTCGGCTGTGCAAATTCTTTTAAAGCAGTCGCCGGCGGCCATTGATTTGGTGCAGAAAACATTTTTACTGACGGAAGGAGAAAAATATTTGCTTTTGGAATGCAGCGTGGGCGAAGGCATATTTTTTGCCGGCAATAAGCACGTGGCCATGAAAGTCGTCGCTTCCTATACTGAAGATCAATTAATTACTTCCGACCCGCGCCAGCTTTTGGAAATGGAAGAAGCGAAAAGGGATTTTGAAGCCAGTCTGGCGAATGAAGCCGGCCCTGGCGCTGGCCCTGACGAAGAGCCTGGCGAAGGAGAAGGGGTTTAAGGCAAATTTTTAAATATATGCAGCAAAGTAAGCGCAAACAAATTGGTATTTTACTCATTTTAATTGGAGTGATTGTCATTATTTTGATCGTTTATTTCGGTTTTATCAAATCCGCGCCCCTGCCGAGTTTGACGACGCCCACGGCCACGACCACGGCACAATTGCCGACCGGGACCGCGGCCACGGCCACGCCGAGCGACGCCCCCCGCAATTACCAGCAATATAATGTGGCCAGTGAAGCCCCGCACCAAACCAACGCTACCGACCTAGCTAAATTAGCCATGGCTTTCGCCAGCCGCTTCGGCTCCTATTCCAACCAGTCCGATTACGGCAATTTCACCGACCTGAAGATATTCATGACCGATAACATGGCCGAGTGGGTGGATACCTATATCGTCCAATTAAAAGCCAAGGATACCGGCCCAGGTTATTACGGCATTACCACCCGGGCCATAAGCGCCGACGTCAAGAGTTTTGACGATAAAGCCGGTACGGCCCAGGTAACGGTATTAACGGAAAGAAGCGAAAGCGCGGACACCATTGGCGGCGGCAAAGCCTACGCGCAAAATCTGGATTTGACTTTTAAGAAAGTGAACGGCGACTGGCTGGCCGACCGCGCCTATTGGGAGAAATAAAGGCAATGACTTTTACGCTTATGCCCGGTGGTTTAAAAACAATTTTCGTCTGCAGTCATTGCGACGCCCAATTTCCGAAATGGAGTGGGCGTTGTTCGGAATGCGGCGCCTGGGGGACTTTGACGGAGCAGGTTTTAGACGATAAAGAGGAGAAAAAAGCCGCGGCCAAGAAAATTGCCGGTGCGGCCGTAATTGATTTGGCGGAAATAAAAAGCGGCGTCTTAAAACGGCTCAAAACCGAGATCGGCGAGATTGATCGCGTTTTGGGCGGCGGTCTGGTGCCCGGCTCCGTGATTTTATTAAGCGGCGAACCGGGCATCGGCAAGTCCACTTTAGTGGCGCAAATCACCGGCGCCTTAAAAGGGGCGGGCGCGGCGGTTTACGTTTCCGGCGAGGAGTCGGCCGCCCAAGTTAAAGTCCGCTTGGCGCGTTTGGCCGGCGCCGGTGAAAATTTGAAATTTATCGGCGAGACCAACGTGGAAAAAATTGTGGCCGCCGTCAGCAAGCTCAAGCCGGCTTTGTTAATTATTGATTCCATTCAAACCGTTTATTCGGCCTTATTGCCGGCGGAAACGGGCAGCGTTTCCCAAATCCGCACTGCCGCCGTCAAATTCATGGAATTGGCCAAGGAGAACGACATCGTCGTTTTCTTGGTCGGCCACATCACCAAGGATGGCCAGGTGGCCGGGCCGAAATCATTGGAGCATATCGTGGACACGGTTTTATATTTGGAAACGGAAACGAACAATAATTATTGCCTGTTAAGGGCGACCAAGAACCGTTTCGGCTCGGTCAACGAGCTCGGCGTTCTGGAAATGACCGGCGCCGGTTTCCGGGAAGTGAAAAATCCCAGCCTGGTTTTTCTGGAAAGCGGCCAAAGCGACCTCTCCGGTTCGGCTATCGGCTGCGTCATGGAAGGCAGCCGCCCCTTTTTGGTGGACCTGCAGGCGCTCGTGACCAAGACGGTCTTCGGCTATCCCCAGAGGAAAGCCAGCGGTTTTGACCTGAACCGTTTGCAAGTTTTGGCGGCCGTCATCACTAAGCGGACGAAGATAAACCTGACCAATCAGGACATAATCCTGAACGTCGTCGGCGGCCTGAAGATCAGCGATCCGGCTCTGGATCTGGCCGTCTGCGCCGCCATCATTTCTTCCTATCTGAACCGGAGTTTCAGCCGCCGGACCTTATTTTTGGGCGAAGTCGGCCTGGGCGCGGAAATCAGGAACGTCTTCAAACTGGAGCAGCGCCTAAACGAAGCCGAACGTTTGGGTTTTGACACGGCCGTCATCCCCGATTTGCCCGCGGCGGCCGGCGAATTAAAGCTCGCCCGCGTGAATGATTTGGACGGCCTGGAGAAATTCTTGGCTTGAAGACCGGGGCGCCGGAAAAGCACCGTAGGCGTGGCCGGACGGGGAAGGGGGCGCTGAAATAGAAGCGGGCGCGAAATAGAAAAGGCTGATCGTTTGACCAGCCCTTTTTTAATCTTTGTTCTTACATCCTAATCCGACGCTTTTTATACGCCTTTGCCGGATATTGTGCCTTTGCTTGCCTTGTCCGCCGTCCCCTCTTTTGTTTTATTTTTCCCTCCAAAAGGCGGCCAAGGATGCGGCGCCCTTCGGAGGAGCACCTTATCTCCCTGGCATTGACCCAGCGGGGATCAATATTCCCGCGGCCGTTGTTAGTATTGGAGATTTTTACCAATAGGCCAGTGCCTTTAGAATTTAAACGGCATGAGCTCGTGTCCACAAGGACCTTTTCGCCGCCGTGTGTCGCGATAAAACTTTTTTCCATAAGAACAATTTTTGGTTAATACGTTTTTAAAATACTGTTTTTATGATATTCTATGCCAAGGGAAAATGTCAAGGAGGAGTAAGAAAACTATCGCCGAGTTGACTTAGGCTGGCGATTGGTTTTTTCGGGTGAAGCCCGGCTCCGCCTTCAGATCTTAAAGCCGGCGGCGGGAGATTCCGGACCGGCGAAGCCAAAAAACAGGCTCCGTTTTTCCGGAGCCTTTTTATAACTTAGATTTCTTCGCCCTTTCCGCCCGCCCGCTCCTTATTCCAAATGCGCCGTCTTGTCCCATTCGCCCAGCTTGGCTTTCAGGAGCGGGAATCTCTCCAGGTTTGGGTCGGCGGCGATGAGATCGGCAGCTTCGCTTTGGGCTTTTTTAATCAATTCGTAATCAAAAAGGGAAAGAATCCGCAGTTCGGGAAAGCCGCTTTGCAAAGTGCCATACAATTCGCCGGCCCCGCGCAGTTTCAAATCAATTTTCGCTAAGGCGAAGCCATCGTTATACTTCGTCATCGCCTCCAGACGGGCGATGGTTTTGAGGTTGGTGATTTCTTCGGCGGAAGGGAAGAGAAAGCAATAAGACTGGTAATGGGAGCGGCCGACCCGGCCGCGCAGTTGGTGGAGCTGGGCAAGGCCGAAGCGTTCGGCGCCCTCGATGAGCATCAAACTGGCGTTGGGCATGTCCAGCCCGGCTTCCACCAGAGAAGTGGCGACCAGAATTTGTGTTTGACCGCGGGCGAAAGCGGCGATTATTTTGTCTTTGTCCGCGCTTTTTAAGCGGCCGTGGATAAGGCCGACTTTGAGGTCGGGAAAAATTTCCCGGTCCAGTTTTTCGTGTTCCTGTTTGACGGATTTGACGCCGAGCTTGTCGGAAGCGTCAATTAAAGGGCAGAGGACGAAAGCTTGGCGGCCGGCCCGGATTTGTTCGCGAATGAAATCGTAGGCCGCCTGGCGCCGGCTTTCGGTGACAATTTTGGTAATCACCGGCCGGCGGCCCGGCGGCGGCTGCTTGATAAGGGAAAGGTCAAGGTCGCCGTAAATCGCCAAAGCCAGGGAGCGGGGAATGGGGGTGGCGCTTAAAGACAGGAAATGCGGACCTTTCGAAAGGTCGGCAGTCAGTTCCGCCAGTTTCTGTCTTTGGTTGACGCCAAAGTGCTGTTGCTCGTCCACTATCGCTAGGGCGAGATTCTTTAATTTTAAGGGTGAGGCGATGAGGGCGTGCGTGCCGACGATAATGTCGGCTTCGTTAAGTTTTTCCGGCTTATGGGCGCCGGTCAAAAGTTTTATTTTCAAACCATAGGGCGCGAACAGAGCCTTTAAGGAATCATAATGCTGGCGAGCGAGAATGCCGGTGGGAGCCATAAAAACGGCGAGTTTTTTGTTTAGGGCGGTGTTCAAAAGGCCAAGAGCGGCGACTATAGTTTTACCGCTAGCGACGTCGCCGGCCAAAAGCCGGTTCATCGGGGCGGGCTTTTCCAGGTCCAAGAGGATTTCCCAGGCCGCTTTTTTTTGAGCCGGCGTCAGTTTGAAAGGCAAAGCGGCGACGAATTTCCGCGTCTCTTCCTCCCGGAATTTTATCACCGGCGCTTGCCGGCTTTTCAGTTCGCGCCGAATGAGCTGGGACTTCAATTGGCGCAAAAAAAGCTCGGCGAAACCCAGACGCTGTTCGGCGGCGAAGATTTCCTTCCGATTTTGAGGGAAATGGATTTTATTTAAAGCCGCGGCTAAAGGCAAAAGGCCGAGCCGCCGCCTAATCTCCGCCGGCAACCAGTCGGTTGTTCGCGCGGCCGAAGGCATAACTTGCTTAATGAGGAAACGAATTTGTTTTTGGGTTAAGTCGGCGGTTAAATGGTAATTAGGCACTAAACCGTGAGTGTGTATCAGGCCGAGGGCGTAAATTTTTTCATATTGCGGAGAAAGCATGGTTAACTGTCCGTAGTTGTCGTTGACGCGGCCGGCCAAAGAAATTTTGTCTCCGCCTTTCAAAGTCCGGGTTAAATAGGGTTGATTAAACCAGATGACTTTCAAGATTTCGCCGCTGTCATCGGCGATTAAAGCTTCAGTCACGTACATTTTCCGCTTGACGCTGCGCCGGTTTTGAAGCAATTCTATGGTGCCGACGACCTGGGCGCTCGTGCCGGCCTTGAGATCGGCGATGCTTTTGGCGGCCGTGAAATCCTCGTAGCGGAAAGGGAAATAAAAAAGCAGGTCTTGGACGGTTTCCAGACCCAGCTTCTTGAGCAAACGCGACGTGGTTTTGCCGACACGGGACAATTCGCTGATTGGCGAGCGCAGGTCGACCATAATTGTTTTTGTGCCTCCGCCAGGAATCGAACCTGGATTACAAGATCCGCAATCTTGCGTCCTATCCGTTGAACGACAGAGGCTTTTCGTCTCCGGGGAGAAAAGCGTTTTTATCTTATTACAATTTCAACATCTTCGTCAACTGTTCGGATAGGGGCGGATTGGTGCGGCCCAAGTCTTCACCTAGATATTTAACCAGGAAATTGCGGACGCTTAAGGCGTCCAGGCGACGTAAAGGCAGGGAGAGGCGCGGACGCACGGAACTTTTGAATTCAAAATAGAGGTTTTTCAAACTTTCTTTCGGTTTGTAGAGGACGGAAAAGTTTTTGAACTGGTCGTAGTCGTAAAAGCGGCGGCCGAGGCGCACGCCTTCCGGACCGAGCTCTACCGTGACCATGAGGGGCGGCCGATTTTCGTTTATGATCATAACAATAGCGGCGACGATGATTATGAGGACGAAGAGGAAGTTGGTGCTGGCGCCCAGGAAGACCAAGCGGCCGTCGCGGATGGCGAAAAAGCTGAAGAACACGCAAACGACAGCGAGCAAAACGGCGAAAAAATACCATAAACGGCCGCGTTTCGGCGGGCGGTATTCGGGCACGGTCCAGCGGATATAATTGGCGTCGGATTGAGGCATAGCTTTGATTGACAAGGCAAGTTAGATTTTATATAGTAATTATACCATAAAAAACCGGCGGACAAAAGTAGCGCCGGTCATATGTTTAGGAGAGGTGGCTGAGCGGCTGAAAGCGGCAGGTTGCTAACCTGTTATACGTCTTTAGGGGCGTATCGAGGGTTCGAATCCCTCCCTCTCCGCCAA
>CAZXZR010000010.1:5021-25233 GCA_964645545.1 uncultured Gammaproteobacteria bacterium | reverse complement strand
CGACGTTGGCCTCAAGATAGACCGGACCGTTGACACTTAAAGTCGCGGGTGGCGTGGTGGTGCCGATGCCGACGTTGCCATTAGCCAATATAATCATCCGTTCTGTCCAGCTCACAGAGTTTGCACGACTCTGAAAATGTAAATTTACTCCATATCCAACGGTGTCAGGAGCTGTGATGCGCCAACCATAACCATTCTGATAATTAGAGCCCAAGAATTCAAGCCCTCCAATATTACTAGCGACTCCACCGGCATCACGAATACGCAGAGCTCCAGCGTACGTAGGTTCGCCTCCTGGGGCCACGTTGTTTGCATTAACTTCGAGTTTCGCCGCGGGATTCGTCGTGCCGATGCCGACATTGCCGGTCATGAAATAGCTACCGGAAGAGCCGGTAATGTTAACTGGAGAATCAAATCTGGTCCAAATATAGCCGTTGCCATTTCTTTGAGCTAATAATACACGATCACGACTGTCATAATTTCTATCCGTATCGCTCCAGGCTATAACTGTCGGAGTAACCGTGGTACCTCTAGCACCGGCTGGCGGTATCGGCGCCCATAAAGATCCCCATCCTCCAAGGGCGTAAGTTCCGGCTGCCACTCTTTCCCAGGAACCGGAAAGCGGATTCATGATTATAACGGTACTGGATAGGGTCAAATTCCCCGCCCCGTCGTCCTTTACATCGCCTTCGGGAATGATTATCAAACCTTGGGTCCGGGCATTTAATCCCCAGGTCGCCAAATTCTGGATAAAAGCGGAATTACTGGTGCCGCCGACATCCAGGGTCGAACCCGGCGCCGTCGTCCCGATGCCGACGTTGCCATTCTCACTAACTCTCATTCTCTCGCCTGCAGATTCGCCTGATTTATGAGTATAAAAACGAATATCATTACTTACGCCGCCTGTTCCGCCTTGGGCAAAGCCAATATACGAACCAGCCCCCGTCCAAGTGGCACCGTTATAAGGCACGCCAATATATCTTTCTACTCCGTTACCCATGCCATTATAGCCGGAAGCTAAGGCGATGCTACCTTCGACCTGTACTTTATTCAAAGGATTCGTCGTCCCGATGCCGACATTGCCGCCGGGATTAAAGATTAAATTGTTCGATCCTTGAGCCACGGCGGTCAAACCCGTAGTTTCTAAAGCTACGTAAGAATCTTCATTCTGCCAAAAATCATAATTTCCTCTTTCAAAAAGCGTGATATCCCAGCCGAAACTCTGGACCGTGGCCGTCGGCTGGAAACCTATAACCACCCGCCCCGAAGACGTATCTTCATAGACCTTTAATTCCGGCCAGATACCGTAATAAAAACCTCCCCTAGTTCCCTCCTGCCACCAAGTAATCTGTTTACTTGGTAAGGCATCGGAACGGATAACGACGCTGAAATTTGTGTCACCAGATTCTCCCCCCGCCTGAACGTATATTTTGCCCGTAATTAAAAGATTTTGCCAATTCCCCGATAAAGTCAATTCTCCCATCTTTATCATCCCGCTTTGCGTACTGGATATGGATGAGGAAAACTTCCGCACCGTGCCGTCACTGTTACTGGTAACTAAATCACCGGCTACCTGTAAAAGCCCCCGCGGCGCGGTCGTCCCGATCCCGACATTGCCGGAGACCGTCCCCCCGAAGATAAAATTGCCGCCGCCGGTATTGGAGCCGAATTCGCCCGCGGAAACGTTGCCGGCGTTAATCGTGCCCGTGAAGGGGCCGACGAAGCTGGTCGCTTCCACCGGGCCGTTGACTTTCAGGCCGGAAGCCGGGGCGGCGGTATTGATGCCTATCGGGCCCGTGGCCGAAGCCGCAGTCCAAGTCTTAAGAAAATCATTGGGCAAATTATTCCAGTCTATGCTCTCTAACGTGCCGTTATATTCTTTGTTATAATCGCCGTAGGCCCGGGCCGGCTTTGGGGCTCCGGACAACAAAAAGACTCCGCCAATTAAAAATATGGCGGCTATAATTCCGAATTTTCGCTGGGGCGCCTGGGGCATTAAATTGATTTTTACCCTTTGACCGGAACTTCCATTCTTTATTTAAATTATACCATTTTTAGACTTAGTTGCCAATAAAAGCAGGGTGGGGCCGGGCGGCAATCCTGGGTCAAGGCCAAACAGCCCTAAATCCTCACTTCCACGCTCCGCCTGGTATTCTGATAATCGCCCACGGAAGTGAAAATCAAGGGCGGAAAATCCTTGAAATAGACTTCATAGCCGCCGCCGTTATCCAAAGTGCCGGAAAAAATGACCGCCTCCGAAGAAGTGGCGTCATAAAGATAGCCGTTCTTTCTTAGCTCCCAAAGCAGGCGCTCGGTTCCGGATTCGGCGACGAAATAGGTCTTGGTTGACTGGGCCTGGATGCCGCTGGCTTTTATGCCCGCCAAAACCAAATAGCTGCCGCCGAAAGCGACGATCATCATGCCGGCCAGAATAAACATGGTTAAAATCAAGGCGCTACCCCGCGCGCGGGCGGGCGTTTCCGTTTTTCCCAAGGGTTTTCTCCTCTTCATAATCATTTGTAATAACGCGAAGTCAGAGTCGTCTGCAAAACCATTTCCGAGCGGGCCACCCCCTCGCTCAAGGCATGGGCCCGCAGATTCACGGTCACGGCCGGCTGGACGTCGCCGGTGTCGGCCAAAACGAAATTCAAGTCATCAATCATTATTCTGGCCGGCGAAATAAAAGCGCTGGCGGCGCCGCGCTGGATGGCAAAACGGGTCGCGCCGTTATCGTCGGACAGGTAGTAACTGACGCACTGGCCGTAATAATTCTTGAAATTCAGGACGTCGCCCCGGGCGTTGGTGCCGACGGCGTAAACGGCGCCGACCGGCACGGCCGCGCAGGTGCCGTCATTCTTCTGGGCCATCCTGATTTCCTTGGCGATCACTTCCAAAAAATATTTCAAGCTTTCTTGCACGTTCTGGGTGGCGATCGCCTGCCTCTGGCCGTCGATGACGAACTTGAAAATCTGGGTCGCCGACAGGATTATGACCGTGAAGATGCTGACCGAAACCAAGACTTCCATAAGCGTGAAGCCAGCCGCCAGCCGCAGCCGAAAGCACCCGTTTTTCTCCGGCCGCCGGCCGGCGAGAGCCGGCCACGATTTTCTCTTCCCCGCCTTAACGCCAATCATAAAGGATCGTTTCCAAGGAATAAGAATAGGCCCGCTGATGTTCCGACCAGAAAACGTCCGCTTCCACCTTCAGGGAATGCTCGTCAAGCGCGGTCAATAAAATCTCGCGCGAAAAGCCGCTCGCCGGCTCCGGGCTGGCGGCGTCATGGAAATAAAAGCCGTCCTCGTCCTGTTTCAAGATGACGTCGTCGTCGCTTAAGGCAACCTGCGGAGCGCTGTCGGCGTAATCCATATAATAGCGGCCGTCGGCCAGTCCGGAAAAAGTGGAAGTCGCCGCCCGCCAATTGGAGTCGCGCGTTTTCCGCACCAATTCTATCCCCTCCTGCGCCAACTGGTAGGCGATCAGATTGTTCCGGTTATAAACCTGGCTCTGGATGTTTTGGACGATAAGGCCGAGGAGGCTGACTAGCCCCACGGAAACGACGAACAAGACCACGATCACTTCCATGAGCGTGAAGGCCGGGCGCGAATTGTGGCGAAAATTGATCATGAAAAAAGTTTAAAAATTTTTTGCCGCCCTTTCCCCGTTCTCGCGCCTTTGCGGTCGCGTCGCCGAGTAGCGATTTTAAGCGGTTTTAAGTGCTTTTAATCAACTACTTCCACCAAACCCAAAAAATTAACCTGGACGTCTTTGGTCTGGCCGGTTTTTATTTCCTCTAATTGGATCACTAAACTGGTGGCGGTGGCCGCGCCGTTATAGAGATTAGTTTGCGGATCGGGCGGCAAAAAAGTAACCGTGGCCGCTGAACTGGTGGCGCCGTTCATAGTTAATGAACTAACGGCAATTGCCGGCGACAGTTCATCCAGGCGGGCGCCGTAATTTATATTACCTTCGCTTTCGGGGTCGTAGCTCATATAACCGGCTGTACCCGGAGCGTTTAAATCGGCGAAGATTACGTAAGAAGAAGTGGCTTCGGTCAAATGTACTCCCCAGCCGCCGGCCGGTACGGCGGCGTTGTATTTGACTAAACCTAAAGAATTATTCTGGGCGGCATGCAAATCAGCCACCAGTTTCTGGGCCGCCATAGTTAAATCGGAACGGCGATTGCCGGTCCGATAATCAGCGATGAACAAAGCGGTAATGGAAACGATTAAAGCAATGCTGACGATCATTTCCATTAAAGTAAAGGCGCTTAATTTTTTTCCCCCTAATGATTTAGGCAGCATAGAACTTTTAAGAAGCCCGGCTATTGGGCCTTAATTTCGCGCCAGAGCGGCAAATCGTAATTGATGTATAAAGTCGTGGAGGTGCTGCAGACATAGGTATCAGTATCGGTTAACTCTAAAGTGATGCTCGTGCCCGTCGCCTGTTTGAAAATAATGGAGGTCGTGCCCTCGCTCGGATTAGAAATAATCGCGCCTAAATCGGTCGTCGTCCATAAATAAGCGCAAGTAGAGCTGGAACAGACTTGAGGCGTAGCGGGTTGGGCGGCAGTGTAATAGCGCGAGGCGGCGGAATCAAAGAGCGTAGTCGTGCCCACCAAGACGTCAAAGGGGCTCCAGGAGAAATAGGGGCTGGGGAATTCATGCTTATAGGTCTTAAAGGTTTCACTCGTATCCGGCGAACCGTCCGTCACTTCGCTGATTAAACCCTCCAAACCGCTGCCGAATTGGTACCACTCGGTCGGCGCGTCGTTTTCGTCATATAATCTAAGCCACCAATAATAATTGGTATTATAATTCAAGACGTCGGGACAAGTCAGGTTGGGAACAATGTATTGCCGGGCACTGGCGCCGGTCGGCCCGGTAACTTTGTCGCTCCAGCAGATGGCCGTACTGGTGCTTAAAGAGTCGCTGTCATTGACGACGACTTCGTAGGCAGTTTGCTGGCCGCTTTTTAAGTACCATTTCAAAACCGCTTTTAGGGCGCCGCCAGTACAAGCCTGGCTGTAATTCCAATTCGGCGCCGACAGTTTGCCGATTTGCAAATTACCGATATAGACTTTGTAATCGCGGACGGAACAATTGGCGCCGGTGCCGCCTAATTCGCTTTCACAATTAAAACTCAAGTCGCCGGCCGTGGAGGTGGCCGTGCCGACGAAATCGCCGGCGCTAATGTCATGGCCGGGCAAAACCGAATCAGTCAAATCCCAGGATTGCAATTTCACCGGCGTGGTCGTGGCGCTATTTAGCTTCAGCCAAGCGCCGTCAGCCACTACTCGCGCCCAGCCGTAAACGCCTTGCGTGGTCGTGTTATAGCAAGCCCAACAGCCGTTAGCCAAAATACAGCTCGGACAATTGCCTTGGCTCGGGCCGTTAAAGGCGTAGGCGTCGGGCGGGCTGGTGGTGGCGTTAAAAGTTATTAAACCTTTGGCGGCGTTCCAAGCCTCGCCGGAAAAATTATTGCTCGTGTTATTGATATAGACGCCGTGGACCAAATGTGAACACGGTTCGGAATAAAAATGAAAAGCGCAATCCGGCGGCGTGCATAAATTGCCCTCAATATCTAACTGGTCGCCGATAATATCGTCCAAACAGCTGAAATAGACATAGCTATTATCGTCTCCCCACCAGGCCGCACCTCTCAAGGTGGAAGTGGCCGCCGCCTGGGTATTTTTTGTTAAACAAAAAAAGGCTAAAAATAGCAAAAAAATACCGAAAATCAAAGAAACGGTAAAAGTAATTTTGCTTTTAAGAAAACTACTCATGGCGATGGAGACCGGATTAATCTGACCTATTAATTATAACATGTTTAGCCCGGGCGAGACAAAGACTTGAAAAGAGTAAAAACCGATTTAAAGTCCGCCCGGACGAAAACGCGCCAAAAATTCCCGGCCCTTTTTTAACATTAACTTTTGACCGGCAGCTGTCTTATCGTCGTAACCGAGAAGATGTAATAAACCATGGACCAAAACGAAAGCCAAAATATAAGCGGGTTTTTTGTCCGTCAAAAACAAATCCCGATAGCTGGCGCTTTTTTTGACGGCACCTAAATTGACGACCACTTCCCCTAAATAACCGCCGGCTCTCGGGCCTTTCCCCCTCCCCGGGCCGGTCGCCGTCCGAGCCGGAAAGGCTAAAACATCGGTCGTCCGGTCGCGGCCGCGATATTTTTTGTTTAAAGCCCGCATCCTTTTCTCGCCGACCAAGGCCACGGAAACCGTCCTCGCGCCTTGCTTGTACGCGCGCAAAAGCTTGGCCGCCAAATTTCGGGCCGCGGACAAATTAACTTTTTGCCGCGTGGTATTATTTATTTCCACCATAATAAATAATCAAAATAAACGCCGCCGGCGCCGTAAGAAATTATAAGCGCGATAAAATCCTTTTCGCCAGACAAGATCAAAAGTGCCGGGATAAAAAACACGGCCGCCGCCGAAACCTAATTTAAAGCGGGTCACTCCGGGCCATTGCTTTTCATTAAGGCCGTAAAAATCATAATACTTATAAGCCTCCCTTTGCGCTTGACGGATAATTTCCCAATGCAATAAATAGGGGGCCATCAGCGAGCGAAAAGAGTAATCCGAAGCGCCGTGGGCGTAAGTTACTTTATCGCCGAAGGCGAAACTCAAAACAGCGGCCACGTTTCTTCCTTGATAGCGAGCGAAAAATAGTCTGACAAAATCACGACCGGCCGTCAAAAGATGCTGATAATGCGCCGGGCCGTGAAGACGAAAACGGTCGCGGTCTTTGGTTAATTTTAAGAGGCGCCAAAATTCCCCAAAGTCGGCGGCCCTACCCTTAACAATACTGACGCCTTTTTTTTCGGCTAAACGGATATTATAGCGGGTTTTAGGGTGCATGGCCGCCAGAAGCTCCTCTTCCGAGCGCTTCAGGTCTAAAATCAGAGTTTGCGCCGGTTGGATAGCCAAAGTTTTCAGCAAAGGGCCGGCATCCGCGAGCGGCGTCATGACAGTCATCGGTTCCAAACGCCAAAAAAGCGCCCGCCGGGACATTTTTCTTAGCGCCCTGAATAAAAAATCCAGCGCCGCCTTTTTCCCCAAAGGTCCCCGCGGGCTATACCAATAAAAATAGCCGGCGCCGAGCCGCTTTTTCGCCAGGGTGGCGACCGCTTCCAGCCGGCCGTTATCCATAACCCCGACTCTTAAAATTTCTTCGCCGTCGGCGCGCAAAATTTCGCCCCAAGTCCAACTCTGTAAAAATTCGCTGCCGGCCGGACTGGCCGCCAAAATGAAATTATTCAAGGCTTCCGGACGAGAAAAATAAATTAATTCCATAAAATAATTATACCATACTAACAACAAAAAAGGAGCCTTTTCCAGGCTCCTTGCTAAGGGTAAAAATTAACAATTAATGGACACCAGCCGGCGTCGCGGTGTTAAGACCGGCACTAATACCACTCGTATCCGCGCCCAAACAATACTCTAAAGTATAAGAAGCGCCGCTACCCGTCTGCGTGTAGCTATATTCCACCGACCCGGTGCAGCCGTCGTCAGGCGTGGGCGGAGTGGGCACGACCTGCATGTAAGTGGTGGTGCCGATACCAGTATCATAGGCGATGGAAGTGCCGGAAGCGACGGCAGCCGGATAAGAAGCAGCGTCATTGAAATACATTTCCAAAGCTGTCTGAATTTGTTTAACGTCAGCCACGCGGCGGGCGTCGCGGGAACGCGCCCGGGCGCTATTTAAGGCGACGATGGAAAGAGTGGACAAGAGGCCGATAATGGCGATGACCACCAGCAATTCCACGAGAGTAAAACCCTGTTTTTTATTGGACATACTTAGCTCCTTCAAGATTTCCCTTTCCTGCCTTAATACCGGTCATTAAGGCGGCAAAAGAAAATTGAATTTAATTAAATTATTAAAAAATTATCAGAAGATTGGCTTGTGGATAACTCTTAACCTAATTATATTATAGCACATAATCAGCAAAAAAAGGAACTTATTCAGCTTAGCGACATTTTTAACTAATGAGACCGTTTTTCGCTATGGCTAACTTGGGAAATTAAAACAAGCCTGGCCTACATCTGGCTGGCTAAGTTATACATGGGCAAAATCACAGCCGCCACCATAATCCCGACGCCGATACCCATAACCACGATGATCACGGGCTCCATCAAATTAGTTAGATTCTCCAGTATGTTATTGACTTCTCGGCCGTAAAAGCTGGTAATGCGGTCCAAAACCGAATCCAAACGGCCGGTGCGTTCGCCGACGGCGATCATCTGCGGCACCATTTTCGGCACGTCCCGACTGGCTTCCATGACCATGGCTAAAGGGTTGCCGTCGTTAATGGCCTGTAAAGTGTCTAAAATTAACTCGCGGTAAATCGTATTGCCGACGACGTCGGCGGTAATTTCCAGGGCGCGCGTAATCGTTACCCCGCCCTTTAAAAGCGTGGATAAAGAACGGGTAAAACGCATCAAATAAATATATTTAAACAAGCGGCCGAAAATCGGCAGTCTTAACTTAATCAGATCAATGCGCCGGCGGCCCCCATAAGTGCGGACGTAGGCGCGCAAGAGAAAGCCCAGACCGAACGAAAGCACGATTATTAAAAGAATATAGTTCTGCAAAAATCCAGAGAGGCCGATGACGATGCGCGTGGAAAGCGGCAAAACCATGTTCGTTTCCAAAAGAACGTTGGTTAAATTAGGAATGACGTAAACCATTAAAACAATGGCCACGGCAATAAGACCGGTAGTGATGAAAATCGGATAAATCATAGCGCCCCTAATCTTGGCCATCATATCGTAATTTTTCTCCATCTCATCGGCCAAATAATTCAAAACCTCGTCCAATTTGCCGGAAGTTTCCCCGGAACGAATGATATTGACGAAAAATTCGGAGAAAACTTTGGGGCGCTTGCGAAAAGCGTCGGACAAAAAAGCGCCGCTATCCACTTCAAAAGCGATTTCGGCGATCATATTCTTAAAAGTCAGATTATTGGTCTGGTCCACCAAAACCAAAAGCGATTCCACCACCGGCACGTTGGCGGCGATCATGACCGAAAACTGGCGGGCGAAAACAACGATGTCTTTGGCGCGAATGCGCTTGAAAAATTTCAAGAGGCGGATATTCCAAGCATTGGTCACGTCCGTTAAAGCGAGGGTGTTAAGCTCCTTTTGTTTTAGCTTGGCGTTGACCTCGCTTTCCGACAAACCGACGATTATCCCCTTTCTGACTTTATTGCTGGCGTCTTCCGCCTGGTAACGAAAAATGGGCATAATTTAACTCTCAATGACTCTTAAAACTTCTTCCATGGTGGTGATACCGGCTAAAACTTTCAAAAAGCCGTCCTGGCGAATGGAGAGGAAATCTTCGGTTTTTTTGACGTCTTCTAAACTTAATACCTTGTGGCCGGTATTGATAATTTCCCGTAAGGCGTCATTTAAATCAATGACTTCGGCGATGGCGATGCGATTGACGTAACCGGTGTTTTCGCAATGACTGCAGCCAACCGCTTTGTATATTTTACAACGGCTAACGGCTTCCGCCGGCGTGGTAAAATCGGGAATTTCCGCTTTAATGGCGGCTACTGGCGCCGCCTTTAATTCGGCGACAATTTCCGCCAAAGCATCATCGGACAATTTCGTTTCCTGTTTACAATTGGGGCATAAACGCCGGGCCAAACGCTGGGCAATAACGGTTTTTAAAGTGGAAGCCAGAAGAAAACGTTCAATTTTCATGTCCAAGAGACGGAAAACCGCGCCCAGAGCATCATTAGTATGCAAAGTGGACAAAACCAAGTGGCCGGTCAAAGAAGCGTGAATGGATAATTCTGCGGTTTCCTCGTCGCGGATTTCGCCGACCATGATGATGTTCGGATCTTGGCGCAACAAAGAGCGCAAACCATTGGCGAAGGAGAAACCGATCTTGGGCCGGACCTGGGCCTGGTTGACGCCTTTGATTTCATACTCAATCGGGTCTTCCAAAGTGGAAATGTTTACTCCCTCTTTGTTTAAAATATTAAGCAAGGCGTAAAGGGTGGTCGTTTTACCAGAACCGGTCGGACCGGTAACCAGCAAAATGCCGCTGGTCTTTTTCATGCCTTCTTGAATGCGGGCCAAACAAATTTTGTTAAAACCCAATTCTTCCAGGCCGGGAGCGCCTTTCATGGGATCTAAGATACGCATCACCACCTTCTCCTGGCTGGTCAAAGGCAAAGTGGAAATACGGAAATCAATCTCGCGGTTGTTAACCAAAAGGCGAATGCGGCCGTCCTGGGGAATGCGGGTCTCGTCCAATTTCAGTTTGGCTAAAACCTTGATGCGGGCGACAATGGCGTTATGAATGCTTTTCGGCAAGGTCAAAGACGTATGCAAAATGCCGTCAATGCGGTAGCGGACGCGGCTTTCTTTGGCATAAGGTTCAATGTGAATGTCGGAGGCGCGCGCCTCAACGGCGTGGCGGATAACGACGGAAACGATGCGCGAGACCGGGGCGCTGTTGACGTCTTCGTCGCTCAAAGTCTCGGCTTCCGTTTTAACCGTAACCAATTCGTCGCCCTCCTCTTTGGCCTTGACTTCCAGAGCGCTGGAAATTTCCTCTTCCAGTTTTTGGTACTGCTTGAAAACTTTTGCCCAGCTGGAGGGAGAAATTAAATAATAGGCGACTTGCAAACCTTCTTCGGCCGCCAAAAAATTGATCGCCTCCAAAGCCTTCGGGTTTGGCTCCACCAGGCCGATCCTGATGGTTCTGCCCTCCCGGCCGAAAGCGATGATTTTATAGGTCTTGGCGATCTCTTCCGGCAAAAAATTCAAAATTGATTCCGGCACGAGCTCATCTTGTAAATTATAATAAGAGAAACCGAACAAAGCCGCCTTGAGCTCGATCAGCTTCTCTTCGGCTACAATTTTATTGGCTATTAAAAAAGCGCTCAAGTCTCCCTGACTAGTCGCGATTTGCTTTTTTATGTCCGCCGTTTGACCGGCGCTGATAATTTGTCGGGCCTCCAAAAGCGCCAACAGCTGGTCGTTTTTGTCCATGAAAATTTAATTTTAGGGCGCCGCGGCAAAAGGCCAATTATTGCCTAAACGGCAAGCGGCGGCATTGACCGTCGTTTTTTTGGTCGTTAAATTGATAATTGTCGGGCTGGCCGCCGACGCCTGGCAAATCTGATCAAAATTAAAATTAATCAAGTTATTTTTCAAAGCGCTAAAACGCGGCGAGGCTAAAATCGCCGTGTCCAAAGCGTTATTGACGGTCGGCAATTCCGTGGAGAAAACAATCGCCGTCTCGGTGCGGGCCCGGAAAAAACTCAATAAAGAAACGCGGAAGATAAAAAGGGAAAGACCGCCAACGACTAATAGGCCCAACAAAGCGTACAAAACGGAACGGTAAGCGTTTTTCATATTATTGAGCCGGTTGATAATAATAAGTGGTCAAATTCAATTCGGCCGTCTGGCCGGCCGGCGAGAAACTAACGGTGGTAACGTCAAAGAGGCGCAAATTATTTTCCAAGGTTTTTAACAAGGCTTTAAGGCCGGCGTAATCAATCGCCCCGATCTTTAAACCCGCTCTAATTTCGCCCAAAGATTTACTTTCTGAAGCGGATAAAATTTCCGCCGGCGCAGTTTTAGTTAAAGAAACCGAACCGAGAATAAAGCCGTTTTGCGTGATAATTTCTTCCAGTTCGCCGAATAATTTTTCTTTGACGTAATCATTGGGTAAGATAGCGTTGAATTTGTTTAAATCGGCGGCCGTGATTTTATCGTATAAAGTGGCCACCGCTTTCAAACTGGCCAATTTTTTCTCTTGTTCGGCGTAAAGAGTCTCTTGCTGGGCGATATTGGCCCGTATGGCCTGTAAAGTTTGGTTGAATTTCGGCTTAATAAAAATGAAATAAGACAAAATTAAAATAAGCACCAATAAAACAGCTAGAAAAATATTAAAATAACGGTTGAAAAACAGGTTAAAAGCGTTTTTACTTTTTAATTTGGCGTTAGTCATGGCTTAGTTTTAAAAATTTCCGGATTAACCTGCAATAAAAGGCTAAAGTTAACGCCCGGACCGGCGTCGCGGCTGATCCCGCTACCGGCGCTAACCGTAGATACGTCCACGGAGCGCGTTAGGGGGTCGTCCAAAAAAGCCTTTACCTGCCAACTGGCCTGGCTGTAAGTGGCGGCCGTGGCCGCCAAAGAATAATTACCGGATAAATCGCCGTTGAAACCGTCGTATTTAACCGTGCTTAAAGTGTTCTTTTCCAGCCAATTGAAAAAGTTGGTCCAATAAACGTGATTGTTTAAAAGATCGTTAACCAAAACGCTTTTCGTCTTATAGGTCAAGGCATTGTCGGCTTGATTTTTAATAGCGGCAATTTCCCTGACCACCGTAGCCACGTTAGTGTCCAAGGTTTGGGAATTGGCCGACTCTTCTTTCTCCCACCAATTCAAACCGATATAGACTTCCACGACCAAGAGGGCGGCGATAAACAGGACCAGAAAAAGCAGAGAGAGATTTTTATTCCAATCAAAAACGACCCTGGCCTCGTCTTTGATCAGGTTGACTTCAAGGATTTTCGGGTTTTGGAGATTCTCCTTCTTGTCCGCCGCTTTTTGGGGGCGGCGCTGTAAAAAAGACATGGGGATCTTTTTTGTCACCGAGGCGAACGCCTCTTATTTTTATTGCCTTCTTAATTTTATTCCATCTCCCTCAAGGCCAGGCCGATAGCCACGGCCAAGCGCGGACCGACTTCGGTCAGAATCGGCTTCAATTCGTCGGGGTAAGCGACGCGATTCCACGGATCGCCGATAATGACTTTCATGTCCAAGCGCTTGGCCAGATACTCGGCCAGGTTCAAGAGCAGGGCGCCGCCGCCGGAGAGAACGATCTTTTCCACCTCGCCTTTGCCCTGCGAGCGGAAGAAATCCAGCATATACTGGATTTCGGTGACTATCGGCTCCAAGGTCTTAAGGATCAACTGCGGCAGTTCTTCGCGGCTGTCCGCTTGCAAAGTCAGGCTCAAATCGAGCTTGAACTGCTCCGCTTGGGCGTAATTCAGGCTCAATTTCTCCGCCAAAGCCTTGGTCAGGGTGGAACCGCAGATCGCCAGGCTGCGGTTCAAGACCGGAATGCTTTCCTGCACCACGGCCAAGTCGGTGCTGTTGGCGCCGATTTCCACGATCATGACCGTGGCTTTGTCATTGCCCAAAAGCGCCCGCACCAAAGAGAAGGTTTCCGTCTCCAAACTGGCCAGAGCCAGCTTGGCCTTCTTGAAAATCTGTAAATATTTCTGGACCAACTTTTTCGGCGAACCGGTCAAAAAAATCCTTAAATTACGCTTGTCGCTTTCGCTGCCGGGCGCGGCGGGAATTATTTTCCAATCCAAGATCATGTCTTCCGGCGGCAAGGGAATAACTTTCTTCGCCTCTTCATTAACGGCCGTGGCCAAATTCCTTTTATCCACGCTGGTTAAATTAATGATGGAAGAGAAAACGGCGAAAGTCGGCAAGGAAGCCGTGACCCTTTGGCTGGTAATGCCGGCCTCGTCCTTGACTTTCACGACTGCTTTGGCCAGGTAATCCGTGTCTTCCGTTTTCGTGAAATTAATCTCCTTGACATTTTCGCTGAAGGCGTAATTGGACAGGACCACTTGGCGGTTCCTTTTCTTAAGCTCCACCATCTTCAGGGAAGAATCGCCGATGTCCAAGCCTAAAAAAAGGTTATCGCCGCCCAAAGAGAACAAACCCATAGTCTTAAACTAAAAAATTAAGGAATCAATTGAATTATCCCGTGTCTTAGTATATAATAATTGTATAATATTTGGAAATAATAAACAAGGGTATATGAACTTTTTCGCCCGTTATAAAAAGCTGTGGCTGGCCTTGGCTTTTCTGGCTCTGGTCGTCGTCCTCGGCTACCTGCTCTGGCGCGCTTTCTTCCGCCCCGTGGCGATAACGCCCGTCGCCACCACTACCCCGGGAACGATCACCGGCTTGCCGACTATAGGCGAAGGCGGCGCCGCGACCGGAGAGGAGGGCGGCCCCGCTAATTTGCCGTCCTCGGGCGGCCCGGCGCCGGCCGGCGGCGGCATCCCCGCCGGCAGCGTCCCGACCGGAGAGCAAGCTGGAACCGTCGCTTTGGGCGGTCTGACAGAAACTCAATCCCTGACCAAGACGGCGGTCATCGGCTCCACGGCCAGCGGCAACGGCGTGCAATATTACGACGAAAACGACGGCCGTTTCTACCGGCTCGGGCCGGACGGCGAACCGAAATTATTGAGCGACAAGGTTTTCCATCTGGTGCAGGACGTCGTCTGGGCGCCGGACAAAAACAAGGCCGTTCTGGAATACCCCGACGGCAATAAGATCCTCTATGACTTCGCCACCGGCAAGCAAGTCACCTTGCCCGCCCATTGGGAAGATTTCTCTTTCTCGCCCGACAGCGCCCGCCTCGTTTCCAAAAGCCTCGGTCTGGACCCGGAAAATCGCTGGCTGGTGGTTTCGGATGCCAACGGCGCCAACGCCCGGGCCTTGGAAGCGATCGGCAACAACGCCGACACCGTTTATCCTTCCTGGTCGCCCAATAAGCAGATTGTCGCCTATTACACCCAAGGCGTCGATTTCAACCGCCAGGAAGTCTTCTTCGTCGGCTTGAACGGTGAGAATTTCAAGTCCACCGTCGTGGAAGGCCGCGGCTTGGAAACGCAATGGTCGCCCAGCGGCGATCGCCTGCTCTACAGCGTCTACAACACCGACGATAATCTCAATCCCCGCCTCTGGATCGTGGACGCGGCCGGCGACACTATCGGCGCCAATCGCCGCAGTCTTGATCTCCAAACCTGGGCCGACAAATGCACCTTCGCCTCTAATACGGAAATCTACTGCGCCGTGCCCGAATACCTGGAACGGGGCGCCGGCCTCTTCCCGGAACTGGCCGGCAAGACCAAGGACGACCTATACAAGATCGATCTGACCACGGGCACGCAGAGGCTCCTGGCCGTGCCGGACGGCAGTTACAACATTTCGCAGGTCATGGTTTCCGCCGACCAATCTTGTCTCTATTTCACCGATGAAAGTACCGGCCGGCTTTACAAAATCAATTTAAAATAAAATAAATTATCCCACGATAGTTAGAACTATAATAAATATCGGTATTTATGAAAAATTATTTAAGATATTTTATTTTAATCTTTTTATTAGTAGTATCAGGGGTGTTAATTTGGTTGTGTTTTTTTAGTTCTCTTTTAGACAAGAGGGAAACTAAAGTTAGTAATTTAAATGATGGAGGGACTAAAAAAGTTGAATTGATAGACTGCGGATCAATTTCGCTGGAAGATTATGTGTCCATAATGTTTGGCGCTGAAAATGCACCGTTAAAGTCAGGCCAAGCTGTAACTTCTATAGAATGTATAAATAGGGCCTTAGTTAACTGTACCCCGGCTAAATTAACAGTCGCGGATGCTGATTTTAAAAATGGAGAATTTATTCCGAATAATAACCCCCCGAAAATACTTAATGTGGCCACCGCGACCGCAAGCAATATGTGCATGTTAAATGATTGTATAATGCCGAAAGAAGCTATTTCGCATAGAAGTGAAATAGATAAACAAGGCCTCATTTTTTCTCTTATCGGGTTTAGCCCGCAGGAGGAGGGGTTAAAAGTAGACCACGAGGATATGTATGATCCGGTTACTAAAACAGTAATAAAAAATGTTTGCCCTCCTCAAAAAAACCCTCTTATATTTTGAGAATTTGTTTAATTGCAAATATATGATCTATCTAAAATAAGCAATAATTAATAAGCATTACTCCGTAACTGACAGCGCTAGCGCCCCGGCTTGGCCGGGGCGTTTGCCGTTTTAAGCGGCCCTAAAGAGAAGATAAAAACTTTTCTAAGCCAAGCTAAATTCGCCTCCCTTTATATTTAAGCAACCCGCCTATGTCTTTAAAATCCGCCCTGCTCAATTTGTTCTTCCCGCTCGCCTGCCTGAACTGCGGCCAAAGCGGCGCCTGGCTCTGTCCCCGCTGCCGGCGGCTTTTGAAAATCAACGATGCCGGCCGAAGCAAAGCGCGCCTGACCATCCCCCATCTGGATGATATTTTCATCGCCGGCGATTACAGCGACCCCCTCTTGGCGGCTTTGATAAAAAAATTCAAGTACGGCTTCATCAAGGGCCTGGGTGAAGAGTTGAGCCGCTTTTTGATTTTTTTCTGGGCCGGCGCGGAGGCGGGATTTGGCAAGACCTTTAAAGAGCCGCCCGATTTTTTGGTCGTTCCCCTCCCTCTCACGGCCAAACGCCGGCGCTGGCGCGGCTTCAACCAGGCGGAAATCCTAGCCCGCCCCTTCGCCCACCATTTCGCTTACGCCTTCGGCCAGGACCTGGAGCGGACGGCACACCGGCCGCCGCAAACGGCTTTAAACGAAAAAGAACGCACCCTTAACGTCAAAGGCGCGTTCGCTTGGCGAGGCGGGGATTTGCGGGACAAAAAGATAATCCTGGTCGACGACGTTGTCACCACCGGCGCCACCTTGAACGAGGCGGCTTCAGTCCTCAGGGCGGCCGGCGCTTCCCGGATCTACGGCCTGGTTCTGGCCAAGGGTTAACAGGCAGAGATAACCGGAACAGCCGCGCCAGGAAAAGCCGTGCGCCAAAAAATTCTGATATTCGGCTTGGTAAAAAGGACCGAATTGCGGATTAAAGATCAGGGCGTAGCGGGAGTTTCCGTCCGGGCAGGCAGGTGAGGAGGCAACGTTCTTGCCTAGGTACCAGTCCGCGATGCCGTTGAAACCCAGGCCCCAGTCGTTTTGTCCGAGGCAGATTTCACCGTCCCGCACCGAAGGCGCCAAAGCTTTCAGGGCGGCGACGTCGTTGGGCGAGAAAATCGTAAAATCGTTAAAGAAGTAGTCAAGGTTTTTGAGGGAAAAACCGAGAGCCAGGGCTATGAGGACCAAGCCGGCCAGGACGCTGGAAAAATTCTCCCCGGCTTGGCGGCCCAGCCAATTCAGGAAATGGTGGCTGCCGCCGCCGGCTAAGATCGCCACCAGGGGCGCGAAGAAGATGACGCCGAAGGGATGCGTGGACCATTGGCTGAAAACCGCCAGGATCAGGAAGGGGAAAATTATGAGGGGCCAGAAATATGGCTGGTTCCCTTGCCGCGGCCGCCAAAAGACGGCTAGCCCAAACGCGGCTAAAAGAGCGAAAACCCAGGTATAGTGGAGCAGGAAGAGCTGGCCGAGGCGGCTTAGCCAGCCCCAGAAAGGCGGATGGCTGGCCCGGAAAGAGAAAGCCGCCGCCAGGTTGCCGAAGACATTGCCGTTTAAGATCAGAAAATGGAGGAGGTTGAGAAAGAGGGCGGCCAGGCAGGCCAAAGGCAGCCAGACTAAGAGTTTCTTCCGCTCGGGCTGGCGCCGGCGGACCAGCGCGAAAAGCCAAATAGCGGCCGGGAGGAAATAGAAGAACCAGCCGACTAAGCCGCCGAGAACGACAGACAGCCAAAAAAGCCAAGCATAGACCTTGTCCCCTCGCAAGCTCCAAGAGACGAACAGCGACCAGGAAATGAGCGCCGCCGGCAAGGAGGCCACGGCCAGCTCCAAGGTTTCCCCATAGAATATCATGCCGGGCAAAATGACGAAGGCGCCGGCGATAAAAAGCGGCGTCCAAATGGCCGGATAAAAGATCTTGCGCAGGCCGTAAGCGAAGAACCAGAAGCCGAAGACAAGGAAAAGGAGGGGGCCGAGCCGCGTCGTCAGCTCGCTGACGCCGAAGAGCTTGTAGGTGAGGACGGTCGGCCAAATAAAGCCGGCCGGATGATGGGTATAGAAAGCGCCGCGAGTCGGCGCCGTTGTCAAGCTCTCATAAAGGCCGAAACGCATCTTGAAAGCGCCATTACTAGCGATATTTATGGCGGCGACGCCGTTCAAACCGTTGACGTCGCTAGTCACCGGCGTGAAAGGGTAATTGATATGCAAAGCCGCCAGAAAAACCAGGGCCGCGGTCAGAAAAGCCGCGCCTAAGAAGAACCAAAGCGGCCGGCGGTCGCGACCCAGGCTCTGCCTCTTCAGGCGGAGCAAGTAAAGGAAGTTAATCCAGCCATGCTTGAACGGTATTAGTTTCGACGGGCTCTGCCGCGGCCGGTAGCCGACGTGGCACTCGCCGAATTTCAGGCTTGTATCCTGGAGGACAAGCAGCTTGATCTCTTCGGAAAAAGGCATGTTATCGCTCTCGGGCCTGACTTTCTCCAGGACTTCCCGCCGGAACAGCCAGAAGCCGGATTGCGAATCTTCTAGGCGGGTGGCGAAGAGGGCGTTGGCGAAAAAAGTCAGGAAACGGTTGCCCAAGCGCCGCCAGCCGGTCATCACTTTCTTGTCCGCCAAGGGAAAACGGTTGGCCGAGACAAAATCCAAGCCGGCCCCGGCCAGGTAATCGGCCAGAGCCGCAACTTCTTCCGGCGGATACTGGCCGTCGCCGTCTAGGACTGCGATTAAGTCGCCGCGGGCCTCCGCCAAGCCGCGTTTGATGGCGGCGCCGTAGCCGGGCTTGGCCTCGGACACGACTTTAGCGCCGGCGGCCTCGGCCCGGGCCGCGGTCCGGTCAGTGCAGTTGTTATCAACGACGATCACTTCTTCGACTTCGGCCGGCAAACGCTTAATGACGGCGGCGATGCTGGCTTCCTCGTTATAACAAGGAATGACCGCGGAAATCTTGGGCATAATATTTAAGAGATGCTTCCATTATACCACCGACATTTACAAAAGATAAATGATGCCGTATAATAAAAGCAGACCAGCTGATTGCCAAATCTACCAAATTTGGTTGCGGACCGTCGTCCGGCTCCGCAAGAATTTTTTCCTAAAGCGGGAGCAAAAGAGAGCTGCCAACCGCTAGCCGGCGGGCAGAAGCCGGGTGGAACCGCGAGACAATAGTCCCGTCCTGGCCAAAACAGTTTTTCTGTTTTTGCCAGGCTGGGACTTTTTGTTAAGCCCGGGCCCGGCGGCTCTTCTTAGTTTATCATTAAAGCAACCATATGAAGGACAAAAACAATCCGGCCCCGGCCGGTTTGGAAGCCAAGCGCCATTCCCTGGCCCATCTCTTGGCCGCGGCCGTCAAAGACACTTGGCCGACGGCCAAATTGGCCATCGGGCCGGTGATCGCCACCGGTTTCTACTACGACATCGACTTCGGCGACATTAAAATCAGCGACCGCGACCTGACCGCCCTGGAAAAACGGATGGCGGAACTGGTCCGAGCTGACCTCAAGTTCAGCCGCCAGGAGAAAAAGATCGAGGCCGCCCTGAAGGCCGAGACCGCCGCCGGCGAAATCTACAAAGCCGAATTGATTCGGGATCTCCAGGCTCAAGGCGAAAAGACCGTCAGCTATTACACGGTCGGCGATTTCACCGACCTCTGCCGCGGGCCCCACGTGGACGCGACCGGCGCCATCGCGGCCGACAGCTTCAAGCTCCATAAGCTGGCCGGCGCCTACTGGCGCGGCAGCGAGAAGAACAAGATGCTGACCCGCATCTACGGCCTGGCTTTCGACAGCCAAAAGGAACTGGCTGATTACCTGCGGCTTTTGGCCGAAGCCGCCCACCGGGACCACCGCCAAATCGGCCAGGACCTGGACCTCTTCCATATCGACGAGCTCGTCGGCCTGGGGCTGCCCCTCTGGCATCCCAAAGGCGCCATCCTCTGGCGGCTGATAGAGAACTTCTGGTACGACGCCCACCTGGCGGCTGGCTACAGTCTGGTCAGGACACCGCACATCGGCAACAAGAACCTCTGGGAGACTTCCGGCCACTGGAATTTCTATAACGACAGCATGTATCCGCCTTTGGAAGCCGGCCAGAGCCTGCAGGCCAGCCAGAACCAGGAGGCCGCCGAGGAGTCCGAGACCTATCTCCTGAAACCCATGAACTGCCCCTTCCATGTCCGCATCTACAAGCACTCCCCCCACTCCTACCGTGAGCTGCCTCTGCGCTACGCCGAATGCGGCACTGTCTACCGCTATGAGAAGAAGGGCGAGCTCTCCGGCCTGGTGAGAGTGCGCGGCTTCACTCAGGATGACGCCCACATCATCTGCCGGACCGACCAAGTGGAAGAAGAGTTGGGCCGGGTGGTCGATTTCATCCTCTTCATCTACGCCGCTTTCGGCTTCCAACCGGCCGACGTCAAGGTCTACTTGTCGGTGCGCGACCCTAAAAGCGCCAAGTATGCCGGGGCTGATGCCGGCTGGGAA
>CAZXZR010000010.1:0-4921 GCA_964645545.1 uncultured Gammaproteobacteria bacterium | reverse complement strand
ATCGAGCACTACGCCGGCGCTTTCCCGCTCTGGCTGGCGCCGGTTCAAGTCAAGATAATCTCGGTGGCGGCCAAGCACGTGGCCGCCTCTTCCCAGCTGGCCGCGGAACTTAAAAAGGCCGGCCTGCGCGCCGAGTTAAACGACGACAATGAAACCGTGGCTAATAAAATCCGAAAAGCCATACAGGAAAAAATTCCCTATATTCTCGTCATTGGCGATCGGGAAGCGAAAACGGATGTTTTAGCCGTCCGCGACCGCGGGGAAAAAGAAACCAGAAACATGAGCCGCCAAGATTTTATAAAAGAAGCCCGAGAAAAAATCCGGCAATATTTATAAAAAAGCGAAGCGAAAATAAAGAAACAACGACATTAGACGGACAACGCGCCGATATGCTATACTAAGGAAACGCTTAAACTTTGCTTCCCTTAATCAAAATTAATCGTCAAAATAAAGTATGCGCCGAAAAATCAGGACGATTATTATCATTATCGTCGTTATTATTGTCATTCTTATCCTAGCGGTTTTACTCTCGTCCAAACGGACGCCGTCAGCGCTTCTCTTCGTTTCTCTCGGTTGCCCCCATTGTCAAAACGTGGAAGATTACTTGAACGCCCATAACCAAACTGGCCGTTTACAAATCACCGTCTTGGAAGTTTCGCAAAATCCGGCCAACGCCCGCCAACTGTCAGAAGCGGTGCAGCGTTGCGGCCTGGACACAAGCGCTGGCGTCGGCGTGCCTTTGCTTTTTACAGCCAGCCAATGTTTCTCTGGCGACCAAGACATTATTAATTTCTTGCAAAACCAATGAAAAAAATATTCTCTTCCGGAAGGGAAAAATTCCTCGCTTCCGGTCGGAAGCTTTTCTTAATCATTTTTCCTCTGACGGCCTTCGCTTTCGCTTGGCCGGCCCGGGCTCTTTGCCCGGTTTGCGTGGTGGCGGTCAGCGCCGGTTTGGGTTTGTCCGAATATTTAGGCATTGACGATAGCATCGCCGGCTTATGGATCGGCGCTCTTTTAGCCTCTTTGGTCGCCTGGACCGTAGGCTGGTTTGACAAAAAAGGCTGGACTTTCAAAAGTCGGCCTTGGCGCGACTTCTTCACGGCCCTTATTTACTACGCCATTGTCATCTGGCCTCTGGCGGCCAGAGGCTTTATCGGCCAGCCAACCAACCGGCTCTGGGGTCTGGACAAATTAATTTTGGGTATAATCATCGGCACCAGCCTTTTCGCCGCCATGGGTATGTGGTATGTTCGCTTGAAAAAAAAGAACAATGGCCGCGCCTATTTCTCTTACCAGAAAGTCGTGATGCCCGTGGGCGCCCTGATAATTTTCAGCTTCATTTTTTATTTTATAACCCGCTAAGCGCCTCTTATAACCCGCAATAAATCCGCCTTTTAAACGATAACCATATGGAGGAAAAAATCA
This sequence comes from uncultured Gammaproteobacteria bacterium, assembly GCA_964645545.1. Lineage (GTDB taxonomy): Bacteria > Patescibacteriota > Patescibacteriia > Patescibacteriales > UBA12465 > UBA12465. Next base: position 3,496 of record CAZXZR010000010.1, on the reverse strand, counting down.
TCGGCCTGGACGAGCTCATGGCCAAGGCCGCCAAATTCAAAAAAGACCACGCCCTGGATTTGTCCAGCGACGAGGACTTGAGCATCGCCATCATGAACTTGGTTAGTATTGAAGAGCACTTTTTTTTCACGGGCGCCAAGACCGGCGATGGAAAATATTACGACCTCCTCGGCGAAGTCCGGGAGATGCGCAAAACGCTCCTGAAAAAGATCATCAAGGAATACGAAGGCGAGGTCTGGTGCATTTCCAAGCATTTATTGGCGGCTTCCTACCGCCTGATGGAGGTCGGTACCAAAGCCCAGGGACGGGGCGAAAAGGAAGAGGCGCGGTACCTTTTCCAAAAAGCCTACTCTCTCTACTCCTTATTCTGGGGCCTGAACCTGAAACTCTTAAACGTCGGCGAAGTGAAAAAAATCGGCGACCAGGACCTGAACACCCGGAAGAAAGGCGTCTTGGGCAAGCTGGGAGAGGTCGTCAAGAAATTGGTCGATTGCTGCCGGGAATAGCGGCGGGGTGAGTGGGACTCTAAAGCTATATTAAACTTTTACAAAAATGCCCCGGCTTAGGTCGGGGCATTTATAATCTCATCAAATTATTTCTCCGGTGATTCCTCTTGCGGTTTTTCTTGAGCTACGATACGGTCATCATCTTCCCTCCAAGTATCATTAAAATTCACGTATTTATTTAGTGTTTTCTTATTAGCATCCCACATCGTCCTAATTACGTCTCTTTGACTGTTGCTGTGCTGCATCTCGAAACACCATTTGGGGTCGTAAGAACCAATAAAAAAGAAGTGCTTCCCTAAAACTTTAAACTCTTCGGGCGTTTCACCGGGGTTGGCTATCAAATACTCCACATATTCCGAGCCGGGGAAATTATACTTTGAACCGTACTTTTTAAGGGTTTTTTCAGCTATATTATCTGAGCTATCTAACTTTTCCCCCTTCATGTCTAAAAGCTCTACTTTTAAATTTTTTTCCATCTCTAATATACGTTCCCTTTCTTCGGCAAATTTTCTGATATCTAATCTATCTACATTTTCTTTTATCCCACTTAAAAGAGACCGCGCTTCTGAGAAGTTTTCCTCTTCCAGGGCTTTTGATAAATTCTCATTTAATGCTTTGAGGTGTTCTCTAATCTCCTCTTGTTCATTTTGTTCATTCTCTCCTCCTCTTTCTTTTGACTTTAAAAAATGGTTTTGTTCAAACTTACTCATAAAAATTTATGTTAATTAATAAATAATAAACTTTATAATAATATTATATCAAATATTACTATAAAAATCAATATTAAAAATGTATCTAAAGTTAGCCAAACCGATCGTTGATCGGTTTTTTAGCGACTGACGACCAACATCTCCTTGTCTATCTTCTCAATCGGCTCGTGATAGCCGGTCGGATAGGCGCGAATGGCGTTAAATAAGGTTTGGGCGGCATAACGGTAAGACTGGCCGTGCCGGGTGCCGGCGTCATTAGTAACGAATTCCCGGGCCGCGTAATCATAACCCTTTAGCAAGAGCATGTGTGTGGTCGGGCCGGGCGGCGTGTAATAAGGATTGCCCAAGAGCTGGCCGTTCATGGGCGTCAAAACGAGGCGGCCGGCGGCCAATTCTTTAATGATATCGTCGGGACCGTTGACCGACTTTATTTCCACTTTATCATAAGCGTAATAATCCTTAAAAATCCAGGCGACCATGTCGCTCAAGGAGACGTCGCGCGACTCACCGTATTTTTTCTGTTCAAAGTCCACGATGGCCAGAATCCGTTCTTTCCATTGTTCGGGAGTGAAGCCGCTTTCGCCCTTAACCCAAGCCATGGCCATGGCCGCCGCAGCTTCTTCGCAGGCATCTTGTTGCCTGGCGTCCTTCCATTCGGCTAGCGGCGCCTGACTAGTGAAAGGCACAGACATTAAAATCACGCTCGGCGAACTAGTGGTCTTATCGGAAGTGGAGGCAGCGACGGTAACGGGCGTGATTATAAAACTTGGGCTTGAACTAGTAATATCGGGAACTAGAGCCAGCTCGGAAGCGTCTTTAGTCTGATTAGCCAGCGGCGCGGCCGCGGCGGAACTTGCCGCCGCTTCATCTCGGTTCACAGTCGGCAAACTCTCATTGCTTGCCGGCCGCAACGCGGCTCTTAAAAACAGGCGATGACTGACGAGTATCGCCAAAACCGCCAATAAAAGAAAAAAGGAAACTTTTTTGAAACGACGGCGACGCCGGCGTTCCCGGCTGACCGCCAAATATTTAAACTCACGATAAGGTCTCTCGCTCATAAAGGCTTACGACAAATCCGGCCGATACGACTTTTTAAAAATATATTTCCTTAACAAATAGCGTAGGCGCAAAAGGGGTTTGTGCCGCCGGAAAATATTCTGATGTAAAATCACGAAAGCCGGCGGCCGCGGCAAATCGCGGTAAGGTGCGGCGACCAAAAGCGGCCTTTTAACGACTAAATAAAGGTTCTGCTTATAATAACTCTTCAGACCCGGGGTCCATAAGAGCCGCGGACGGAAAGGATCTAAAAATTCGTAGCCGCGCTTTTTGAACAGACGGCGCCAATAAGCGGGCCAGCGTTCGTTGACGTGATGTGTGCCGCCCTGGCGCGGCAGGGCGGCGGAAAAAACAATGACGTCGGCGAGAGCGGCCAAATTCTTGGCAAAAATTTCGGCGCGGCGCCTTCGTATATGCTCGCCCACTTCCAGGCTCAGAGCCAAATCAAAACGGCGTTTAAGATTAAGGGGGCGGGAAAGGTCAACGGCCAAAAAATTGGCGGCGGGAATCAAAAGGCGGCGCTGGTTGACGTAATCGCCATCCAAGCCGAGGAAATCATTGATACCGTTTTCTTCAAAAACCTTGAGCCAGGCGCCCAAGCCACAACCGGCGTCAACCACACTTTGGGCGTCAGTGATTTTTAAAATCAGAGGCACGATTAGACGGGCGGCCACGTAAGAGTCGCTTTCCATGTAGTCAAAAAATTGTTCGCAATAAGGGCCGCGCATAAAGCCCAGTATACACCAATCAAACCCCCTTGGCAACGTCGGCCGGCGCTTTCTTAAGACGCAACAAACGGGCGTTAACGGCGACCACTATCGTGCTCAAGGACATCGAGACGGCGCCGACGGCCGGTGAAAGCAGGACGCCCTTGGCGGATTAGTCCTGACTAAACTGAACCGGCAGGCAAATGGGATTCCCCCCCCACACACACCCCTCTGCCGCGCCCTCGCTTCGGCTGGAAAAATTTTTTTCGGCGGGCTTTTGCTATAAATTAGCTCAACTTTCCAAACAGTAAAGGGCAGAAAATTATTGTTTTGAATATGTAATGTACGAAATGTATTTGCAAGGAAGTCTAAAACATCAGACTTCCTTTTTTATTTGTCTAAAGCTATAATACTAATATCCTTATTATCAACGAGCCAGGTTCCTAAATCATACCAAGCTCCCCGGTATCTGATATAGGTGAAATCGGCTGCCCAGACAGTATTTGGCTCCAATATC
>CAZXZR010000009.1:0-26243 GCA_964645545.1 uncultured Gammaproteobacteria bacterium | reverse complement strand
GCCAAGGTAAAAATCTCCTGGCTCGGCGACAATTTCCGGGCACATTTCCTCGGCAAAACCGAAGATTCTTTCCCGGGCAGCACCATAGCCAGACGCAAACTGGAAAAGGACTCCGTGGACGGCCCTATTCTACTGGACCTGGGCGGAAAAGAAAAAGCTAAAACAACCCTGGCTGAACTCTACGCCATGCTGGTTAAACAACCCAATGGCGAAGATGGTGATCTGCTTACTAACGGCTGCGCGAACATCTTCTATATTGAAGACGTGGACGGCACGCTTTGGGCCGTGGTCACGCGCTGGGACGGCGATGGCTGGAGCGTCGCGGCGGATTCGGTCGAGCTTCCGGTCGGGTGGCTCGCTGGCCGCCAGGTTTTCTCCCGCAATTCCTTGGCTGCTTAGACTCTCGGTTCCTTGTCCCTTGGTTCCTTGGGCTCTTTGACCCTTCCGTTTTTCTTCACAAGAAGAAGATCGGAAGGGTCTTTTAAATAAAAAAACTCTCCTTCGTCGGGAGAGATTTTTATTTTAGACTTCGGCTGTCTGATTCCGCGCCAGCTTGCCGCGCGGAGATTCGTTTGGCTTCCGTGGATTTTTCTCCGAATTTTTCGCCCTTTCCGCCCGCGGCCGCCATTCGCCTTATTGTATGGTCTCCCCGAGAGGGTATTGGTAGAGCAATTGCGAGGAAACCGTGATGGTGTTGCTCATTTTGTAGCCTAATTGGCCGAAGGCCGCTTCGCTGGCAAAGGGCCGTTTTTGGCCGTTGGAAATCAGATAGACCGTGGGGAAAGAGGCGGACTTGAGGAGACTGCCGTCCGGCAGAAGAACGGGCGCCACGGTCGTGAAGGTATTCAAGATGCTCGGGGAGACAGGCATGATTTTTTTATTTTTGAATTTCGTCGTCAGGAGAATCTTGTCCAAGAGCGGCGCTTTCGTCCCGTTTTCCACGAAGAAGACGCCGCCGGTCTTGGTGTCCTGCATCAGGGCGCCGGTGACGTTGGTGGAGGTGGCCGTTATCGCCTTGCCTAAAACATAGGTGGAAAGGTCGCCAACGGTGGCCGCTTCAATCTCTTCGGGATTGAAGCCGATGCTCTTTAAGACGCTGGCGGAAGCGAAGGGCCGTTTCTCGTTATTCACCAGGAGGTAAACTTGTTTATCCGGCGTTTGGGCCAGGGAGTAATTGGCGAATTTTATCGCTTCGCCCAAAGGATATTTGTCCAGTTCGCTTTGGCTCGTGAGCAGGATCTGCTCCGGTTTGAAGCGGGAAATAAAAGCGGAATAGTTAAGGAAGGGGCGTTTTTGGCCGTTGGCAATAAGCCAAACGCCCGGTTCGCCCTGGATTTGCAGAAGCGAACCGTCGGCGTAAAGTTTGACGACGTTGCTTGTGCCGCTCAAACCGCCGAAGTAGCGTTGCCAAAGGAGGTAGAGATTATAGTTGCCATTGAAGACGTGCGGCGTATAGTTATATAAGGCGGCCGTGGCTTTGTTTTGCGGGGTAATGGCCATTCTTTGCGTCGCGGCCGTGCAGTAGGGTTCAAGAGTGTTGGTAACGACGTAAGTCTGGCCGGCACGGTAGTTATAGTTGCTCTGTTCGTTCATGTAGGCGAGAAATTGCAAAGCGGCGCTATTAATTTGTTTGCCAAAACCTTTGTAGTAAGGGTTGCAGACCCAGTTGTCTGGACAGCCGTAGCCGGTGGCCCAGTCCAGGCGGCTTTGCGTCGGCGTGCCGTCTTCAATTAAGCTCGCCTCCTTTTGTAAGAGAACTAAAATCAGTTTTGGGCTGACGGTAGTAATATGCAGACATTTGGCCTGGCGTTCGGCTTCGGTCGGCTGGTCGCTTAAAGTGACGCCGTCGCAATTGTAATTGTTGTGCGTGGCATTATAAATGATTTCGGCAGCCGTCCGAGTGATGCCGTTGGCGTCGGGCGCGTAATAATAAGCCAGGTAGCTGCCTTTCTGTTGGAGGAAATTCTGGATGTCGGGCAGGCTCATGGAATCATAGGCTCTGATGTCGGTATCGTTCAAAATCAAATTGGGATTGAAATTAGGATCAATCGTGCTTTGGGCGCCGGCGAAAGAAGGCCCCGAGAGGAGTCCGCCAAAAACTAAAAAAACCGCCCCAAAGCCGAAAATTAGTTTTGCGCTTTTCATTTTTTGTCGTTTAATAAATTGTTTTTATATTATAATATAAAATTTTATTATAGACAAATTGACTTAATTTTAAAGAAAAAAATTTTATCCAAAAAGAGCCCTTCCGGGCTCTTTTAACTAAATTCTGATTAAGCGCTGACTTTCAGGACCACCGCTTCCTTCTCGCCCAGCTCTATCTTGACGCGGTCGCCCTCCTTGACCTTGCCGGCGATGATTTCCAAAGCTAATTCGTCCAAAATCATGGTCTGAATAATGCGCTTCAAGGGGCGGGCGCCGTAGGTGACGTCAAAGCCTTTTTCGGCCAAGAGTTTTTTCACTTTTGGGCTGACTTTGACGAGAATATTTTTGTTGCCCAGCCGTTTCTCTATCTTGTTTAATTCCAAATCAACGATTTTTTCCAAAGCCAAAGGTGTCAGGCTGCGGAAGAGAATAATCTCGTCAATGCGGTTCAAGAATTCCAGCTTGAAATGGTCGCGCAGGATTTTGTCTATTTTTTCTTTCATTTCTTCGGCGCGCATATCAGTGGCCCTTTTTTGATCGCTGGTGTCGGCGAAGCCGATGGTGTATTGCTTGATGATTTCGTTACCCAAATTGGAAGTCATAATAATAATGGTGTTCTTGAAATTAACCGTCCGGCCTTTGGCGTCGGTTAAGCGGCCGTCATCTAAAATTTGCAAGAGGACATTGAACATGTCCGGATGCGCCTTTTCAATTTCGTCAAATAAGACGACCGCATAAGGATGGCGGCGGATTTGCTCGGTCAATTGTCCGCCTTCGTCATAACCGACATAGCCGGGCGGGGAGCCGATCAATTTGGCGACCGAATGCCGCTCCATAAATTCGCTCATATCTAAACGGATTAAAGCCTTTTCATCGTCAAACATGAAGCGGGTTAAAGCTTTAGCCAGTTCGGTCTTGCCGACGCCGGTCGGGCCAACAAAGAGGAAAGAACCAATAGGTTTCTTTTCTTCGTTAATGCCGGCGCGGCTGCGGCGTAAAGCGTTGGCCACGCCCTTAATAGCTTCTTCTTGGCCGACAACTTCTTTAGAGAGCACGCTTTCGGCATCGCTTAATTTTTTTATCTCATCCTGAAGCATTTTGTTGACCGGGATGCCGGTCCAGCGGGCGACGACTTTGGCGATGTCTTCGGCGTCCACTTCTTCTTTTAAGATGCGCTGGCCCTTTTTTTGGATTTTCATCAGCTCTTCCTGCAAGTTTTTGATTTTACGGTCCAAGTCGGGGATTAAGCTGTATTTTATTTTCGCCACTTCAGTCAGATCAGCGCCTTGACGCTGGGCGATCTCGGCTTTGATTTTCAAATCATCAATTTCTTTTTTAGATTGGCGAATGGCGGAGATGATGTTTTTTTCGTTATTCCAGTGCAGTTCCAATTGGTCGGCCCGTTCTTTTACTTTTGCCAATTCCTTATTAACTTCCCTAATTTTAGAGGAACGCTTATCGGCCGTCATCAGGCCGGCTTTATTCAGCTCCAATTGTTTCAAGCGCCGTTTTAATTGATCCAATTCGTCGGGCATGGAATCAATTTCCATGCGTAAAGACGAGGTCGCTTCGTCAATTAAGTCCACGGCCTTGTCCGGCAGCCAGCGGTCGGTGATGTAGCGGTTGGACAATTTGGCCGCTGCCACTAAAGCATCGTCGGTAATTCTGACGCCGTGATGAACTTCATATCTTTCTTTCAGACCGCGCAGCATGCTGACCGTGTCTTCCACGCTCGGTTCAGCCACGTAAATCGGCTGGAAACGCCGTTCCAAAGCGGCGTCTTTTTCTATATAGCGCTGATATTCCTTGGTGGTGGTGGCGCCAATGGTGCGCAACTCGCCGCGCGCCAAAGCCGGCTTTAACATGTTGGAAGCGTCCATGGAGCCTTCGGAAGCGCCGGCGCCGATTAAGGTGTGAAGTTCGTCAATAAAGAGAATGATGCGGCCGTTTTGGGCCTTAACTTCCTTCAAGACGGCTTTCAAGCGGTCTTCAAACTCGCCCCGGAACTTGGCTCCGGCTACGAGCGCGCCTAAGTCCAAGGTGACGATTTCTTTGTTCTTTAAATTTTCCGGCACGTCGCCAGAAACGATGCGTTGGGCCAGGCCTTCCACGATGGCGGTTTTGCCCGTGCCCGCCTCGCCAATCAGAACCGGATTATTTTTCGTGCGTCTTAACAAGACCTGCATGATGCGCCGGATTTCTGTGTCGCGACCAATAACCGGGTCCAGTTTTTCCTGGCGCGCCAATTCGGTTAGATTGGTTGTGTATTTTTCCAAGACTTTGTATTTTGTTTCCGGGAAGGGGTCGTTAATCGTTTGGTTGCCGCGCAGTTCCTTTAAAATGTTTTTGACGCTTTGATATTCCACTTTGAAATTTAAGAGAATGGTTTGCGCCCAAGAGGGTACGCCGATCAAAGCCAAAAGAATATGCTCGGTGGAAATGAATTCGTCGTTCATGCCGTCGGCTTCTTTTTGCGCCCTTTCCAAAACCATGGCCGTTTCCGCCGTGCCCGAAACCGCCTGCACCGGCCCGCGATCCGGCGCGACTTTCACGCGCGGCAATTTTTTAATGGCGTTAATGGTTTCTTTCTCAATAATCTCGGGATCAATTTTCATTTTTTCCAAAATCGGCTTAGTCAGGCTTTCGTTCTGCTGCAAAAGCGCCAAGAGGATGTGGAGCGCCTCAATATTGGGCTGGCCGTAGGTGGAAGCGATAATTTGGGCGTTGATTATCGCTTCCTGCGATTTGTCCGTGAATTTATTAAACATAGATGTTATTTTGTTTAGCAGTCTTAGTTATAGAGTGCTAAAATAATCATAATACAAGGGCCATTGCTTGTCAATCGGCCGGGTCTTTTCTTCTTTTTCCCGGCCTGATAATAATACGCGAAGCAGGCCGGGAATTGTTTGCGAGCCCTCGCTTTTTATGGTATTATTATAGTAATGGCAGAAAATTTTTTTATTTCCAGCGGCAAGGTCTTAGCCCAGGTTGTCGGGGAAATTTTATATTTCCCGATTTGGTGGTATAGCGTCGGTTTTTTTCGGCATCTCAAGGCCGTTTTTAATTTTTGGCGCAACCAAGAGAAAGCGCTCGGTTTTTCAATTTGGCTCAAAAATCTCTTCGTGCCCATGTACGGCCAATATGATTGGCTCGGCCGTTTGATCAGTTTCTGCGTGCGCTTGGTCCAGATAATCTTTCGCGGCGCCATTTTGCTGCTTTTGGCTCTGGTTTTGGCCGCCTGGCTTGTCGCCTGGCTGCTTTTGCCAGTTTTTATGGTTTTAGCCTTGCTTTGGCAATTTTTAAGTTAATTTTATGTCGGCCCCGAAAGCGCTTACGGACAACAAAGCCAAAGAAAGCCAGTCGGAAGAAAAACTGGTTTTCACCGTGGAGCAAACGGCCGGTGGCCGCGGCGCCTGGTTTTTGGGCCGCTTTTTATATTGGGGCTTGAGTTTAAGGAAGAGCTTAATCGCTTTACGGCGAACTAAAGAAAAAGTTGATTATTTTTTGACGCTCGGCGCTTGGTTGATTTTATTCGCCGGTTGGTTGGCCTTCGCCGTTTTTTTGGGCCGTCATTTAAACGCTTTATTGGCCGCGCCGGTTAAGATTTTGTTTTTTTGGGCTCAGCCCGATCCTTTAATTCTGATTTTTTTGCTTTCCCTTTTCTTTGATTTGTTTTTGGTTTATAAAAAAAGCGAGATGAAGGCGGCGGCGGAAAAAATTGATTATCACTTGTTTGGTGAAACGAAAAAAATTAGTCGTGGCGCCAGCAAGCGTTATAACGTCGCCCGCGCTTATTCTTTGGAAACGCTAAAAGCTTTGGAGGACGCTTATTTTTTGGTCCTTAAATTGCGCCAACCGACCGTGGAAATTATCCACGTCTTCCGCGTCTGTCTAAAAATAAAAGCGGTGCAGAATTTGTTTATCCGTTTAAACGTGGACGCGAAAAAACTGGTGGAATTGGTGGACCGCCATTTAATAAAACCGGGAGTGCTGCGCGGCGGGCGCACCGAACTTTCCTCCGCCTTGCAGGAAGTTTTAGTCGCCGCTTTTACTGACGCCTATAAGCAGGGACAGGATAGCGTCGGCGTTTTAAATTTATTGAACTTTTTTTACGAGCACGATCCGGTTCTGGCGGAAATTCTTTACGAATTGGAAATTGACGCCGACAAAATTAAAAATACCGTTGCCTGGTTTCGGGTTAACGAACGCCTCTTGGCCGGCTACCAAAGCTATCACCGTTTAGCCCTTTTAAAACCGGGGACGAGCATGAACCGCGCCTATACGGCCATTGCCACGCCGAACTTGGATCATTTTTCCACGGATTTGACCGTTAAGGCCAAATACGGCGGTTTAGACATTTGCGTCGGCCGGCAGAAAGAAATTACGGAAATTTTTGAAGCCTTTACCGGCGGCCATCGGGGCGTGCTTTTGGTCGGCGCCGCCGGCACGGGCAAAACGGCGATTATTAACGGTTTGGCGCAATTAATGGTGGCGGAAAAAGTGCCGAAATTTTTAAAAGACAAGCGCTTGGTGCAATTAGACGTTTCCCGCTTGGTTTCGGGCGCCGACGCCAGCCAAGCGGAGGGCCGTTTATTAACCTGTTTAAATGAAATTAATCGTTCCGGCAACATTATTTTATACGTGGACAACGTGGAAAACCTGATTGGCATCAGCGCCGGTTCCAAGGAAAGTCTGGATCTCTCGGAAGTTTTGGCCGAGGCTTTAAGCGCCGGCCGCATTTTTTGTCTGGCTTCAGCGACCACGGATAATTACGCCCACTATATTGAGGGCAAGGCTTTAGGCGAGATTATGACTACCGTTGGCGTCAGTGAACCGACGGTTAATGAGGCTATTCAAATTCTGGAAAGCAAAGTCGGTCTTTTGGAAACTAAATATGACATCTATATTGTTTACAGCGCCTTGGAACAGGCGGTCCTAATGTCCCAGCGTTATTTACACGACAAATTTCTGCCCCTAAAAGCTATTAATCTTTTGGGAAAAGCGGTTTTAATAAGCGCCAAGGCGGCCAAAAACAATCCGGAGAAATGTTTCTGTTCCCGCGAGGAAGTGGCCGCGGCGATAAGTGAAATAACGGGCATTCCCACGAGCCGCGTCACCGCTTCCGAAAGTCAGAAATTATTAAATCTGGAAAAAGAAATCCATAAGCGGTTGATTGACCAGGAAGAAGCGGTGAAGGCAGTTAGCGCCAGTTTACGCCGGGCGCGGGCCGAATTGAAAGACACGAACCGGCCCATCGCCAGCTTCTTGTTCATGGGCCCGACCGGCGTCGGCAAAACTGAACTGGCCAAAACCGTGTCCGAAGTCTATTTCGGGGCCGAGGAATATCTCATTCGTTTGGACATGAGCGAATACCAGCATCCCGACAGCGTCAAGAAGATGATCGGCGACGTTGACGGCACCTTGGGCTATTTGACGGAAATGGTGCGCAAAAAACCCTTCGCTTTAATTTTGTTTGACGAGATTGAAAAAGCCCATCCCGATATTTTGAATTTATTTCTGCAAATGCTTGACGACGGCCGCTTAACCGACGGCCAGAACCGGACGATAAGTTTCTCGGAAGCGATTATTATCGCCACTTCCAATATCGGCGCCGTTTACATCAGCGACCAAATTAAGGCCGGTACCGACATCAGCCTTATCCGGCAGGAATTAGTGGACAATCAATTGAATAAATACTTGCGGCCGGAGTTAATCAATCGTTTTGACGGCATTATCGTTTTTAAGCCTTTAAGCGAGACGGACCTTTTGGCCATAACCACGCTTTTACTCAAGAAAATCAAGAAAAGTTTGGCGGACAAGGGTCTGGATTTGAAAGCGGATAAGGACGGCGTCGCCATTTTAGCTCACGCCGGCTATGATCCTAAGTTCGGCGCTCGGCCTTTGCGCCGGCTTTTACAAGATAAGGTTGAAGACGTGATTGCCAATAAAATTTTAGCCAACGAAGTGCGGCGTCGCGATACGGTGATCATCAATCGCCGCGCCGAGGTGGAAATTGAAAAGGCGCCGGCGCTTTAAGCGGTCGCCGGTTTTTTAAAGAGACGCGGATATATGTTTTATGTTTATATTTTTTTCGGCGCTTTGCTTTTAACGGCGATTTTAACGCTTCTGGTCAGAAAAATCGCCCTTTATTTTAAAGTTCTGGATACGGCCGAAGAGGCGGACGTTAGGGGACGCAAAATTCATCGCGGCTCCGTGCCCCTCTTGGGCGGTACGGCGATTTTTATCGCCTATTTTTTGTTTTTATTCGTTTTCCATAATCATTTTTTTTCCGGGCCTTTGGGTTGGTCCCAGCTTTGGGGATTTTTCGCCGGCGCTTTAATTATTATGATTGGCGGCTTTTTGGATGATAAGTACGATTTGAAGCCGCGGCAACAGATTATTTTTCCCCTCTCGGCGGCCGCGGCGGTTATTTTAGGCGGCGTGGAAATCAGCAAGTTAACCAACCCTTTCGGCGGTTTTTTAAACATCAGCCTCTTCGTTTGGCTCGGTCCGCTCTTAATCGCTCTCTGGCTTTTGGGCATGATGTATACGACCAAGCTTTTAGACGGCGTGGACGGTTTGGTTAGTAGCGTTTCCGCCATTGGCGGCCTGGTCATTTTCCTTTTCACTCTGACGACCAAATATTACCAGCCAAACCTAGCTTTCGCCGCCCTTTTGCTGGCGGCCGTTTGTCTCGGCTTTTTGCTTTGGAACTGGCACCCGGCCAAGATTTTTTTAGGCGAGGGCGGTTCCTTGCTTTTGGGCTATATTTTGGGCGTTTTGGCGATTATCGCCGGGGGCAAAATCGCTATCGCTCTTTTAATTATGGGCATTCCTATTTTGGACGTTGTTTGGACGATTTTGCGCCGTTTGGCCCAAGGTAAAAACCCTTTTAAATTTTCCGACCGCCGGCATCTGCATTACCGCCTGCTTTCTTTGGGCTTAACTCAAGGCCAGACAGTTTTTATTTTTTGCGCCCTAGCCCTCGTCTTCGGCTTGGCCGGACTTTTTTTGCAAAGTTTAGGTAAATTATTGGCTTTAGTGGTATTGGTTGTAATAATGCTGGCTTTGGTTATCGGATTTTCTTGGGGAGGGAGAAAGAATCGGGTTTAAGGGTTATATATTTTATGCTTAGACTTCTGCTCCACATTTGCTGTGCGCCCTGCGGTAGTTATATTACTAAGGAGCGTCTTAAACCATGTTTTGCTTTAACCTGGTATTTTTATAACCCCAATATTATTTCCCAAGAGGAATACGATAAGCGGCTTTATTATGTTAAACTTATGGCGGAAAAATTCTCTTTGCCGCTCCTTATTGAACCCTATGCGCATGAAAATTGGCTGGCTAAAGTTAAAGGCCGCGAGAACGATCCGGAACGGGGCGAACGCTGCCATATTTGCTATCGCCAGCGTTTGGGGAAAGCGGCCCGTTTGGCGGCGGCAGGAAAATATGACTTTTTTTCCACGACCCTTTTGGTTAGCCCTTATAAAGATACGGCCGCGATTAAGTCAATTGGCTGTGAGTTGGCAGAGAAAGAAGGGATAAAATTCTTAGACGAAGACTTTCAAGCCGATGATGGCTACTTAAAATCCCAAGCTTTCGCTAAAGCGCAAGGAATATACCGGCAAAAGTTTTGCGGTTGTGAATACTTTTTGCCGCTTAAAAAATTGGAAACCGCTAGCGTGAAAGCAAGCCGGAAATAAAAATAAGCCTCCTTAAGCGGCGGCTTTTTTGATTTGTTTTCTCGTCCTATAAATGTTATAATAGAAGCGATCAATTATTGACCAAATCTTTTAATTTATGCCAAAAAAGTTTTTTCACTTAAGTCTGCTTTTAATAGTGGTTTTTTTGTTGGTCAGCGCTTGCCAATTGTCTTTTAAGAAAAACGTTTCGGCTCCACCCGCCAATACGCCCAGCGGACCTTCGGCCACAAGCACGTCCAGCCAGACAACGGCCACTAATGAAATGAAAAAGTTTGCCAATTACGAAGAACTGCAAAAATTTTTGGCCGACAACAATAATCCCGAAAGCGCTACTTTTGGCGGCGTTATAAGCGTCAATGCCCTAACGGCGGGAAGTGCCGTCCGGCAGACTGCCGCCTCGCCCGCGACCGCGCCGACCGCCGGCGTCAGCAAAGATAGTTCCGTTTCCTCGGAAAGCACCGGCAGTAATGCCAACCTTAATGCCTTAGCCGATTATTCTTCCACCAATAATCAAGTGGTCGGGGTGGACGAGGCCGACATTATTAAAACCGACGGCCAGTATATTTACGCCCTGGTGCGCAATGATTTATTCATTATTAAAGCAGTGCCGGCCAGTGAGGCGCAAATTATAAGCAAAATAAGTTTCGCTTCCCGGCCGGAAGATATTTTTATTGACGGCACTAGTTTGGCCGTTTTTGGCAACGACCAAGAAATTTACGCTCAACCCCTCTTCGCCACTTTTCGGCGTCAGAACCAATATACTTTTTTCAAAGTTTTTGATTTAAGCGATCCGGCCAACCCCAAACAGGTGCGGGATTTGGATTTTGAGGGTTATTATAGCGACGCCCGCCTTATCGGCGATTATGTTTATTTAATAACCAACACTTATCTGACTTACATTTTAAAGGAAACGCCGGTGCCGCGGGTTTTGGAAAACGGCCAGGTTTTGGCCACGACTTGCGCGGGCGACAATCGCTGTTTCGCGCCCGACGTCTATTATTTTGACCTGCCCTATGACGCCTTTAACTACACCAATATTACCGCCATCAATATTAAAGACAATGCCGAAGCCATTACTGGTCAGGCTTATTTAATGAATAACAGCCAGACGGTTTATGTTTCCCAGAATAACATTTATTTGACCTATACCCAGTACATCAGCGAATATCAAGTGGAACAGGAGGTAAAACGGGCCGCGGTCTTTCCGCTTTTAGCCGCCTCGGAAAAAGATAAAATCACGGCCATTGAAGCGGCGCCTGACTACATTTTAAACGACAATGAGAAACGTTATAAAGTGGCGCAGATTATTGATTATTATTTGGCGGTTTTGCCTTTAAGCCAAGCGAACGCCTTGCAAACGACGATTAACGATAAATTGAAAGCGGAATTGACGGTCAAGGCCAAAGATATGGAAAAGACGATAATTCATAAGATCGCCATTAACGGCAACAAAGTGGAATATCAAGGCAGGGGCGAGGTCAGCGGCCGGCTTTTGAATCAATTTTCTTTGGACGAAAACGGCGATTATTTCCGTCTGGCTACCACCCGAAGCCGGCAATGGAACGTGGCTTCCGGGACGACGGCCGATTCTTACAGCAATGTTTACGTTTTAGACAATAATTTAAAAGTGATCGGCGCTTTGGAAAATTTGGCTACCAGCGAACAGATTTACGCCGCCCGTTTCCTGGGCGATCGCGTTTATTTAGTGACTTTCAAGCAAACCGATCCGCTTTACGTTATCAGTTTAAGCGATCCGACTAAACCGGCGGTTTTAGGCGCCGTTAAAATTCCCGGTTTCTCCAATTATTTACATCCGGTTGACGCCAACGGCAATAAATTAATTAGCCTGGGTCGGGCGACGACCGAAGATGCCAAAGGTAATGTCCAAATTCAAGGCTTGAAACTGTCTTTGTTTGATTTTACCGATTTAAGCCATCCCAAAGAACTGGATAGTTATTTAATCGGCGGCCAGGGCAGTGATTCCATCGCTATTTATGATCACAAAGCTTTTCTTTATTCCACGAGTAAAAATTTACTGGTTATTCCGGCGCTTTTAAGCGACAATGGCCAGTTGTCCTTTTCCGGCGCTTTAGTTTTCACTTTGGCTAATGACAAATTCGTTTTAAAAGGGAAAATAGACCATTCCGCCGGTGGCCATTTCGCCGCCAGCGATTATTGGCAAGGCTTCAATTATTACGACAACACGGTTAAGCGCAGTCTTTATATTAATGACGATCTTTATACTTTTTCCAACAAGTTTTTGCAGATCAACGCTTTAGCGGATTTGGCCGCGATTAAAAGCTTGACCCTGACTATAGGCGGCGACGACTATATCATCACGGCACCGCCTTCACCGGCCGTTGATACTGAAGCCGGCACTAGTGGAAGTTCAACCCCAGAGCTTTTAATACCGTCGTCTTCACCGGCTGAAACCGAGGCGACTACCAGTCCTAATCCTTAATTTATGAGAAGCGCCCATTTTTTAATTTTAATTGACGCGGTTATTATTTGGCTTCTGGATGAGGTCTTTTTGCGTTGGCCCCAACTTTTTTTAATTTGTTTGACTCTCGGCGTTCTGCTTTTGTTTTTTAGCATAAAATTTTTGGCCGCTCGGACCAAGGTCGGGGTTTGGCTGAGTTTTACCAGCGCGCCGATTTTATTTTTTCTCGCTTTCGCCCTTTACACCGCGGTTTTAACCAGCCTTTTCTGGATTCAAGTGATTTTTATTTTGAGCGCTTGGTTCATTTTTACTTATTTAAAAAATCTTTATCATTATTGGCTCCAAGCCACGCCGGACAGGGAAAAGAATTTGGATAATTTGATGTTAGGCGGCGCTTTTTTAACGCTATTTGCCGGCGGCAGTTCGCTTTTTGACTTGCCCGCTTTTTTAAATTGGCCCTTAGCCGCTTTGCTTTTATTTTTTTTTCTCTTGGCGGCTTTGTTGGCGGGGCAATTTTTGCCCTTGAAAAAAGTTAAATGGGCGGCGACCAATTGGCTGTTTCTCATTATTTTGGCGGTTTTTCTGGAATTGGTTTGGGTTTTGTCGTTCTTGCCTTTCACTTTCAATATTCTCGGCGCTTTAGCGGCTATTAGTTATTATTTATTATTATTGATTATGCGCCTTTATTGGCGCGGGGCCTTAAATCGCGACGCTTTAAAATGGCCTTTAATTGTCGGCGCCCTGTTAATCATATTATTTCTGTTAACGGCCCGCTGGCTTTAAGCTTATAAAATTATGTCGGCTCATAAACATCGTTTATTCTATTTTCTTTTACTGGCTTTAGTTTGCGGTTTGCTGGCCGGCGTGGCCGGAGAAATAATCACCCGCGCCTATATCTTTAAAGATTCCTTTCTCCCGCCTTTATCCGGTGACATCAATTTAAGCGATTGGCTCTCCAGCCGTTCCAATTTGGTTATCAGCGACGCGCGCAAAGTGGTCGTCAGCCAAGATCTGAAAGTGGCCGAGACGGCCGCCAGTCTGAAGCCGTCCTTAGTCGGCATTTTTAAAGCGCTTAATCCTAAAACCGCCGCTGACGCGACCAAACCCGCCTATTATTCTTTAAACGAGCCTTTGTTTACGGGTTTAATAATGACGACGGACGGCTGGGTCTTGGCGGCCGCGCCGCCTGAACTAAGGAAAAATTTTGTCCCGGCCAATTACGTGGCTTTAACCAGCGATCGGAAGGTTTATGCGCTTGACCAAGTGGCCGATGACGATAATTTACCCGGGGATTGGCTCTTATTCCATTTGACCAACGCCAGTAATTTGCCGGTAAAAAAAATCGTTGCCCGGGCCGAATTGAGCTTAGGGGAATCATTATTGGTCATTAAGGATCCGCGAACAGTTTGGCCGACGACTTTAGTTTCCTTAGCCAAGACTGGTGGCGTTTTAAGTAGCGACGCCTTAAATGAGCGTTTAGTTGTAAACGAAAGCGGGGAGGTAGCCTTAGAGAATTCTTTGGTTTTTGATTTGTCTGGTAATTTAGCCGCCCTTATTGGCGACACGGGGGAGGTTTTGCCCGCTTTTAGCCTGGATTATTATTGGCAGAATTTATTAAAGCAAAAGCCGGCTACTCGTCCCTTTTTGGGCCTTAATTATTTGGATTTGAGCGCGGTTAAATTGAGCGCCTTAAGCGACGATAAAGGAGCTCTGGTTTATCCGGCGGCCAATGGCGTCGCGGTTTTAAAAAATAGTCCGGCGGCGGCGGCCGGGCTCAAAGCCGGCGATATTATTACTTGGGTCAATAATCAGGAAATAAACGCCGATAACGATTTATCGCAACTTATCGCCGGCCATAATCCCGGCGACGACCTAACTTTGACTTATCGCCGTAGCGGTCAGGAAGAGACGGCCACGGTTAAATTGGCTGAATTGAAATAGGATCGTTAAAGCGTTAAGGGGTCAAAACAGCCGCTAAATGAATTTAATTTAATTATGACTGTTAAAGCGGTGAAAAATTTAAAAAATTTGGCGGGCCGGACTGTTTTTCTGCGGGTTGATTTTAACGTTCCTCACCCCTTAGCTAGAAGTGGTGGTCGCGGCGGCCTGGGCGAGGATTATCGTCTCTTGGCCAGTTTGGAAACCATTAAGTTTTTATTGGCCCATAAATGCCGTCTGCTTTTAGCCACGCATTGGGGCGAACCTGAAGGTCGGCGCCAGGAAAAATTGTCTTTGCGGCCCTTAGCGCGCCGTCTTTCGGCCTTAGTAAAGCGGCCGGTAAAATTCGTCAACGCCGCGGTCGGTCCGAAGGTCAAGGCCGCTTTGAAAAAATTACCGTCAGGCGGAATTTTGCTGTTGGAAAATTTGCGTTTCTATAAAGGCGAATTAGCCAATGACCCGAATTTCGCTAAAGATTTGGCCGCCTTGGCCGACATTTACGTTAACGATGCTTTTAGCGTCAGTCACCGCCATCAGGCCTCGGTGGCGGCCATAAAAAATTATTTGCCCGCTTACGCTGGTTTATTATTGCTTAAAGAACTGGCGGCCTTAAACCGGATTTTAAAACCAAAAAAACCTTTAGTGGTCATTATTGGCGGCGCCAAAATTAGCACCAAAGCGGCGGTGATTAAAAAACTCTATCCTTTGGCCAATAGAATTTTAATCGGCGGCGCTTTGGCCAATAATTTTTTTAAAGCTTTGGGATTTAACATCGGTCGCTCGCTTTATGAGCCGAAACTCGCCGCGACTGTGAAAAAATTTATTTCCGGCCGCCGGTTGCAACCGAAAATAGTTTTGCCTTTGGACGTGGTCGTTAAAACCGCTTTGGGCGCGCGCTTACGCCAGCCGGACAGGGTTAAGAAAGATGAAAGCATTTTAGACATCGGCCCGGCGACGATTTCCCTTTACGCCCAGTATATAAAAAGGGCCAGAACTTTAGTTTGGAACGGGCCCATGGGTAAATTTGAAGAACCGAGTTTCCGGCAGGGAACCCTGTCCGTCGCCCGTTTGGTCGCCTCCCGCACTTCCGGACCGGCTTACGGGGTTGTTGGCGGCGGGGAAACGGTCGCCGCTTTAGGACTGACGAAAATGGCCGAATATGTGGACTGGGTGTCCACGGGCGGCGGCGCTTTGTTGACCTACTTGGCTGGCGACGAGATGCCGGGTTTGGGAAAAATCATCCGGCAATAAAATTTTTTCCTTCGGCGCTCGAGCTTGACCGGAAAATTAAGCTGCTTATAATTAAGTTTAAGCATATGGCCAAAATAAAAAACATTTTTGCCCGGGAAATCTTGGATTCGCGCGGCCAGCCGACCGTGGAAGCCAAAGTTGTTTTGGATAACGGCCTTGAAGCCAAAGCCGGCGTGCCCGCCGGCGCTTCCACCGGCGCTTATGAAGCCGTGGAACTGCGTGACGGCGACGGCCGGCGTTACGAGGGAAAAGGCGTTTTACGGGCGGTCAAAAAAATAGAAGAGATAATCGCGCCTAAGCTCAAAGGCTTTGACACCGCCAAACAGATGGAAATTGACCAAGCGTTGATTGATTTGGACGGCACGACTAACAAAAAAAACCTGGGCGCCAACGCCATTTTGAGTGTTTCCTTGGCCTGCGCCCGCGCCGCGGCTTTAAGCGCCAAGAAAGGACTTTTTATTTATTTACGTGAAACCTTCGGTTTCGCCGAGCCGGCCAAGCCGAAATTGCCGGTGCCACTTTTTAATATCTTCAACGGCGGCAAGCACGCCGACACCAATCTTGATTTCCAAGAATTTTTGATTATTCCCAAAGCCGGGGAGGCGGCGGAAATGGTCAGAATGGGCGCTGAAGTTTTTCATAAGCTCGGGGAAATTCTAAGAGAAGCGGGTTACGATACGGATGTCGGCGCCGAAGGCGGCTACGCGTCCGATTTGGATTCCAGCGTGGAAGCGATTGAACTCATTTTAGCGGCGATAGTCAAAAGCGGCTACAAACCCGGGGAAGATTTTCGTTTGGGCGTGGACGTCGGTTCCTCGGTTCTTTACGAACCGGCCAGCAAGAAATATGTTTTTTCTTTGGATAACGCCTATTTTACGACCGCAAATTTAATCGGCCTTTACGAGGCCTGGCTAAAAAAATATCCTTTCCTTTATTTGGAAGACGGCTTGGCCGAAGACGCTTGGGAGGATTGGCGGGAGTTGACGGCCGCTTTGGGTGATAAATTACTCATTGTTGGCGACGATTTGTTTGTCACAAATTCCGCCCGCCTGCGCCGCGGTTTAGCTGAGAAAGCCGCCAACGCCATTATCATCAAACCCAACCAGATCGGCACGCTTTCCGAAACCATAGACTGTCTCAAATTGGCCCAGAAACATAATTACAAAATCATCATTTCCCATCGGAGCGGCGAAACCAACGATGATTTCATTGTTGATTTGGCCGTGGCCGCCAACGCCGACTATCTGAAAGCCGGTTCCTTGGCCCGCGGTGAACGCTTGGCGAAATATAATCGCTTGATGGAAATTGCCGCCGGCCTTTAGGCGGCCGCCGATTTTCCCCGCCTTTAATTGAATGGACTCTTTAAATAACAATCCCGATTTTTCTCCCGACTCCCCTGCCGGCCCGGTTGCCGAAGCGGTGCCTTCGAGCCGGCCGCGGCCGGTCGTCCTTTTGCTTTTGGGCGGCTGGGGCGTGGCGGCGAAGTCGGCCGAGAACCCTTTAAGCGCTGCGCGCACGCCGTATTTTTCCCGACTGCTTAAAGATTATCCGGCCGCGCTTTTAAAAACGGGAGCCAAGGATTTGCCTTCCCGCTATTTAACTCTCGGCGCCGGCCAGGAATTGACTGAAGCCGACGGCGCTCCCGGCCAGACTTTGACCGCCATTATTGCCGGTCAAGGCTGGCGGCAGTTGAAAATTGCCGAGACGGAACGTTTCGCCGCCCTAACTAATTTTTTTAATGGCGCTACAGAAGAGAAGGCTGTTGGTGAGGAGTGGCGCATAGTTTCTTCCGAAGGTAGTGGTTCAACCAGCCGGCCGATTTTGGCTTTAAGGCGCTTGGTTAAAGAAATTATCAAAGCCATTAATGAAGAGGAGCCGTTTGCTTTCATCGCCGCCGCCGTACCGAGTTTGGATTTGGCGGCCGAGAGCGGGGATTTTAACTTAGTAAAAAAAACGATGGAGGCTTTGGATAAAGGTTTGAAAAAAATCACCTCGGCTGTTTCTGACCGGCAAGGCGTTTTAATTATTACTTCCGGCGGCGGCCGGGCGGAGAAAATCGTCCCGCTTCCGGCTGCTCCGGCGGCGCTGTCCGGCGCCGTTCCGGCCGCGCCCGCCGGCCCGATCCTAAGTGACAACCCCGTACCTTTCCTCGCCGTCGGTGAGGAATTTCGGGGCAAAATCATTGATCCGGCCCAAGCGGAAGCGAAGGGCGATTTGAGCCGCTTGGCCGCGCGCGGCAGTTTGGCCGACATTGCGCCGACCGTTTTGAAAATTTTTGGCCTGGCCGCGCCCCGGAACATGACCGGCCGGGCTTTGTTTTAAGGATTTCGGCCGGAGCTTTCCGATTCTGTCCGCCCTTGACAAAAGGCGGCCGGCTGATTATAGTGGGAAGTTAAAATTTGCGATAGTAATACCTAAAAAAGGAGGCAGTATGAGAAGTTCTAGTTCTTTAATAGTTGAAATGGAGCGGAAGAAAAAAAAATTTCAGGCGAGACGGGAGAGGGAGATTCTTTTCACTCTTAGTCAAGCCTTGGCCTTGCATTTAAGTGAGGAGGAAGCGGACACCTTGGCGGGAAAGAGGGAGATTCTTAAGGCTTTACGGTTGAAATTCGCTTCTAAGCCCCGGCGGACTCTTGTCAGATGGTTGCACGAGCAAGAGCCGGCGATCGCCTTTTTGTCTTTGGCCGACATGTTTTTGTCCGATTTGGATGGATTGCTTTAAATTCCAAAATTCCAGGCCAAGGAAATTTTTCCGCTCAAAAAATCCCGGGCATCCGTCTGAACATCCGGGATTTTTTTAATTAAGCAAATGATTTTTACGATTGCTTAAAACAAAAAATAACCGAGGACGCTGACGGCGGCGCCGATTAAAGCGCCGATTAAAACTTGAATGGGCGTGTGGCCGATTTTTTCCGTCTGTTTGCGGTAGCGCCGGTCCAAGAATTCGTCCTCCTTTAAGTCTTCCACCAGAACGTTTATTGTCTTGCCGTGCTCACCCAAATAATTTCTTAAGCCGACGGCGTCGCTAATAACAATGGCGGCGAAAATGAAACTAATGGCGAAAAATGGCGAAGCCGCCCCCGCCTTTAAGGCGACGATGACGGCCAGGGAAGTGACGATCGCCGTGTGCCCGGAAGGCATGTCGGAATAGGCGGTCAGGTCGCGCCAAGTCAATTTCCTTTTTCTTAGGCGTAAAAGCATTTTTGTGCCTTGTGCTAAGACGAAAGAGACTAGAGGCGGCAGGAGATAAATATACATAAATTTACAATTAAATATCCAAATTTTCTACTTTCCGGGCGTGCGTCTGAATGAAACTTTTGCGCGGGGCGACGTTATCGCCCATAAGCATGTCAAAAATCTGATCGGCTTTGGCCGCGTCTTCCACGTTGACCTGCTTGACGATGCGCGTTTCCGGATTCATGGTCGTTTCCCATAATTGTTCCGGATTCATTTCGCCCAAACCTTTGTAGCGCTGAATGCTGATTTTAGCTGGTTTCTTTTTGTCTTCCGCTTTAGCGCCGGTTTCCGCGTTAGGCGTTTCCGCCGCCGCGGCCACGGTTTCCACTGTCAAACTTTCTCCGGTATCGCTTTCCTCGCCCGTCTCCAGTCCCGCTTCCACGTCGCCGCCCAGTTCCTTAATGATCTTGTCTTTTTCCTCGTCGCTGTAGGCGTAGCGTACCGCGGCGCCTTTTTTCAACTGGTATAATGGTGGTTGGGCGATGTAGAGATGACCTTCGCTGACCAAGGGGGTGAAATGGCGGAAAAAGAGGGTTAACAAAAGGGTGCGAATGTGGGCGCCATCCACGTCGGCGTCGGTCATAATTATTATCCGGTGGTAGCGCAATTTACTCAAGTCGAATTGGTCGTCGATGTTCGTGCCTAAGGCGATGACTAGGTTCTTGATTTCGTTATTGGCCAGCATTTTGTCCAAACGGGCCCGTTCCACGTTCAGAATTTTGCCGCGCAGGGGCAGGATCGCTTGGAAGCGGCGGTTGCGGCCCTGTTTGCTTGAGCCCGCGGCGCTGTCGCCCTCAACTATGTATAATTCGCATTCTTCCGGATGCCGGCTGGAGCAATCGGCCAGTTTGCCCGGCAAAGTCATGCCCTCCAAGGCGCCTTTGCGCAGTATGGTCGCCCGGGCGGTGCGGGCGGCCAGGCGGGCCTGGGCCGAGAGCACGCATTTGCCGATGATGGCTTCCGCTTCCTTGGGGTGCTCTTCCAGGAAGGTGGAGAAGGCTTCGCCGAAGACCTGTTCCACCTGAGTCTTCATTTCGGCGTTGCCCAACTTACTTTTCGTCTGGCCTTCGAACTGCGGGTCCTTGAGCTTGACGCTGATGACGGCGGTCAGGCCTTCGCGGACGTCGTCGCCGGTCAGGTTCTCGTCCTTTTCCTTTATCAAGTTGTGGCCGCGGGCGAAATTGTTCAGCGTCCGGGTCAGGGCGGTGCGGAAGCCGACCAGGTGCATGCCGCCCTCGGGGTTATGGATATTATTGGCGAAAGCCAATACGGTCTCGTTGTACTCGTCGTTGTATTGTAAGGCGACTTCCACCCGCGAACTGTTGACTTCCTTATCCACGTAAAAAATCGTCTCGTTCTTCACGGCTTTGTTGCGGTGCAAGGACTTGATGTAGGATTTGATGCCGCCCTCAAAATGGAACTTGTATTTTTTCGGCCGATGCCCGGCTCGTTCGTCAAAGACATTGATAGTAATGCCTTTGGTCAGGTAGGCTTGCTGCCTTAAGCGGTCCAGAATCTTGCCCCAGCTGAATTCCAGCTCGGTAAAGATAGTCGCGTCGGGCTTGAAGGTGATGGAGGTGCCGACTTTCTTAGTAGTACCGACCGCCTTCACCGCCTTGAGCGGCTTGCCTTGCTTGTATTCCTGCATCCAGATCTTGCCGTCGCGGTAAACCTCGGCTTTCAAGTATTCGCTCAAGGCATTGACCACGGAGACGCCGACGCCGTGCAGGCCGCCGGAGACCTTATAGCCGCCGCCTTCGCCGAACTTGCCGCCGGCATGGAGCTTGGTCAGGACCGTTTCCAGGGCGGAAACGCCGGTCGCTTTCATCTTATCCACGGGAATGCCGCGGCCGTTATCGGATTCCGAAACCAAGCCGTTGGGGAGCAGGGTAACCGAAATTTCCGTGGCGTAACCGGCCATGGCCTCATCGATGGAGTTATCCACTACCTCCCAAATCAAATGATGCAAGCCGGCTCCGGAAGTAGAACCGATATACATGCCCGGCCTTTTCCTGACCGGTTCCAGGCCCTCCAAGACCGTAATCTGCTCGGCGCCGTAGGCAGCGGCTTTCTTATTTTCCTTTTTCTCGTCTTTAGGCATACGATAAAACAAAAAATTCCCGAATCTTAGGGTATTTTCATGAGTTAAAAGTCCCTGGTTCTGGGGACTGAACTTATTAATTATCTGTTATTATTTTAGCAAAAAATGGAGAGGAAAGCAAATATGGAGAAGTGAGAAAGATTGACATTTATTTATTATTATATTATATTGTTTTAATGCTTTAAGAAGCATCCCAATCTGCCTGGGAAAGGCGGAAGTTGTTTAACAATAAATTTTATTGACCATGGGAAACATGCTCAATGATGCGCTCTCAAAGATTATGGGACCGCTAGTACAATTGCAAAAAAATCTCTCCGGACAAGACGGAGAAAGATGGCTTGATGAATTGAAAAAATTCCTCAGGAAGGAGCCGACTTGGGGCGCCCGCCCGCCCGTTGACAAAGGAAAAAGAGAAGAAAAGATTGCTAAAATTCTAGCAATCATTGCTCTTGCCAGCATGATCGGCGCTTTTTTTCATTCTTATTTAGCTTTTTTGTTGATTTTTTTCCGAGTATCAGCTTAGTTTTTTTAGCCATTGCTTCTCTTATTGTCTTGTTCCTTTGTGTCATTAATATCGCTGGAGTCTATGGGCCGACGATTTTTGGAAAAGGCTGGCAGCATGATTGGCTTTATAATTGGCTCGAAGAGCTATTTGTCTTTTTTTTCTTTTATTTTTTCCTTTTCCCTATCATGAGCTGCCTATTTACCGCTTGTTTTCTTTCCCTTCTGGGGATACACACTATTGATTGGCATAAATCGATTGTCGATCCGCAAACTTGGCATATTTTAGCTTTGACCGCCAGGACCTATTCCGTCCCCATAGCTATAGGGCTAATTTGGCGAGCCGGGCGATGGATAAAAAAGGCCAGAAGCGCCATGAGCAAACCGCTTTAAGGATCTGAGATCTGACTTAGAAATCACTCCCGTCCCAAAAGGATGGGAGTTTTTTTATCCTTCAATTTCTCCAGGAATCGTGTTATCATAAAAAATATGCCAAAAATCTTAGTCACCGGCGGGGCCGGGTTTATCGGCTCTAATCTGGTTGACCAGCTAATCTTAGAAGGAAATGAAGTCGCCGTGTTTGACGATCTGTCTTCGGGTAAGAAAGAATATCTTAATCCCGCTGCTAAGTTTTATGAGCAGGATATAAATTCGCCTGAAGTGGCGGCGATTTTTACTAAAGAGAAGTTTGACTTCGTCTACCATTTGGCGGCGCAGATTGACGTCCGCGTTTCCGTGGCCGATCCGGTTTTGGATAATAAGATAAACGTCTTGGGCGGACTGAATATCTTGGAAAATTGCCGCCGCCACGGTGTCAAAAAAATAATCTTCTCTTCCACCGGCGGCGCGATTTACGGCGAAGCCGAAGAGATCCCTACCTCGGAAGATTATCCCGAGCGGCCGCTGTCGCCTTACGGCATCCACAAATTGACTCTTGAGAAATATTTGAATTATTATTACCAGGTCTTTGGCCTGGATTATACGGTCTTGCGCTTCGCTAATGTGTACGGGCCGCGCCAATTCAAGGGCGGGGAGGCGGGCGTTATTGCTATTTTTATTGATAACGCCGTTAAGGGCCGGGAGAGCCGGCAGTTCGGCGACGGCCGGCAGACGCGCGATTTCGTCTATATTGATGACGTCGTTGAGGCTTTATTTTTGGCGAAAGAGGTTAATTATCAGGGGGAGATAAACATTGGTTCGGGTCAGGAAACTAATCTTTTAACTATTCGCCAAAACATTGGAGCTGTTTTAGCTAAGCCTTTAAAAATCGAAGAAGAGGCGGCCCGGCCGGGTGAAGTCCGGCGCAGTGCCTTGAATTGCGAATTGGCCGCCAAAGTTTTAAACTGGCGGCCGAAGACTGACTTGGCCGAAGGCATAGAAAAGACGATCGTTTGGGCTAAGAGTCAAAAATAATATGAAAAAAATTATTATCGCCAATTGGAAAATGAACTTAAGCCTTAAAGAGAGTTTGGCTTTAGCCAAAATTTTCGTCCGGCAATTGAAGGGACTCAAAAACGAAGTCGTCGTTTGTCCCGACTATTTGTCTTTGCCACTGGTGGCGAAAATTTTACGCGCCTCGGCTTTGGAATTAGGCGCCCAAGACGCCGCCATTAGCGCTTACGGTCCCTATAGCGGCGAAGTTTCGCCGCGGGAACTGAAAAAACTGGGCGTACGTTATGTTATTTTAGGTCACAGCGAACGGCGCCAGCATTTCCATGAAAACTCGGCCATTATCAATAGAAAGATTAAAGCGGCTTTGCAGGCCGGACTCACGCCCATTTTATGCGTCGGTGAAAAATTGCCGGAGCGTAAAAGCGGGCAGACAGAAGCTTTTTTAGGCGAAGAATTGCGCCGCGCTTTAAAAGGCGTGCGCCTAGAGTTAGGGACTAATTTTTTAATCGCCTACGAGCCGGTTTGGGCCATAAACAACCATCACGGCGCCAAGCCCTTATCTTTTTCCGATACCGAAGCCACGCAAAAGTTTTTGGCTCAACGCGCTCGGGCTCATTTACGCCGACCGATTAAAATTATTTATGGCGGCAGTGTTAACGCTAAAAACGCCGCCGGCTTTTTATCGCGTCCGGACGTCAGCGGCCTTTTAGTGGGTAGCGCCAGTTTAAAGGCCGACCAATTTAAGAAAATATGCCAATTATAATTTCTCTGATTTTAATCGTCGTTTGCCTCGTCATTATTTTGATCATTATCCTCAAGAAATTTCCCGCTCTGGCCATTTTGGACGTGGCTAATTTGCCCGGTCAAAAAGAAGCGAAATTCAAGGACCAGCTTTTGCAGAAACGCGTGGAGCGCGACCTGGCCCGCGGCTTCAGTTTTTTATCCCGTTGGTATTTGGCTCTGGTTAAACACTGGTCCAACTTTCTGCAAGGCTGGCATAAGCGGCTTAAGAATTTGAAACTAACTTACCGCCTGCAGAGAAAAATACCCAGTTCGGAGAAGGCTAAGCGCTTGAAGGCGTTATTTTTAGCCGCCGACGAACTTTTCGCCGAAGAGGATTACAGCGAGGCGGAGAATAAGCTGATTGAAATTATTAAGTTAGATCAAAAGAACCTTCAGGCCTTTTTCAAATTGGGTGAACTCTATGAGGCGCAAAAAAAATGGCCGGAAGCCAGCCAGACTTACGAACATACTTTGAAACTCTTGCGCCAGTCCCCACCTTTAGGTAACGGCAACGATTTAACCCCGCAAAAAATTTATTTCTCTCTGGCCGAAGTTGCTAAAGAAACAGCCGATTATAAAAAGGCTTTAGAAAATATCCGCGAAGCCTTGGAATTGGAGCCGAACAATCCCCGTTTCCTTGATTTAATTTTGGATTTAAGTATAATGAAAAAAGATTGCGCCGCCGCCAAGGAGTATTGGGAAAAACTGGCGGCCGTCAATCCGGAGAATAATAAATTGGCGGAGTGGCGGGGAAAGATAGAGGCCCTGGCGGAAAAGGGAAACTAAACTCGCGCCTCTGGCCGGCCCGGCCGACAGGCGTCGGGAGCTTCCTAATCGTCGAGAGCTTTCGCGATCGCCGTTGTAGCTCAGTTGGTAGAGCGTCTCCATGGTAAGGAGAAGGTCTCGAGTTCAAACCTCGACAACGGCTCATTTAATTACCTAAAATTAGGTAATTTTTTGTTATGAGAAAGATAATAGCCTTATTTCTTAAATTTCTTTTGACAAAAATATATAAACGTGATACAATAATTTGAATAAAATGAGCCCTAGTTGCCCTGGCAAAAATCGCTCTTTGACAAGAAAAATAACTAAACAAAATAAAAACAAAAGAAAGGATTGAAATGGTAATAATCATTATCGTCGCGGCGGTTATTTTGACCGCCTACGTAGGGTTCTCGTTCAAGATATTAAGACCCTATGAAATGGGCGTCTGGGCTCTGTTCGGACGCGGCTATTTCTTCGTGGACTCCGGCCTGGTCTTCGCTCCTTTGGGCATCAGCCGAGTCTATAAATTCCCCAAGGGGATAATGGAGTTCAATTTTACCGTGGAAACGGCTAAGACCCGTAACGGCAAAATCAAGGGCTACAATAACAATAAGCCAATCGGCCCGGCCGATGTTGACATCCGTTGTTCCTTCTTCACCTATTTTCCCCGCGACCGCGATTTACTTAAGACCCTGGAATTCGCTCCCGGGCGGTCAGCTCAGGAAATCGGATCGGTGGTGGTCAAATACGTCATTGACGTCATCCGATCGGTGGCCGGCAGTTTGCCCTGGCCGCTTATCGACATGGAAAGGGGAAAGCTGATCGAATTTATACTGGCTCAGATCATCCCTGGCCGTAAGTATTATTCCCTGGAAGTAGATCAGAACGGTTTCTATTTTTTTAGTGATAAAAAGAAAGAAACCGGTCCAGATGAAAAGAAAATGGAAAAAGAAAACCCCCTGTACCAGATGCGTCTGGATTTAAATAGGAGTTCCCTAAACATCGAGGATGCCAACCTGTCTGATGCTGATTTAGCCAAAGCACTGGATGCTCCGGAAAAAGCACGTTTGGACGCGCAAGTCGTAAAAATAAAGGCTGACGCTGAACAGACTAAAAGGACAAAAGAAGGACTGGGCGCCGCCGAAGCTCGTCAGGCCATGATCAAGGTCATTAAGGAAAATCCGGACCTGGAACTGCTGTTCAGCCTTAGGGAAATGGCCCAGGGGACCAGCAACACTATTTTCTACCAGATCCCGAAAGCTTTCGAGGACAAGATGGCTTCGCTTTTGGGAGGCAATAATGTCCAGGATATGCTGGGGAAATTGAAGCAGGAAGATTGGCGGAAAATCGCCGAGGAAATAGCGAAATTAAAAAAGTAGGAGGAAGATATGGCTGCAAATGTTTATTATTACGATCAGACGGATAAGTCCGCCGGCACCCGTCCCGCTCCCTCTCCGGATCCGGGAAGGGAGAAGGAACAATCGCGCGTCATGAATTTCCTGAAAAAAACTCAAGTGCAAGACCTCGGCCGAATGGTTGTCGCTTTCGCCATCGCCGTCGGCGTTTACGCCCTGGCGGTCCACATTATGCCGGAAAAAATGAATTTTTTTCTTCGGCATTTTCTGGGCGTGATAGTCGCCGGTTTCGTCTTAGGCGGCTTGCGTGCGGCCATGAAGGGTCGGGCCACGATTAGCGGCCAAGCCATCGCCCTGATAATGGCCGGCATTTTTGTCTTCAACATTTCGGCGCATTATTTCGTGCCGCGAGAGGGAAAGCAAGATAATGAGCGACTGGCCAAAAACCGCCGAAACCGCCAACCGGCCGAAAGAGTATATCATTCGGAAGCTTTTACTCTCCATCCAGGCGAGCAATGGTTTCCGAACCACCAATTCCACCCCGGCGAAAAGTTCACGGTCGTCGTCAAGTTCGCTCCCGTTAAAAACCTTAACGGCGACGGCACGGCGGAAATCATTCCCGTCGGTTCCCA
>CAZXZR010000008.1:0-28601 GCA_964645545.1 uncultured Gammaproteobacteria bacterium | reverse complement strand
TCTCTGATATAATTAAAAGCGAAGGAAAATTACCTAAATTCTATTAATTATTACGCTTATGCCTTATAGACTAATTAACCCGGGGACGGCTCTTGAGCACGGCCGGGCCTACAAAATTCCGCGCGTTAAAGACCTGCCGGAAGAAGAAAAACCGCGGGAAAAAATGCTTAAAGCTGGAATCGGCAGTTTAAGTATGGCTGAACTTTTGGCCGTGGTTTTGGGCGTCGGCACCAAAAAAGAAGAAGTTTTTTCCATGGCCAGCCGCCTATTAAGGGAATACGGGGAAAAAGCCATCGCTTATGAAAAGGACCCGCGCGCCATTGAAAAAGATCTGAAAATTCCTTTGACTAAAGCCTGCCAAATTGTCGCCTGCTTTGAACTGGGACGGCGTTTTTACCAAAAAAAACCGGGCGGCTTAATAACCATACGCACCGCCGGCCAAGCCTTTAATTATCTAAAAGACATGGGGCAATTACCCAAAGAACAATTTCGCGGTCTTTATTTAAATACGCATTACCAATTAGTCCACGACGAAGTCGTCTCTTTAGGCACTCTGGAAGCTTCCTTGGTCCAGCCGCGCGAAGTTTTCCGGCCGGCCTTGGAATATGGAGCCGCCGCCGTCATCGTCGCCCACAACCATCCTTCCGGTATTTTAAAAGCCACTAAGGCCGACGAGGAAATCACCGATAAATTGCTGGCCGCCGGGCGCATCTTGGACATTGAACTCTTGGATCATCTGATCGTCGGTAAAAATAAATACGTCAGCATCTTATGAAAACTTATCACATCCAACCGCTGATTTGGGCGGTCCAAGACGCCAAAAGCGTCAAGTTTCACGTCGCCAATGACGACTATTTCGGCACCATGGCCACGGTCTTAAACCTCTGGGAACAGCATCTACAAAAAAACGGCGTCTTTAACGCCGCTTTTAAAAGGGCTCTAAAAAATTTGAAACGGGATTTGCTTTTCTTGCAAAAAAATTATCAAATCAAACCCAAGATAAAGAAGAAAAACAGAACGCCGAAGGGCAGACTTAAAAGCCAGTGATCAAAAAACAATAAAACTAAAAGTGCGCCGCCCAAAACCAAAGCATAAGCTTCGCGGCGATTTTTTTTAAACAAAACATACAAAAAGGCGAGGAAGAAAAACAAAGAGATTAAACCGCTTTCCGCCCAGAGCAAAAGAAGGACGTCATGCACCGGCTGATAAGCGGTCGGTTCCCCGCCCGGTTCTATCAAGGCCAAAGCGACCGTATAGTTACCAAGGCCGACACCCAAAAACCAATTGCTTTTAAGCAGGGTCGCCGCCTGACCCAAATATTGTTCCCGCTCGGAAATTGATTTCTGTTCCAAGCGCGTTTCCGCGCTGACGCGAGCCGCCACTAATTCATGGAAAGGGGAAACCACAATTAAAATCAGGGTGAGAGAAAAAAACAAGAGCGCGACAAAACGACTGAAGACCCAGCGGTCTTTCTGTCGGCGTAAACGGAAGAAAAGTATGAGAAGACCGACGGCGAAGGCCAACCAAGCGGCGCGGGAAAAAGTAAAAAACAAAGCGGAAAGAGCGATGAAATAAAAAAGAAAAAGAAAAACCGATTCCAGCAGGTTGCGGGCGTTATTAAGCATTTTTTTTCGCGCCAATAAATAAGCGCTTAATAATAAGCCCAAAGCCAAAACCCCGCCCAAAATATTGGGGTGATCCAGGCCGCCGTAAGCCCTAAGCCAACGGCCTGAAGCTGTTTCAATCACGGCCGTGCCCAAAACCGCCGGGTCGTGCAAAGCCAAGCCCAAATATTTAAAAGCGAAGGAACCCTGACTTAAAAATTGGTAAATGCCTAAAACCGCCTGCAATAAAAGACCGGCTAAAAAGCTGTAAATTATCTTAGCTTTATTAAAAAAACTGTCTTGATAATTAAAAACGGCAGTGCCCTCTCGCGTTAAGAAAAACAAACCGAGAGCGAGTAAAAAAAGCAAGTAATGGTAAAGGGCTAAAAAGCGGTCGGGCGCCAAAAGTACGGAAATAAAAACAAACAATTCCAGGCCGGCCAGAAGGTACCATAAAGGCGAAATCGTCTCGTTTTCGTTTCTCTCCCGCAGTTTAAGAATTAAAAATAAAAGAATGATTACTAAAAGCAGGCACTGGGTAAAATAAAAGCCGATTTCGTTAAAATTTGTGGCCGCCGGCCTTAAAATTAATTTTACCTGCCAAGGGAAAAGAAAAACGAATAGATAAAAAAGGTATTCAGTTAATTTTTGCCAAAAGCGCATTTAGTTTATAATTAAATTGATTTAAAAATTCCCGGCGGCGATCGGGCCAATAGAGCTTCAAGACGCTCTCATTGGCGATGACGCCTTCGTCTTTATGCAAAACCTCTTTCAGGGCCAAGGGCATAATTTTTAATTGCCATCGCCTTGCCCACACTTCCAAAAAATTTAAAAGTCGGCGCGGCCGCGGCGATGAGGACGTTTTCCGCGTTTTACTCCCCTCTCCGATCAGCGGCATTAAGTCATTGGCGGCCAAAAAACGTTTAAAAGTTCCCCAGCGATCAAATAAAGGCACGAGACTGCGCTGCCAATAATAAAAATAGGGATCGGCCTCGCGGCCAGAGCCCGGCAATTTCAGGTCCACCAAATTTAAATGCTCAAGGCTAATATAGAAACTTAAACAAAGTTTGTCTTTTTTCTCGTTTGGGGTCGGCCGCCGACCTAAAATTTTCGCCAAACCAGCAGCCAATAAGCGCGTTAGCCAAAGGCGGCGGGGCGAAGTGATGATAAATAAATCAATATCGCTTTCGTCGCGCAAATTAAAGTCGCCAATAACATTGGCTAAAGCGACGCTCCTGACAAAGGGGCACAAACTCGCCAGACGGGTAAAACGGCGGGCGATTTTTATTTTCCGGCGAGTGTAATTATAACGGCGGCTTCTTAAAGCGACAATTTCGTCACGGCCAGCTAAAAAATAAAAGCCATTTTTTTGGCTAACAATAAGAGATAAATTTTCCAAAATAGCCATAAGTTCTAAAAGTTCATATTGTCCGTCTAAATAACGCCAAATTTCAAAAGCAGTTAAAGGATAAGAAAACAAATCAAAAAAAACCAACAGGTTTATAATTTCCCTTCTGATTGGTAGGATTTTGTTTTGTAAAACCGAGATAATAGGCATAAGCCTGTTCTTAGCTTCCATTATATAATATCTTCCTAAATTTTAAAAATTAATTACCACTATTTGACAAAGGCTGCTTGTTTTTGTAAGGTATAAAGTATTAAAGATAATATAATCTCCGGTTCTTTTAAATAAACCATGATTGTTTAACTTCAAAAAACCAGATAATAATGAAAAAATTAGTTCTGATCTTCGCAGCCCTGGCCCTAAGCGGCCTATTTTCCGCTTGCGACCAATCAGGCTCTAAGAGGCCGGCGGCAGAGGCAAAATTTAATCCGGCCGATTTTGAAAAAATGGCCGAGTTTACTTTTACCGTGCCGGCTGATTATAGCAGCTCCTTTTTAGAAAGCTTCCGGGCCGAATTTAACGGCAAAATCGGCGGCTTTGATTATTTCTTGTCCGAAGTTAACGGACAAGTTTTCCGGCCGAGCGAACCTTTAAAACCCGGGGAAATAAAAACAGCCTATATTTATAGGTTGAAAAACAGTCCGGGTATTGAGGAAAGTCTAGCTTTTATCGCCAGCCAAAACGGCCAAGCGCCCAACGCGCAAGGCTTGGCCTTAGTCTGGAAAGAGGCGAATAAAGACCGGGAGAAATATTTCCCCCGCGGGTCCTGGATATTGGGCTTGGACAAGCCGAAAAATATCGCTGGTATTCCTGGCAATTATTCCTTGGCGCGCATCGGCGCCAGCACTCCCAATCATTGGGAATTTTCCATTGCCCAAGCTGACGGCGGCTTTCCGGCGGAATATCGTCTTTTATTCTTTCGCTAATTAAGGCCGCGGCTGGCTTGCACGAACTAACCCTCGTTTTTAAGCGGGGGTTTTTATTTCGGCCGCTCAATTTGCAAAATCTCCACGCTGCCTTCGCGGCCGGTGATTTTGGTCACGTCTTTGTCAATTTTCTTTAATTCGTGATAAGCCTTATTGTAATGATTAACGGTCGTGGACATGGATAAACCTAATTTCTTCATAAACTCGTCATAGCTGGACAAATGCCGGCCCAGTTTCTCTATATTTGCCCTTATCTCCTTAGCCTTTTCCTCAATTTGCATGGCTTTTAGGCCTTGTAAAACCGTCTGCAAATAAGCCAAAAATGAGGTCGGGGAAACAATAATGACTTTCTTGTCGCGGAAAGCGTATTCAATCAAATCGCGGGTGTTGACTTTGACGGCGCCGACGCTATTAACCAATAAATCGTAATAAATCGCTTCCGAAGGAATAAACATAAAAGCAAAGTCCATGGTCTTTTCCGCCGGCTTGACGTACTTAGCCGTCTCGTCAATGCGATTTTTCAAATCCTGCTTGAACTGCTGTTCTAATTTCTGCCGGATTTCCGGATCGTTGGTGTTTAAAAGTTTCTCATAATTTTCCAAGGAAAATTTAGCGTCCACGGGAATAATTTTATCTTTGACGAGAACAACCGCGTCCACAATCGTGCCGTCTTTAAAAGGGTACTGCATGCGGTAGGAATTGGGTGGCAAGACGTTTTTTAAAGTTTCTTCCAAATAATACTCGCCCAAAACGCCACGCTGTTTCGGGTTTTTTAAAATGTCTTGTAAATTCTGCAATTGGGCGGAGAAATTAATTACCTGCTTGTTGGTTTCGTCCAGTTTGGTCAATTTTTCCGTCACGTCGGCGATAAGTTTGGCCGATTGCGAAGTGATGTTCTGCACCATTTTCGCCGTCTGGCCGAACTGCTCCTGATGGCTGCGATGTGTCTCGGATAATTTCCGGTCCAGTTCCTGGCGCAATTCGCCGTTCTGCTGGGATAATTGCGCCAGTCTTTCCATCATCGCCCCGATCTTTTCTTCGGCGCCGCCGCTTTTTTTGCGCAACAATAAAATGATGACCGCGAGCATGCCGAGGAGTAAAAACGCCAATAAGAATATGGACAAACCGCCGTTCATATTTTAAGTCTAATGATAAAAATTATTCCTCTTTATCATTAATAAATTAGCTAAAAGCGAAGGCTTTATACCCAAGTAACCCCGGCTACTTGGTCGCCTTCTTCTTTAAAGCGCATAACACGCACGCCCTGCGTATCGCGACCTAAAACGCTAACCGATTTAAAGGGCGTCCTGATGACCTGACCTTTGTCGGAAATGACGATCAAATCGCGCTCGGCCATCTTGTCGGCATTAACTAAAAAAGCGTTGGTAATATCCCCCGTCTTAATCGTGACTTTGGCGGTTTTAAGGCCGCTCCCACCGCGACCCTGGACTTTGTAGGCGCCAAAATCGGTGCGTTTACCAAAACCTTTAGCCATAATGGTTAAAATCTGATAATGACGGCTTTTGTCTTTGTCGGTTTTGGCCACGCCCATACCGATGACCGAATCGCCCTTATGCAAACGAATACCATGGACGCCGGCGGCGGCACGGCCCATGGGCCGAACGTCACTTTCTTTGAATCTAATCGCCTGACCTTTGGCGCTGATCAATTGAATATGGTCGTTGCCCGAGGTCGGTTTGACCCAAATCAGCTTGTCATCGCCTTTGATTTTAATAGCGATTAAACCGCTGTGCCGAACATTGGCGAAAGCGCTCAACTCCACTTTTTTGACTAAACCATGCTCCGTGGCGAAAAACAAATATTTACTGGCCACGGTTTTATCTAAAGGCAAAATGGAAGTTACTTGCTCGCCGCCGACGAGTTGCAGGAAATTGACTAACGGCGTGCCCTTGGCCACGCGCGAAGCCTGCGGAATTTCATAAACTTTAAGTTGGAAAACTCGGCCCTTAGTCGTGAAGAAAAGCACGTCATTATGGGTTAAGGAGGTAAACATGAATTCCACCGTGTCTTCCTCTTTCGTGCTTAACCCCATAACACCTTTACCGCCGCGCGCCTGGACTTTAAAAGTATCCGGCTCCAAGCGCTTGATGTAGCCGTCTCTGGTCATCATCACCACCGTGTCCTCGTTGGGCACCAAGTCTTCCATACTGAATTCCTTGACGCCATGGCTGATGACTTTCGTGCGTCGGTCGTCGCCGTATTTGTCGGCCAAAATCTTTAATTCGTCCTTAATGAGGCCGCGGATTTTGGCCTCTGATTCCAAAATCGTTTCCAAGTCGCCAATTAATTTTTTCTTCTCTTTCAATTCCTGCTCAATTTTTAATTGCTCCAAATTGGCCAGGCTCTGCAAGCGCATTTCCAAAATGGCGACCGCCTGACGCTCGGACAATTTGAACTTCTTGATTAAATTGACTTTAGCGATTTCCTTGTCTTTGGAGGCTTTAATCGTCTTAATGACTTCGTCAATGCGTTTCAAGGCGATTATCAAACCTTCTAAAATATGGGCGCGCTCTTTGGCCTTATCCAAGTCAAATTCGGCACGCCGGCGCACGACTGCCTGACGATGCTTCACATATTCTTCCAAAATCATTTTTAAAGTCAAAACTTTGGGCTGCAGGCCGTCCACCAAAGCGAGCATGTTCAGATGAAAAGTCGTTTGTAAAGCGGTGTGCTTATATAGGGCGTTCAAAATTTTCTTGGGGTAGGAGTCCTTTTTCAATTCCAAAACGATGCGCACACCATCTTTATCGCTTTCGTCGCGCAAATTTTTGGCCCCATCAATCTTCTTGTCTTTCACTAAATCCGCGATTTTTTCCACCAAATCGGCCTTATTGATCTGGTAGGGGATTTCGGAAATGATAATTTTAAAACCGCCGCCCTTTTCTTCTTCTATGGCCGCTTGGCCGCGGAGAACGATACCGCCCTTGCCGGTGGCGTAGGCGGCCAAAATGTCTTTTTGGTTATAAATCAAGCCGCCGGTCGGGAAATCCGGGCCGGGAATGAATTTCATTAAATCTTCAATGCTGGCGTCGGGATTGTCCAGTAAGTAGGTGGTCGTTTGGGCCAACTCGCGCAAGTTATGTGGCGGAATATTGGTCGCCATGCCGACGGCGATACCCATAGTGCCGTTTAAAAGCAGATTCGGCAGTTTGGCCGGCAAAACGCGGGGCTCGGTCTGCGAACCGTCAAAGTTGGGGATGAAGTTAACCGTGTCCTTTTCAATGTCAGTCAACATTTCTTCGGCGATCGCAGAGAGCTTGGCTTCGGTATTATGATTAACGAAGCCATTGGCGATAAAGGAGTGGCAGGAACTGTCTACTTTTACAGAATAAACCGTTTCTCTAACGGCTAAGCGTTTTACGTTTTTAACGGCATTAAAGAAAAATTTGGTTTTTAAAAGCCAAGCGATAATTTGTTCATCAACCGGAGTTAGGATATTTTTTAAAGCGGGATAATTTTTGCTTAAACTATTATAGCGATCCAAATTATTTCTTTTTATGACCGATGCGTTATAATTGGCACGCAAATATTGACTAAGATAAGGGATAAAATCGCTTCGGCTTAAACGTTGGGCATTAATATTTTTTATTTTTCCTAAGAGAGAGCGTTTTTGCGTTGACCAAAAATTAATCCTCTTTTTGAAATTATAAATATTTTCCCAACCGGAAATAACCAATTTATAGCAATGATTACGTTTATCTTCGTAGGGGGCGAGCGTCACTATATTAAATTCTAATAATAATATTTTTAATTGCTGGATTAATTTTGGACTGGAAGAATGATAGGCTAATTCCAGACTTTGACCGCGATGACGTTTGCCTTTTCTATAAGTTACCGAACCGTTGCCCTCAAATAAACCCTGTAAAAAGGCCCTGATCGCCTCCGGGCTTGCTTGTAAAACAGAAAACGGGATCTCTTTTCGAGATGAGCGCCCAAAAGACAGGCCTAAATTATATAAAAATTCCACCACTTGTTTTTGATAAAGACTCAACTCCCAACAAGCGCCCTTTATTTTTCGTTGATATGTTTTTACGCCTGGAAATTCTTTTAAAATAATTCTCTTAAGCTGCAAATAAAAATTTTTATCGGCGTTATTGAAAGAAATTTGTCCTCGATGATAACTGCCCTCCGCCACCAAAACGCCTAGCAGAAAGGCTAAATTGGCGGTCATTTTCGGCGGTAAAGATAATTGATCTTGTCGCACCTTAGGGCGAGGGTGGTAGGGGCGCAAATTTAAACTAGTTTTCGCAAATAAAGCGGAATTACGATTTATTAAAACTTGATCACCCGCTTTAATGGTTCCCAACATTTTCCAGGCAATACTTGGCCGGCCGAAATCGTCTTTAATCCAAGTAAGCAAAGGGTGATTATAAGAACCGCGAATCTCATAACCTTGTTCGGTCTCAACTTTAATAATTTGCTGGCAGCCGGAGTTAAAAAATCGGCTGGCTTTTTTAATTTCCCCGCGATAATTTAAAACCTTTAAATTAATGGCGGCCTCCTCTTTGGCGGATAAATTACCAATTGGCAATAAACCGCGATTAGTTAAAATTAAAGTATCCGCGCTTACACAGTAGCGCATAGCGGCGGCGTTATCCCCATCCATGGAACCGAAGTTGCCCTGCCCCTTCACCAGAGGATAGCGCATGGCGAAGTCCTGGGCCATTCTCACCATGGAATCGTAAACGGCCGTGTCGCCGTGGGGATGATATTTACCCAAAACTTCGCCGACAACCGTGGCCGACTTGCGGAATTTGGCATTGGCCTTTAAACCAATATTCCACATGGCGTAAAGAATGCGGCGATGGACCGGTTTCAAGCCGTCTCTGACGTCCGGCAAAGCGCGGCTGACGATAACGCTCATGGCGTAATCCAAATAGGAACGGCTCATTTCTTCGCCTATGGGCTGATCCAAAATGAGGCCGTAAGCGGTTTTCTGCTGGGAATTACCGGTCTTTCGCCTTTCCGCCGGCACGGCCACTTCTTTGGTCGGCCTGGCTTTCGCCGCCGACGTCGGTTTCGTATTCGGCGCGTCTTTTGGAGCCGCGGCTTTCGCCGGTTTTTCCGGCTTGGCTGGAGTTTTTTTATTTTTACCTTTAACGGGCATAAAAAATAAATTAGTAAACGATTTGCGTAATGCCTTCACAACCGGCCGGGACCTGGCAGGGACCGGGTGGCGTCTCGCCCGGAGAAATTATTTTCGGCATGCAGTCAATATAGACCGGGCAACCGGCCTTGGCCGGCGTACTTGTTGCCAGAGGTGGCGTTACTAGCGGGCTTGATCCGGTAGCCGGCAGGGCCGAAGGGGCAAAGGACGCGGTCGTGGTGGAGGAAGAAGCGCTTTGGTTGATTTCCTCAACTAAAGCCTGCATCAAAGCGCTGGTAGCGATTTCTGTCTTTAAGTTCTCGCCAACCCTCATCTCCTCTAGCTTGGTTCTAGTGTCAGTAATCGTCTGGCTAAAATCTGCCTTGATTTGCGCCCACGATTGCTCGCCATCGGCACTTCTTAAAGAAAGACGGTTAAAATTCCAAACGTTTTTAAGATTTAAAAGCCAAATAACCAAAAGTAAGAAGACGATAACGGCCACGCCAATTTTCATTAAAAGTATTTTTTTCTTTTTTCTATCGCCCGGCTCGAGCATAAGCAAAAGCTTACTTTAAAATTAACAACTCTCGCGCTCCCGCTCAACCAATATCTTATAGAGTTGTTTTATCAGGGAAACGACCACGGGCGGCGCCAGGAGGCTATAGGAATCCACGCCTTCATCGTCTTTGACGATATAGGGCGTTTCTTTGACTTGGGCTTGACCGTCTTTAAGCTCGTATGCGTAAGCGGGAGTAATCTCGTAATCGTCTATTAAACTGCCGGCTTCTTTAACGGGAATGGAATTGCGCAGTAAAATTTTGGGGACGCCGTGCAAAGAAAAAACTTTTTTAATTAAAGATTCATCCATTTCCAAGCGCTCGCGAATAGCTTCAATGCCCAAATTGTCTCCTTCCTTGGCGAGCATGCGCTCACTGTGGCAGCTGGGATTGTCACACTTTAAATAAAATTCTTTTTTCGCTTCGTCGTAGCCGACTGCCGGCGTCGCCAAGAGCTTTAAATTGCGCGGCGTCTGACAAAGCGGGCAAACGACGCGATATTTCATGCGGTCGCTGATAACCTGTTCCGGGATGTCAATGGCGATAAAAATATCCGGGTCGTCGCGGTAATCAATTAAATTCCGGAAATAAAGGGAATAGGAAATTTGGTCCAGATTGCGGGGAAAGCCGTCAATAAAAATTATCTTTTTCGGCAAACGGTCAATTTCCCTTTTTACCAAAGTCAAGACGAATTCGCTCGGCAAAAGCGATTTGGTGTCGCGCTTCAAAAAGGCTTCCAGGGCTTTATTCACGGATACGTAACCGCGATAATGTTGAGCCAAATAAGCCAACAACTCTTCTTTTTGTTTAGAATTGACTAAATCGGCAGACAAACGGCGCACTAAATCGCCTACGGAAACGTGGCTAATTTTATCGGCGCCGAAAATTTCCATCATCAATTTGGAATAAGTGCCTTTGCCAGAATTTTTTTTGCCCAGCCAATAAGCGATGAAGGTATTATCCTTAAAATGAGCTTTTAAAGCCTCAATTTCCCGGCCGACTTTGGCACGAAAATATTCGCGGCGCTCGGCCGGGTTCATAAGATTAAATTTTTTCGTCAAATCGTCCACTCTAGTCTGATAACAAGAGAGGGGGAAAGAATTTCTTGGATGCGACATAATCAATTTTTTTCTTTAGTTTATTAAAGACTTAAAATGACCAGCTCCATGTCTTCTTGGGGCAGGTCTTTTTTGAAAATTTTTAATTTTTCTTCATGGGTCGGCGTCAAACCCAGCTCCTTAACGAATTTGTCCACTGGGTCCAGATTCACTTTCAAATCCTTAACTTTGTAGTGCATGGGAATAACGAGCCGCGGCTCAATTTGCGAAATGACTTCCACCGCTTTCTTAGCGTCTAAAGTGTATTTACCGCCCACCGGCACGAGTAAAATGTCGGTGCCGACTAATTTCTCCAGTTGGGCATTATCTAAAATATGGCCGAGATCGCCTAAATGGGCGACGGAAAGATCGTCAATTTCAAAGCGATAAATAATGTTCGATCCGCGCTCGCTCCCGCCTTTATCGTCATGGAAAGAATCAATACCTTCTATTAAAACGCCTTTAAAATCGTATTCGCCGGCGCAATCAATCACAAAGGGCTGGCCGCGCAAAGCGCCCACGTTATTGTGATCAGGGTGTTGATGAGAAACGGTAACTATGTCGGCCTCAAAATTCAGCACTTTCAAACCAATTTCCTTATGAAAAGGGTCGGTGACTACAGTCACTCCTTCCGGTCCGACCTTATCCTGGATTTTAAAACAGGCCTGACCTTGCCAAGTGATTATCATATATATTAAACAATAAAAATAGGTCTAAAAACCTTACTTTCATTATAGCAAAGCCTAAGACCTTGGTCAACTATAAAAATTGACTAAAAATAAGAAAAAAGGACTCCTTAACGAAGTCCTTAAACAAGCTCCCGGCTTTAAAGGGGGTATTATTTAATGGCGATTTCACCGCTGACGGTTTCCGGCGAAATATATAAGACGCAATCGCTGGGAGTCGCGATCAGCTCCCAATTGGCTTGGTATTTTATTCCATTCCTTATATATTGGATGGAATACGAATTGAACCCGTACATCAATTCCTTCTTACCTTGCCAGCGTCGATCTGGAGAAATGGCGGCGCCGGCGAAAGGCCCGCCCGTAACCACGACTTTAAAGGGAAATTTATTAACCAAAATAAATTTCCTTTGTCCGCCGGAGGAGAAGGAGGAGAATAAAAGATCGGCTTCTTTTATAACAATGAACTTTTGGGACTGCACGATTATCTTACTGTAAACCGCCTGGGCATAATTGCGCCCCGTACTGTTTTCGTCCGGGTCAATGTCATATAGCAGGGTCGTTTGCAACAAACCGCGCGGCACCAAAACCGAGTCTTTTGATTTTTGTCCGGCTTTAAGGGCGATGCCCCTAAACGGCGCCTCTAACATTTCCAGACGATTGTCGGTGCTGTCAATAATGAAGCACCATTCGGCCGAGGAGGAGGCCGAAGGATAAGCGCTTGCCGCTCTAGCCGCAGCTGACGGCGCGGAACTAGCGGCCGGCGCGGATAAAGCCGCGAAACTAGCCGCGCCCGGCCGGCTAAGATCGGCGTCCGTAATCACGAGCTTGCCTTTTTCCAAGGCCCTGGAAAAATAACCCAGGTCCTTCTGGGAGCCAGCGATAAGGGCGATCAGCCGGAATTCCACCTGCCCGTTCGGGCTGCGGAAAGAAGTAGTGAGCGAACTATTGGGGTATAAGATGTAGCTCTTATCCCCTTTTATGCTCACCTGGATCGTAGCGCCGCTGGAATTTTCCAGCTTCGCTTGCCCGAAAAGGGCCACCGGCGCCAAACAGGCGGCGAGAGCTAAAACTAATAATGTCTTTTTCATTTTATTATCGGTTTTTCGGTTTTAATGTTTATTTAATTGTTTAAAGAACTCTTATTGGCTTTTAAATTTATCACAAGGAAATAATTTTGTCAATAAAAAAATCCCCTTCTAAAACTGGGCAAAATAGAGCTAGTTAAGGTATTTTTACCTTAACGGTGCCGTCCTTATCGGTGCGCTTTATTTCTAAATCAAATTCTTCTAAGCGCGCCAAAAGGGCCGGTGCCGGATGACCGAAACGATTATCGGCGCCAACGGAAATAACAGCAAGCCCCGGCCTGACGGCGGTCAGGAAATCAACGCTATTAGCACTATTGGCACCGTGATGCGAAACCTTGAAAACGTCGGCGGACAAATCCAAGCCGGTTTTCAATAAAACGCTTTCCACTTTCAGACTGTTGTCGCCGCTGAAAAGAAAAATTTTGCCGCGGCAAGTTAAGCGGGTGAGTAAGGAATTATTCGGATCTTTGGGAATGTCTAAAACACTTGGCGGCAGAAGAAAAAGAGAGCAAGCGGGACCGAAGTTAATTGTGACCGGTGAACTTAAAGGCGCTAAAATTGTTTTTTGCCGCCTCGCCGTTATCCACAAAGTTTCCCATAGCGCTGAAGACGGGCTGTCAGCGGTGTAAATTATTTTTTTGACTTGATAGCGCCGCAGTGTTTCCACTAAGCCAGTTATATGATCCTCATGATAATGACTAACAATAACCAAGTCCAAACGCCGGCGGTAAAAAGGCAAATTTTCTCCCAGGCGCCGCAGAACTGAATTGTCCGGTCCGCCGTCAATTAAAATCGTTTGGCCGAAGGGCGTTTTTATTAGACTAGCGTCGCCTTGGCCGACGTCCAGAAAATCAACTTCCAAAAAGTCGGCTGGCGGTAAAACGAAGAAGACAAGAAAACTAATTAAGAAAAAAGCCAAAAGCCCGGAAAAGAAAATTTTTCTTCCTTTATTTTTCTTTAACTTTAGCCTAAAATTTTTCATAAAAAAAATTATACTTTTTGCCCCGTGAAAAAGAAATGAAAAAATAATAAATGACTTTTTAAGCTCTTTAAATACCAAAACCGCCCTGACAACCAGGACGGTTTTGGTATAATTTTTAAATTAATAATTGAGCAAGTTCAACTTTAAAAATTATTTTCTCCGGCGTTTCGCGGTTTTTTTCGCTTTCTTTACCTTTCTTGCTTTTTTTACCGGCTTTCTCATTTTCTTCACTGCCTTCTTTGGTTTTCTCTTCATAATAATCTCACCTCCTTTCTTAAAATCTTTTTTAATTAATGATTATAAAAATTTTTCCCCAACTTAAAAATTTTATCTCTTTTTTAATTATACAATAATTTATAATCATTGACAATACTTTCGGCGGCTAAGAGTAAAAAATTCCCCCGCTCTCAAAAAGTGGGGGAATGAAAAAAAATTTTTGTCGCGAAAAAATTTCTCTCTCGCCAATGACGGCGACTAAAATTTAAATCTTCGTCCGGAAAAAATCTTTCAACTCTTTTATTTTCACGCGCGTCTGCCGCATGGAGTCGCGCTCCCTCACGGTGACATCGTCTTTG
This sequence comes from uncultured Gammaproteobacteria bacterium, assembly GCA_964645545.1. Classification (GTDB taxonomy): domain Bacteria; phylum Patescibacteriota; class Patescibacteriia; order Patescibacteriales; family UBA12465; genus UBA12465. The sequence goes on along the minus strand of CAZXZR010000008.1, from coordinate 14,577 downwards.
TCTAAACTTTCAAAATCAACCGTAACGCAATAAGGCGTGCCGATTTCATCTTGGCGGCGATAGCGCTTGCCGATATTGCCGTTGTCGTCAAATTCCGCCCGCCAATCAGTTTTTAAGTCAGTATATATTCCCCGGGCGATTTTGACTAATTTTGGCTTATTTTTCAAAAGAGGAAAAACCGCCACTTTGATCGGCGCGAGATTAGGTTTCAAGGATAAAACGACGCGCGTTTCCCCGTCCACCTCTTCCTCGCGATAAGCCTCGCAAAGCAGGGCCAAAAAGGTGCGGCCGAGACCGCCGGAAGTTTCCACGACATGGGGCATAAACTTTCCACCGCTTTCCGGATCAAGATAACTTAAATCTTGACCGGAATATTGGCTGTGCTGTTTTAAATCGTAATCGCCGCGATTATGCACGCCTTCTAATTCTTTAAAGCCGAAAGGATATTGATAATCAAGATCATAAGCTTCGCGGGCGTAAAAAACCAAATGTTCATGCTTATGCCAACGCAAATGTTCCTTTGGCAACCCCAAATCCAGATAAAATTGCCAACGCGCTTTCTTCCAAAACTCGTAGGCTTTCTCCGCCGCTTGCGGTCGGACGAAATACTGCATTTCCAATTGTTCAAATTCGCGCGTCCGGAAAATAAATTGCCGCGCCGTAATCTCATTACGAAAAGCTTTGCCGATTTGAGCGACGCCGAAAGGAATTTTCACCCGCGTTGAATCTAAAACGTTTTTATAATTCACGTAAATGCCCTGGCAAGTTTCACCGCGCAAATAGGTGGGCGCTTTCGTCCAATCAGTGGTGAAATTGCCCAAATTGGATTGGACCAATAAATTAAATTTTTTGGCCGGTGTAAAAGCGCTCGCCCCGCAAACCGGGCATTTGACTTTATCTTTATGGCGGCTGAAGACGGCGTCGATTTCTTCCTCGCTCATCTTTTCGTCGGCAAAAACACCGGCTTCTTCCAAAAGAGAATCCAAACGAAAACGGCTATGGCATTTTTTACACTCGGTTAGAGGATCGCTAAAACCGGTCATGTGTCCAGAAGCCTGCCAAACTTTTGGATTCATGAAAATAGCCGCGTCTAAACCAACAATGTCGTCGCGCTCCCAGACCATGACGCGCCACCAAGCCTGTTTAATGTTGTTGGCTAGTTCCACGCCGTAAGGGCCGTAATCGTAGACGGCGGCGAAGCCGTCATAAATTTCCGAAGATGGAAAAACCAAGCCGCGACGCTTACACAAGGAAATGATTTTTTCCAACCGCTGGTTGTCCGCCACTGTTTTTTTCATATAATAAAATTAAATTTCTTCCAAAATTTTTAAACCCAGAATATTAAAACCGTTTTTAAGCGTCTGGGCAACCATTTTGATAAGAGCTAAACGAGCCGCTTTAACTTTCGGCGGCGCCTTTAAGATCGGCGTTTCGTGGTAATAATCATTAAAGACCTGCGCCAATTCAAACAAATATTTCGCCACTTCGCTGGGATTGTAATTCCGGCCGGCGCTTCTAATTATTTCCGGATATTTGGCGATTTTTATTAACAGCCTCTTTTCCTGGTCTTGCCGCAACTCTTTCGGGACCGGCCGCGGCCGGAAAAGATTAAAGCCCGCCTTACGCACAATGCTTCTTAAACGAGCGTAGCTATAGAGTAAATAACAGGCGGTATAACCGTCAAAGCGCAAGGCTTCCTCCAAATTAAAAGTGATAATTTTATCGGCGTTCACTTTAAGCATTTCAAATTTAATGGTGGAAAGCGCCAAGTCCTTGGCCACCAGTTCCACGCGGCTGGCCGTCCAGTCGGGGTGGCGTTTTTTGGTTTCCGTTTTTAACTTTTGCCAAACTTTATCCTTCAATTCTTCGTAAGTGATAACATTACCGGCGCGGGAAGACATCATGCCCGCCGGCAAAGTGACGAAATCATAAGCTAAATGTTTAAGCGGCTTATTATGGCCCATCAAGGTTAAAATTTTAAAAAGCTGTTTGAAATACAAGCTCTGACGGACGTCAACAACATAAAGGGATTGGGAAACGTGGTATTTTTCAAACTTCTCTTTGGCTAATTCTAAATCGGCCACCGGGTAAAGGGCGGTACCGTCCGAGCGTAAAATTGGCAAAACTCCTAAGCCAAAATCGTCTAAATCGGCAACGACCGCTCCTTGGCTTTTTTTAAAAATTCCTCGCTTCAACAAGTCTTTGACGATGCGGGCGCCCAGGGCAATCATTTCGCTTTCATAAAAAATATGCTTGAATTTCACGCCCAGTTCTTGGTAAACGCGGGCAAAATACTTAAGGCTCCAAATTCTGGTCTCTCGCCATAATTCATAATTATCTCCGTGCCGTTTCTCAATCTCTTTCATTACGGCAGCGACCGCCTCCTTATATTCCGGCTCTCGCGCCAATTCCTGACTGGCGGCGGCGTAACATTTCCCCAATAAATAACCTCTGTCTTCCGGCCCATCTTTAAAAGCCGGCTCTTTTTGCCAATACCACAAAGTTTTGGCGGTATGAATGCCGAAGTCATTGATATAGGAAACGGGGATAACTTTATAACCGTTAGCCGTTAAGAGACGGCCGACGGCGTCGCCGTAAGCGATGTTGCGTAAATGACCGACGTGATATTCCTTATGCGTGTTGGCGTTGGCATACTCCAGCATCACCTTCTCGCCGCGGCCCAGGGCATTATGAGCGTAGATATTTTTTTCTTTTTTTACGGCCCTGATTATTTTTTCCGCCAAGTAAAGAGGCTTGATCACCAGATTGGCGTACAGGCCGTAAATTTTTACTTCGTCAAAATATTTTTTAAAATTTTTATCCGCCGCTAAGGTCGCACTTAAATCTCGGGCCGCTGCCGGAGCGGGCTGACGGCGACCATTTTCATCTAGGCGAAAACAAGCCGCGCTTAAATCGCCCAGTTCTGGCCGCGGCGGATAAGAAAACTCCAGCTCCGCACCTACTGGCGCCGAGCGGCGGATTTTTTTCTTTAAATCTTCAAAAAAATCCATGCTATTTTTTTATAAGCCTTAAAAAACTTTTCTTGCCGCGCTGTAAAACTAAACCTGGCGGGCCAATTTTGTATTTCTTATGGCTATCCTTGACGACGGCGCCGTTAATTTTTATTCCCCCCTCCTTTAATAAACGCCGGGCCTCGCTTTTACTGGCGAAGAGGCGCGGTACCAAAAGGGATAACAGCTCTTCCAAGCTGGCCGCGCTTCTGGCGACTGCCAATTCATCCATTTCCATCGGCAGTTCTTTTTTTTGGATGACACGGACGAAATGAGCTTGCGCCTTATCGGCGGCAGCGAGACCATGGTTAATTTTCGTGATTTCCCAGGCCAGTTTCATTTTCCAATCGCGAGGATTATCTTCGCCTTTCTTTAAACTGGCGGCGATGCTAGCGATTTCGGCGGTCGACACCTTCGTGCCCAGCTCAAAGGCAGTGACGATAAGGTTATCGGGCCAGGACATAATTTGGCCGTACATATCTTGGGGATTTTCGTCCAAAAAGATCACGTTGCCCTCGGTTTTGCCCATTTTTTCGCCCTTCTCATCGGTTAAAAGCTTCAAGGTTAAAACGAATTTTTCTTTGTTTTTTAAAACTTTCAAGAGCTCGCGGCCGCAAAGCATGTTAAAAGTTTGGTCATTGCCGCCAACTTCAATGTCAACGTCTAACATCAGGCTGTCGTAGGCCTGCGTCAAAGGGTAGAGAAATTCATGGAGATAAATGGGTCGGGCCGCTTTCAATCTTTCCTGAAACATATCGCGTTGGATCATTTGTTGAACCGTGAAATGGGAAGCTAAGCCAATCAAATCTTTAAAATTCAATTGGTCGTTCCAGGCGCTGTTGTATTTCAGTTTCGCCGCGTTAGGGCCTTTAAAATCCAAATAGGCGGCGGCCTGCTTCTGATAATTTTTGGCGTTCGCTAAGGCTTCGGCGCGGCTGCGTTGGCGGCGCACTTGTTTTTTGTCGGTAGGATCGCCGATCATGGTGGTAAAATCGCCGATTAGAAAAATCACTTCGTGCCCTAAAGCCTGAAACTGCGCCAGTTTATTCAACGCCAAGGTGTTACCAATATGCAAAGACGGGGCCGTAGCGTCGTAGCCGCAATAAAGACGCAAACGTTCGCCGCTTAAGAGTTTTTTCTCCAAAGCTAGACGACTGGGATAGATATTTTCCACCCCCCGCGTTAAAACTTCGCTAACCGCCTGTTTATCCGCATTAACTTTAGGCATATATAAGATAAGCTTATTATTTGGTATTAATCGAGAATTATGATATAATATTATCAGACTTTTTTAAGTTTTTCAATTAATTTTAAATAAATAAAAAATAACAAGCTAAGGGTAAAATTAGCTTTTTAAACTTATGTTTTCTTATCGCTCTTTGTTAAAACGCGCTTTAAAGGTCGCCTGGCGCAATAAATATCTGTGGTTTTTCGGCCTCTTTGCTTCTATAACCATTTTCGGCGGCTCTTTGGAATACCGCTTAATCACGCAAAATCTCAACCAAAACTTGGTCAACGGCACCTATAACAGCTTGAACAGCCTCATCGCTTGGCAGGAGCTTTGCCGCGGCTTGGCTAACGGCTTAAATACCTTTTTCCACCAAAATTTTTTGGTCATGCTCAATGTTTTGACCCTAGTTTTAATCATTTTAGCTTTCCTCGTTTTCTTTATCTGGCTCGCCCTTTGTTCGCAAGGCGCTTTGGTTAGCGGCGTTAAAAAAATTATCAGTACAAAAAAACTGACGACTGATACGACTATTCGCGAAGGCTTAAGCACTGGTCATAAACATCTCTGGTCGCTTCTGGGTTTAAACATTTTAGTAAAAATTCTCATCACTTTTATTTTCTTTCTCCTCAGCTTGCCGCTTTTGTTTATGGTTTTAAGTAATGCCTACGCCCTCGTTATTATTTACGTGGTTCTATTCGTTATTTTCCTGCCCCTAGCCGTCTCCGTCTCCCTGCTTTTTAAATACGCTATCGCCTATAATGTTTTAGACGAGAAGCGGGCGGTAATGGCGACGGGAATGGGCTGGAAACTATTTAAAAAGAATTGGTTAGTCAGCGTGGAAATGGCCCTAATTCTCTTTATCCTTAATTTTTTAGCCGGACTGGCCGCTTTGATTATTCTTTCCCTTTTAATCTTCCCCTTATTCTTGCTCGGGGCAATTTTCGGCCTTAGCTGGTTGATAATTTTAATGCTTTTAATCGCGATTATTTTGGTCGTTTTTGTCGGCGCCTTTATGACTAGCTTCCAAACGGCTACGTGGACGGATTTATTCTTGGAGCTTAAAGCCAACCGCGGCCGGGCCAAACTGGAAAGGTTGTTTTCTCGCCGTGCTCGCGCCTAAAAGCGACGCCCAGACTTAAATTTAGACGCTTAAAACATAGGCTCTTTAACTATGAGCGATCTCGCCTCTATTAGCAGTCTTATCAATCCGACCGATGACGAAGACAGCGTCACCGGTCGTTTTGCTAAAAAACAAAAAGAAATAAAAAACAAGGAAATGGAAGCGGCCACGGAAAAGCGCGCCCGCGCCTTAGACTTAGATTACGTTAATCTTTTCGCTTTCCCCGTTAGCCCCGAGGCCCTGGCTTTAATCCCGGAAGACAGGGCACGGGAATTAGAGGCGATTTGTTTTTTCTATGACGGCCGCGATATTCGGCTCGGCTGTCTGAAACCGACGGCGGCCGTTAGGGCCGAGTTGGAAAATTTAAGCCGGCAATATTTCGCCGCCGGCAAATTATATCTGATTTCCCCAACCAGCTGGCAAAACGCTCTGGAAGCCTATAAGACCCTGCCAAAAGTAAAAAAAATCGCCGCCGGCGTGGAAATCAGCGCCGAAAAATTGGAAAAATTCAAAGATGCGATCGGCAATTACCGGAACCTGAACGAACAGATAAACTCGGTCAACATCACCGACGTCGTCACCCTGATGCTGGCCACGGCCATAAAAGTCGCAGCCAGCGACATCCACATCGAAGCCGAAGAAAGCGGCATTAGCGTCCGTTTGCGCATTGACGGCGTCTTGCAAACGGCGGCTACAATCAAACGGGAAAAATGGCCGAACATCATCTCCCGCTTGAAGATTTTGGCGCGCGTAAAAATAAACATTTCCGACCAGCCCCAAGACGGCCGTTTCTCCATTTATTTGCAAAAACGCAAAATTGACGTGCGTTGTTCCTTTCTGCCCACGGCTTTCGGGGAAAGCGTGGCCATGCGCCTTTTAGATTCGGCCACCACGGTTTTGGACTTAACCAGCTTGGGCTTGCGAGCTGAAGTCAGACCGAAATTGGAAAAGGAAGTCGCCAAACCTAACGGTTTAATTTTAACCACCGGTCCGACCGGCTCGGGCAAAACCACCACTCTCTATGCCGTTTTAAAACAATTAAACAAGCCCGGCACCAAAATCATTACTTTGGAAGACCCGATTGAATACCAATTGTCGGGCGTCAACCAAAGCCAGGTGGACGAAAGACACGGCTACAGTTTTGCCGACGGCCTGCGTTCGCTTTTGCGCCAGGATCCCAATGTCGTCATGGTCGGAGAAATCCGCGATTTGGAAACGGCGGAAATTTCCATTCAGGCCGCCCTAACCGGCCACTTGGTTTTATCCACTTTGCATACTAACGACGCCGCCGGCGTCATTCCCCGCCTCTTGGATATCGGCGTCAAACCCTATTTTCTTGTCCCCGCCATAAACGCCGTTGTCGGCCAACGTCTGGTACGCCGGCTTTGCCCGCACTGCCGTCAGGAGCATAAGCTAAACGCTTTAGAAAGCGAACAAGTCAATCGGATTTTGGCGGTCATTTCTCCCAAAGCCGGCGTCAGCTTACCGGCCGAATTGCCGAAAATTTACCGCTCCGGCGAGGGTTGCGAAGCCTGTAATTTTATCGGCTATAAAGGTCGCATCGGTATTTTCGAAATTTTCACCATGACCGAAAACCTTAAACAATTGACTGTGGACAAAGCGCCGGCCTTTAAAATCCTCCAACAAGCCATAGAAAACGGCATGATCACTATGTTGCAGGACGGCGTTTTAAAAGTCTTGGAGGGCGTCACCTCTTTGGACGAGATTTACCGCGTCGTCGGCAATTTTGACTACGTAGACGAGCTTTACGACATTGTTATTTCCCAAACCATCGGCCGCGGCGTCAAGATTAAAAGCGAAGAAATGGTGCGGACGAAAGAGCTAAGCCGCGACTTGAAACAAGCGCATTTGGGTTTAAAAGACGTGTCCACTAATGAGCTTATTAATATCATTTGCGCTCTGGCGGCGATAAATGACGCCAGCGACATTCACATTGAACCGGAAGAAAACGACGTCAAAATCCGTTTCCGCCTGGACGGCGTCATGTATGATATTTTAAGTCTGCCTAAAACCACTTATTTAACTTTAATCGCGGCCATAAAAATTTTAGCTGGCGCGCCCACCAACATCAAACGGGCGACTTTTGACGGCCGCTTTACTATTTATCTCCCCGATCATAAAGTTGACTGCCGCTTATCCATTATCACTGGCGGCTACGGCGAAAGCGTCGTCGTGCGCCTCTTGAGCACACCGGCGGCCAATTTGGACATGGAAAAACTGGGTTTGACCGGTCCGGCCTTGGCGGGCGTTAAAGAGGCCTTGAAAAAAACCCGCGGCATCATCATTAACACCGGGCCGACCGGCTCGGGCAAAACCACCACCTTATACAGCCTCCTAAACCAACTTAATAAACCGGACGTAAAAATTATCACCGTGGAAGATCCGATTGAGTACCAATTGCCCGGCGTGATGCAAACGCAAATAGACGAGGCTCGCGGCTATACTTTCGCCTCGGCCATGCGTTCGCTTTTGCGCCAGAACCCGAATATAATGATGATCGGCGAAATCCGCGACGAAGAAACGGCCAAAATCGCCATTGAAGCGGCTATGACCGGACACTTGGTTTTATCTACCATTCACGCCAATAGCGCCGCCGGCGCCATTTCCCGCTTCACCGGCCTGGGTGTGGAAAGACAAAGTTTAGCCAACGCCATTGAATTTACCATCGGCCAGCGCCTGGTGCGGCGTCTCTGCCCGCAATGCAAACGGGAAACCAAGCTAAACGCAACCGAACTGGAACGGGTCAAGAAAATTTTGGCGGGCATAAAAAATCCGGACGTGAAAATTCCGGAAAAACTGGTTTTTTACGAAAGTCCGGGTTGCACCGCTTGCGGCGGTTTGGGCTATAAGGGCCAGTTGGGACTTTACGAAACCATTGCCATGGACCCGGAAATCCAAAAAATCATGCAGCAAGAAACCGTCACCGACGCCGAAATTGAAGCGGCGGCCGGCAAAGCCGGTATGGTCACCATGCTTCAAGACGGCGTTTTAAAGGCTTTAAAGGGCGAAACCAGTCTGGCCGAAGTCTGGCGCGTGGTTTAAAACGCGCTTAATGAAAAAACTTCCGAAAGAAATAAATATGATTAACCAAAAATTCTTAAACCAATTGAAAGCCGACTACCGCGATCATGAAAGCGAACGCCGGCAAATCGGCGCGGCGGCGAATAACCTGCTCTTTGCCGCCAAAAAAATAATTTTCGCTTTGCAACGTAAAGAATTCGCGGTCGCGGAGAAAAAATTGGCCGAGACCAAAAAGACTTTCCAAGACTTGGAAAAACGTTTCGATTTGGAACGCTTAAACCGCGAAGGTAGTTATCGGGCGGCGGCCGAAGAATACTTGGAAGCCCAAATTTTCTTAGCAGCCGCCAAAGGCAAAACGATAGTAGCGGAGAGTGGCCTGAACCTTGACTATGAAAGCTATCTCGGCGGCCTTTGCGACTTAATCGGCGAATTGGTCCGTTATGCCACCAATCAAGCGGCGGCCGGCCAATTTAGCGTCGTCAATAAAATTAAGGAACAGGCCGAAACAATTATGGCCCAATTAGTGGACTTTGACTTAACCGGCTATTTACGCACTAAATATGATCAAGCCCGCGGCCATTTGCGTAAATTAGAACAAATGGCTTATGAAATAAGGCTGCGCGGGGAGAAATAAGGCTTATGCTCATCGTTATCACTTCCGATATTCATGATAATTTGGCCAATTTGGACAAATGTTTAAACTGGTGCCGCAAACAAGACGTGGAAAAAATGATTTTTTGCGGCGACCTGACCACCAAGGAAACCGGCCATTACCTCGCCGCCAATTTCGCCGGCGAGATTTTTTTAGTTCGCGGCAACTTGGAAATTTACCGGCCGGGCGACCTCGACGATATTCCCAATCTCCGCAACCAAGGGGAAATCGGCTTCCTTGAACTCACCAACCTCAACATCGGTCTCTGCCACGAATCCTTCAAGATCGCGCGTGTCTTCAAAAAGGCGGCCGAACAAGAGGCGCGGCCGGACTTTATTTTTTACGGCCACACGCACAAGCCTTGGCTGGAAAAACGAAACGAAACTACAATTGTCAATCCAGGCAATTTAGCCAACACTTTTTACGCCCCGACCTTCGCGGTCCTGAACACGGAAACGAAAAAGCTGGATTTAAAAATTTTGGCGGAAATCTAAATAAAAGAAACACAATTTAAAAAACCGACCTCATGAAAAGCCGGCTTTTTATTGACTGAATTATTACAGTACCTTTTTTAAATATTGACCGGTATAGCTTTTGCCTATCTTGGCTACTTCTATCGGCGTGCCTTCGGCCACCAAATAACCGCCTAAATCCCCGCCATCGGGGCCGAGGTCTATGACCCAGTCCGCCGACTTAATGACGTCCAAATTATGTTCAATAACTAAGACGGTATTACCGGCCTCCACCAATAATTGTAAAACTTTCAAAAGGCGCTCAATGTCGGCGAAATGCAGGCCGGTGGTCGGTTCGTCCAAAATATAAAGGGTCTTGCCCGTGGCTCGACGCGACAATTCCGTGGCCAATTTAATGCGCTGGGCTTCGCCGCCGGAAAAGGTGGTCGCCGCCTGACCGAGCTTGATGTAGTTCAAGCCAACTTCGGCCAAAGTGGTCAGTTTTTGCTCCAAGACCGCTTGGTGACGGAAAAATTCCCGCGCTTCAGCCACGGTTAAATTCAAAACTTCATAGATATTTTTACCCTGGTATAAAACTTCCAAAACCTTGGGTTTGAATTTTTTACCGCCGCAGACTTCGCAGGTCAAATAAACGTCGTTTAAGAATTGCATCTCCACTTTAATAAGGCCGTCGCCGTGGCAATTCTCGCAGCGGCCGCCGGGGACGTTGAAGGAAAAGTGGCCGGAAGTCAGGCCTTTGACGCGAGCTTCGGGCAAAGCGGCGAAAAGATCGCGGATATAGGAGAAAAGGCCGGTGTAAGTGGCCGGATTGGAACGCGGCGTACGGCCAATGGGCGATTGATCAATGGCAATGACTTTATCAATAAATTCCAGGCCTTTAATTCCTTTATGCGCCCCCACTTCCACCTTGGCCCGATAGAAATGGCGGTTCAAGGCATTGGCTAAAATATCGGTCATCAGACTGGACTTGCCCGAGCCGGAAACGCCGGTCACGGCCACTAATTTGCCTAAGGGTATGGCCACGTCAAAATTTTTCAAATTGTGTTCGCTGGCGCCCAAGATTTTAAGGGCTTGGCCGTTGCCGTTACGAAAACGCGCCGGCGTTTTGATTTTTTTCTTGCCAGCCAAGTAAGCGCCGGTTAAAGAACCTGGAGCCTTTTTTATTTCCGTCGGCGTGCCCGTGAAGAGTATCTGGCCGCCTTGTTCCCCGGCGCCCGGGCCGATGTCTATTAAATAATCGGCTGAGAGCATCATGGCGGCGTCATGCTCAACCACGATGACGGTATTGCCGTTGTCGCGCAGATTTTTCAAAGTCGCTATCAATTTATCGTTGTCTTTTTGGTGCAAACCAATGGAGGGTTCGTCCAAAACATAAAGGACGCCGGACAAAGTGGAGCCGACCTGGGAAGCTAACCTGATTCTTTGCGCTTCGCCGCCGGACAAACTGGCTGCCGGCCGACTCAAAGTTAAATAATCCAGACCAACGTTGAGCAAAAGTTCCAAGTTTTTTAAAATTTCCCGGCTTATCGGCGCCATGATCTTGGCGCTACCATTAACGGCAACCCCATTCTTTAGCCAAGCGGTAAAAAGCTGGCCGGCCTCTTTAATGCTTTTATTAACCAAGTCATTAATGCCTAAATTATTGACCTTCACCGCTAAGGCTTCCGGTTTCAGGCGCGCTCCCTGACAAACTGGACACAGGAAAACGCGCATAACTTTTTCTATTTCCTGTTTAACGAAATTGGATTTACTTTGCCGATATTTTTCTTCCAAATAGAGCAAGAGACCGGGGAAATAATCATCACCTTTTAAAAGCCAGCGCTGTTGTTCGTTATTTAACTCGCCCACGGCCGGGCGCAAACTAAAATTATGACGGTCGGCCAAAGCATTTAAGGCGGTAATAAGGCCGTTACCGTTTAAATTGGCGTGGGCCAAGGGCTTTATCGCCCCTTCCGGAACGCTCAATTTGGGATTGAAAAGCCGGTCCGGATCGATTTCCGCTTTCGTGCCCAGGCCGCCGCATTCGGGACAGGCGCCGTAACCGGAGTTGAAGGAAAAATCGCGCGGGGCCAGTTCCGGCCGCTGGTAACCGCAGTCGGGACAGAAGAAAAACCTCTCCAAGCGCGTGCTTTTTACCAAACGGCCGCCGACGCTTTTGCTGCTTTTCTTCTCTTCCGCCCGCCTTCTTAATTTTGTCTGGCACTGGGGACAATAAGGCTGGCCGCAACGGGCGTAAAGCAGGCGCAGATAATCATAAATTTCCGTGACCGTACCCACGGTGGAGCGCGGATTATGGCCGCTCGTCCTCTGATCGATGGAAATCGCCGGCGACAGGCCTTCAATCAGGTCCGCATCCGGCTTGTCCAAGCGGCCGACAAATTGCCGGGCGTAAGACGAGAGGGATTCCACGTAACGGCGCTGGCCTTCGGCAAAAATCGTATCAAAAGCCAAGGAGGATTTGCCCGAACCGGACAGGCCGGTGATAACCACCAATTTATCCCGCGGGATGTCCAGGGAAACGTTTTTTAAATTATTCGTGCGCGCGCCCCTGATCCTGATGAAATTTCCCGCCATTTTAATGAGATTAAAAATTATTAAGGTCTATTATAGCGGAAGGGGAGAAAAAAAACAAGCCCGGTCGGGCTAGGGCAAGAAGGGGGTTAAGGGAAAAAGCTTATTTAGAAAAGCGGGTAGAAAACCTTGAAGACGGCGATCAGCAGCCGGTCGACCGGCTTTATCCTAGTTCGGGCGGCGGTGAAGAAAGCCGCTTCCCGTTTCCATTGGGCGATGACTCGGATCAGGTCGGCCAGAATGTCCTTCTGGCGGAAAAAGACGCCGGCTTCGAGGTTGAAACGGAAGGAAAAGACGTCCAGGTTCTGCGAGCCGACCACGCCTTCTTCCTCGTCGATGACCATTATCTTGGCGTGGTTCATGGCCGGCAGCCAGTAGAAGTCGGCGCCGAAAGCCGACATCCGGCAGGCGTTCAAGTAATTTATCTTGTTGAGCGGCTTGACGTCGGTGTCCTGGGGGATGATGATTTCCACCTTGACCCCGCGGCGGCAGGCGTCGTCTAAGAGGGCCAGGAGCCAGCGGGGCGGCAGCAGGTAGGGAGTGACGATTTGAATCAGGCGCTGGGCGCCCTTGATTTTCTGGCGGTAATAGTTGTTGAGATAGTATTTCTGGGCGGCGCCTTCCAGGTTGTCCGTCACCCAGGCCTTGATCTTCTTGGTCAGGGTGCGGCGGCTGTATTTCAGGACAGCAGGCCGGCGGCCGCCGGCTTTCTCATAGGTGTGGCTGAAGGAATGGAGGAGGGGCTTGACTATGCGGCCGGTGAGCTTGAGTTGGAGGTCGCGCCAATGGCGGATCTTCTCCTCGATGTTCACCCCGCCGATAAAAGCCGTCCGGCCGTCGATGATCAGGATCTTGCTGTGAATGTGCTTCAGCCAGTGGCTGAAGTATACGAACTCGACGCCGGCCAGGCGGAGATCAGCCACCGCCTCCTTGGACAAGTGGGCGCTGCCCAGGGCGTCGGCGATGATGACCACTTCCAGGCCGGCCCGGGCCTTCTCCTCTAGCAAGCCCAAGAAATCATGGGTCGACTGGGTGTCGTCCAGAAATATATACATTTCCAGATAGATAGACTTCCGGGCGGTGGCCATGGCGGCAAACATGCCGTCCCAGGCTTTTTGGGAGGTTGGCATGACCCCCGAATTTCGGACACGATATTCCATATAAAGCGGTTAGGGTTTAAGATATAAGAACAGAGTTTAGAAACTAATCAGTCCGCTAACAATATGGCCAAAAGAGTAAGTTCGGAAATTAAAGATAAAATCGTTGAAGCAATAAAAAACAACGGGATATCCGTCGCTAACGCCGCCAAAGAGTTTGGGGTTTCCACCCATACTATCTATGCCTGGATCGGCAATGGCAAGGTGGGCGCCGATACTCTGGAGATAGGTAAGTTAAGAAAAGAAAATCAACAATTAAAGATGATTATCGCCGAAATAATGCTAGAGTCCGGCAAGGGGAAAAAAAATCGCTAGAGCCAGAAAATTGGTGGAGGAAAAATCAGACATGATTGATAAGAAAAAGTTGGCCGCTAAGCTAGGTATCGCCCGATCAACGCTGTACTACAAATCAAAATTAAAGGTTAAGGACGAAGTGATTAAAAGAGAAATAGTTGAAATAATGGATTCTAATCCAGCCTATGGCTACCGACGTGTGGCTATCGCCCTCAAAGCCAATCATAAGAAGATATTACGGATAATGAATAGTAATAGATTAAAACCGCGGCTCTGCCGCCGCAAATGGCCGAATAAGAAAAGAGATATCGGTTTGCCAATATCAGAATGTCAAAATCATTTGAAGAAAATTTTAGTTTCTGGTCCCAATATTGCCTGGGTAGCCGATTTCACGTATATTAGATTTAGAGACGGTTGGTTCTACTTGGCGACAGTAATTGACGCCTACACCGGCGAAGTGATTGGTTTCGCCATTTCTAACCGACATAATCGCTATTTGGTTAAATCCGCTGTTTTAGATGCCATTAAAAAAAGAGGTTGCTTACCTCAATATTTCCACACTGATCAGGGCTCGGAATACCAGAGCGAAGAACATGCCGTATTTTTAGAAAAACTCGGAGTAATTGTTTCGATGAGTAAAAAAGGCAGTCCCTGGGAAAATGGCCAGCAAGAATCATTTTATTCCCAATTTAAATTAGAGTTAGACAACACCAATAGATTCGCCAGTGAGGGTCAACTGATTGAAAATATTTACGGCCAGATATACTATTACAATAATGTCAGAATCCAGAATAGGTTAAAAATGGCCCCAGCCCAATATTACGCCTTAGCTGCTAAAGGTTGAATTATGTGGACAAGTGTGTCCGAAGAAATGGGTGCATGCCAGGTGGTATAGAAACGATATTTCATAGTGACGCCGAACTATTTGATTAGCAACCTGGGAAAAGAAAATATTAAAGGATAATATTTTTAATTCTATAATGGTCTAGAAATTCCATACAGTTTTAAACCAATTAAAAAGTTGATTCC